>NZ_JBHJTK010000055.1:0-40911 GCF_042267665.1 Streptomyces sp. NPDC056224
ACAGTTCCAGGCACGTGTCAGCCACTACAAACGACGCGGTCACACACCGCCAGAAGCCAACAAACCGTCACGGCAAACACCGTTGCAGTACTAGAACGCTCAGGGGCCAACTACAGCGGTGAGCCGGCGGGGCACTCGCACAAAGAATCGAATACATGATGGAATGGAGGGATCCCCGCACCGAGGAGCAGCGCCATGACCTCCCCCGTCCCCGCCCCGGCTCCAACGTCCAGACCCCAGGTCGCCACCTGGTCCCCCCTCACAGACCGGCTCATGCGCCCGGTGCGGTTCGCCACGTGCGCAGCCCCTGCCAACCCCTTGTGCGAGGCGTGCAGGGCCGCGCGGCGGGCGCATTACGGGAGCTGAACCGTGTTCGTCCTGCCACCCGACCTGCCCCGGCTGCGGGCGCTGGTCACCTACCTGCGCGGCGAACTCGGCCGGGCCGAACACGCCCTGGCCACGGCCGAGGAGCGCGATGCCCTTGCCGCGGCCCGGCGGCCGCCGAAGGAGCCCCCCCGCGTGGCTGATGAAACGCGGGATCGGAGGCGGCCGGCGCCCGGCCCGTGTACACACCGGGGACTGCTGGGACACCGGCAACCGCTGCGCCCCCGCCGGCCCCAAGCAGATCCGGCAGCTCCTGGCCGAAGGCGTACCCGCATGCCCCCACTGCCGGGGCCCGACACCGCCCTCGGAGTGCTGGAGTGACCGGGCACCGGCAGGGTGAGGGGATGAGCCCTGCCCCGCGTGTAGTCGTCTATCCGCCGGACGCCCAGGGCGGCCGCCGCGTCCGCTGCGACGGAGAGATCCACGGCCGCGCCCTCGGCCCCGCCGACCTCCTCGAATTCCTGCGCCGGGCCGGCCTCGACCCCGACACCGTCCGCCTGGACGATCCACTGCTCATCGAGTGGCGCGGCGGCGGGCCCACCATCTGGAGCCCCGACCCCGACGAGCAGTAAGCGCAGCGGTGCGGGCCACCATCGGGTTTCGCTTCGCTCTACCCCGAACGGTCCGCTCTGCGGACCGGGGTGACCCCGTTTCACGGGGACTCAGCCTCCAGCCCGTTGGGGAGTCCGCTCCGCTCCCGCCCTCGTCCTTCCGGCTCACCTCCAGGACGAGGGCCCCGCTTCACTGGCCCGGCTGCCTGCCACAGCTTCTCCGGCACAGCCCGGACGGGCGGGGGACCGGCCCGCGAAAGGATGCGGACCTTTGCCGTGCCACTCGTGGATCCTTCCCCGAGCGACATCGTCTTCGACGTCCTTGCGGACGAGTCGCACCCGATCGGAAAATCCGCTGGGAAAGGCCCTTCGGGCCCTGCCGAGAATGCCCCTCGCGCGCCTCCGGCGGGGCCTTCGCACAGCTCCGCTCCCAGCGACGTCCCCCCAGAACCGTGGATTCGGCAAAGCCGTGGACGCGGCCACCTGGAACCTCGTCACATGCGGTCTGACCTGAGGTTTTACGTTCAGGTATCTAGGATGGACATGCACGGCCGACGGCGTGGAACCAGCGTCTGCCCCTTCGGTGACACCCACTCACAAACATGAAGGAAGGGTGCTTCATGACCGAGTCCGGCAACCCCAGTCAGCCCGCGAACGTAAACGAATACACCGGCATACACATCCAGGTACTCGAGGACCGTGAGGCAATACGCAGGCGCCCCGGCATGTACATCGGCTCGATCGGTGAGCGCGGCCTGCATCAACTGGTGTACCAGGTCGTCTCTTACGCCGTCGACGAGCACCTGGCCGGCCACGCCGACGTCATTGACGTCACGATCACCGCGGACGGCGGCATTCGCGTCGCGGACAACGGGCGGGGCCTACCCGTCCCTGCAGAAGAACCCACCGGCAAGTCCGCAGTCGAACTCGAACTGACGGAGCTGTCCTTCGGCTCCAGGCCCCGCAGCAGGTACGGGGTCTGCGGCGGCCTCAGCGGACTGGGCCTGAGTGTGGTCAACGCGCTGTCGAGCCGTCTCACGGTCGAGGTCCACCGAGACGGCCACCGCTGGACCCAGGAGTACGAGAAGGGCACCCCGGTCACTGCCTTGACGAGGCACGAGGAGACGGACGAGCACGGCACCACGATCGCGTTCCTGCCCGACGCCGACATCTTCGAGACCACCCGGTACTCGTTCGCCACGCTGTCAGAGCGCCTCCAGGAACTGGCCTTCCTCAACCAGGGCCTGGCCATCTCACTCACCGACGAGCGGCCGGTCCACTACCACCACGCGGACGGCCTTCGGGCCTACGTCACCCACCTCAACCCCTACCCCCCGAGTCTCGTCCACTCCCCCGCCATCGGATTCGAGTCGGAGAACGAGGACGAGACGATCTTCGTGCAGGTCGCCATGCAGTGGAACACCCGGTCCCCGGGAGAGCTCCGCTCCTTCGCGAACAGCACCCGCACCCATGAGGGCGGCGCCCACGAACAAGGCTTCCGAACCGCGCTCACGGACCTCGTCAACGACTACGCGCGCCGGCAAGGCCAGCTGTCCGCAGACGACGAGGACATCACGGCCGAAGCCATCCACGAGAGCCTGACCGCGGTCGTCTCCGTAAAACTCACCCATCCCGTCTTCGAAGGCTCCACCAAAACCAGGCTCAGCAATCCCGAAGCCAACGCTTACATCCAAAAGGTCGTCCGCCAACACCTCACCCACTGGCTGGACCACAACCCGAACGAAGCCGCGGCCATCATCCGCCACATCCTCAACGCCTCTACCGGACACAGGAAGCAGTGACGAAGGACTTCCCGCTGGGGAGGAGAAACACCTGGAGGTCGCTGCCACGGACAGCGACCGAATCGCCGGGACACTGAACGAGAACCGGGTGGATCGCGGGCGGCGCCGCCACCGTGCTCACCGTCGGCACCCACTGGGCCGTGCGGTGCCTGAGGCAGTTCGGCCCGCTCCCCCACCATGCACTCCCACGATCAGACCGGTACCCGAACCGGACCCAGCCTCGACCCCGGCGCAGCTACATGCATTAGAAGCACCGATTCCATGACAGTGAGACACCTGGTGATGTACCGGCCTGTGACAGCAGCAGCCCACCCCTGCATCACTTCCATGTCAGTGACGTCCACACCATCAGCGCATGTGACCAGTATGAATCCAGCAAACTAACGATCCGTCACTGACATCGCCCCACTGACACCAAACCGGCACATCGCAGCCGGGGCCCGCTTCTGGTGATCGTTGGTCAGGTGTTGCAGCCGTTTCCGGTGGTGGGGTTGGTGCAGCTGTTGTGGCCGGGTCCGCCGTCGTTGGTGTTGGTACCGGGACCGCCGTTGAGGGAGTCGTTGCCGGGGCCGCCGTCGTTGGCGTCGTTGCCGGCTCCGCCGGACAGAGAGTCGTTGCCGCTGCCGCCGATGAGGGAGTCGTTGCCGCTGCCGCCCTCGACGCGGTCGTTGCCGTTGGCGCCATCGACGCGGTCGTTGCCGTTGGCGCCATCGACGCGGTCGTTGCCGTTGGCGCCATCGACGCGGTCGTTGCCGTCACCGCCCGTGAGGGTGTCGTTGCCGTCGGCGCCGCAGATCAGGTCGTTGCCGCCGCGGCCGTCGACCACGTCGTTCCCGGCGAGCGCGAAGATCACGTCGTCGCCGGGGGTGCCGGTCAGGACGTCGTTGCGGTTGGTGCCGGTGATGGTGGCCGTGGCGGTCGCGCAGGTCGCCGGGGCCGGTTCGTAGGTGATGGTGACCTGGGCCGGCCCGGTGGCGGGTCCGGGGGTACCACCGACCGGGACGAGGTTCGACCCGCCACCGCCACCACCAGGACCTGCCGTGGCATCGCTGTTGATTTGGCCGCAGCCGCCGCCTCCGCCGCCTCCGAACCAGCCGCCTCCGCCGCCGCCTCCCCCGAAGCCGGTGCCGCCGGTGCCGCCGGCGCCGGCCGTACCGGCGGTGCCGGCGGTGGTGGGGTTCTGCGAGCATGCGGCTCCGCCGGTGCCGCCGGTGGTCTGGGTACCTCCGCCACCGCCGCCACCGCCCTGCGGTCTGTCGCCGCCATCGCCTCCGGTGTTGCCGGCGTCCCCGCCGGTGGCCTCGGGGACCTGGAAGTCGCCGATGGCGGAACCGTAGCCGCCGCCGCCTCCGCCGCCGGCGACGATGAGGCGGGGGTCAATGCCGGGGCTGCCGGTCAGGGTGCAGCCGGAGGCGGCCGAGCTGCAGGTGCGGACGTCGCTGGAACCGCCGCCGACGCCGCCCACGAAGTTTCCGGTGACTGGTCCGCCTCCGGTGTTGACGTTCACGAACAGGGTGGTGCCCGGGGTGGCGGTCAGGGCGCCGGTGACGGTTGCGCCGCTCCCGCCTGTGCCACCGTTGGGCGCGTTCTGGCCTGCGGCGCCGGTGGCGGTGACGGTCAGTTGGGTGACGCCGGCCGGGACGGTGAAGGGCTGGTCGGCGCCTGCGTTGAAGGTGACGGTCACGGGCGCAGCCGCGGCGGGCGTGGCGGTGGGCACCACCAGCAGCGCTGCCGGCAGAACCGCCGTGGCGAGCAGGAGAGCGGCACGCCGGACGGGGCGCCGCGGCCGCCTACCCCCGGCACCGCGTTGGAATACATCATGTTGCAGGATCAGTTTCACGATCGGTGCTCCTCGGCAAGGGCCGCGGCACCCAGGACGCGCCACGGACGTCGGCTGATACTCCGGCCCCTGCGCGGGACCGTCCGACGATCAAGCCACACCCCTCCGGTCCGGCCCCCGGAACACACCGTCACACCGCGCCGCGATCCACCGACCGGCCGCAGCCCGTACCCGAACCGGCGCACACCCCGCCTCGTATGATGCGTCGGGCACTCTGCCGAACTCCCTGGCACCACAGGCCAGCGAGCACTGAGCTTGTCCTACCTTCCAGCACGGGCCCCTGCCGGTCGTTCGGATCACCGCTGACCACCCTCACAGTCGCCTGAAGATCAGCAAGCTGCCATTGCCGTTCGGAAGCGAACGGCAATCAGACTCCACACCTCTTGTGGTAGCCCCGCCACCTGCGGAAAGAGGCTCAGACACAGCTTCTGAGAGCGGCCCTTACAGGTCCCGCTCCCCACAGTCGCTATTGCACTGCCTTGTTCATGAGAACGGGCTCTGGCTCAACTCGCCCTTGATGTCCCGCGCTACGCCGGCCGCGGAGGTTGTGGTGCGCACCGTTACCTGTCCTGCGCGTTCAGGAGCAGGACCAGGGCCTTGGAGCGGGTGGTCCCGAGCGCGGTAGCCACCGCTTCGGCCGGCATCCCGTCGTCGCACAGCGCGCCGGCGGTCTCCCGGCCGACCCGGGCGGCGATCCGCTCCAGCACACCCGCGGCGCGCATCGCGGCCAACGGCGCGTCCGCGGCGGTGGCGGTCAGCTGCCCGGCCATCTCGACCAGGAGCGCGGCCAAAGGCTCGGGCAGCGGCACGGCGGCGTCGCGGACGACGGACAGGTGCGCGGTCCAGTCCGCGAGCGGTCCCGAAAGGTCGACGTCAGCCTCGTACAGGGGCTGGTCGCCGATCGTGTCCCAGTCCAAGGGGTACTGAGCCGCGCTGCGCCATCCGCACGCACACACCGCCCGCAACGCCTCCGCGCGCGGGCGGCCGGCCCGGCCATCGTAGGCCGACCAGTGCGTAGTCGAGGGCACGTGAGGACCGCTCCCGACATCGCAGTACGCCGGACCCGGCTCGCTGCCACCGACCAGCACACCCACCGCGCCCGCGTGCGCGTACCCGAAATCCACCGTCCACCAGTCCCACTCCACCAGCACACCGCCCTCTCCCACATCCCTGCCGACAGGCCGGCCGGATCCCGTCTGCGACCCTGCCCCGCCCACGTATGCGGCCACACCCGGAAGGGCCCAACAACCGGTGCGGTTGGGTACCGGGGCCCCCGCAACACAGCACTGCTGGAGAGCGAGCCGCGGCTGCCGTCTCTCCGGAGGAGCCGGCGCGGCTGCGTAAGGCGGCCGGCCGGTGTCACCCAGGCCCGGCTCGCGGCTGTGTGAAGACGCCTCAGGGGTCAAGTGTGCAGAGTCGTTTCTGCTGAGGCGCCTTGATGCGCGCGTGGGCGGATGTGCGCGGATGCGGCAGGTCTGCTTCCTTGCGATTCGGCGATCTCCGGCGCACTTGGTAGGTCATGTCCCGCTCAATGCGCCGGGTAGGCGCGGTAGAAGCGCACCCATTCCGGGAGAGTGTCCGGGGACGCCAGGTATTCGGCGATGTCCGGCGCGACCTCGGTCATGAGGGTGTTCCTCTCGGGACGCGCGGAGCAGACAGCTCAGGGTGTCCCATGACGGGGTGGCCGCGGGGCTTCTCTGCGGATTCCATGCCACTGTTCGACCAGGGACCGTTTGCGCGCGTGCGGCAGGTCAGCCCGCGACTGCGGCCGGACCCCCGCCGAACCGGGGTACGTCCTCCACGCTCGCGTCCAGGCGCAGGCGCACGTACCGGATCGGATGCCGGTAGACGCCGCCCCGGTCGATGGAAGTGTCGGTGCTGATATCCGCGACGAGGTCTGGCTGGACGAGGGTGGTGTCGAGGACGTCGCGGGTGCCCCATGCCGAGGAGAACTTCGCGCCGGTCCATGGGTGGCCGGTGGCGGCCGGGGTGAGGTGCTCGGCGAGCTCGCGGGCCGCGTCGGGGCGCAGCGGGACGGTGCGGCCGATGGGGCGGAGGCGTCCGGTCGGGTCGTGGTGGCCGAGGATGAGGAGTTGGGGGCGTGCGGGGGTGCCGGTGATGGCGCCGATGATCGCTTCGGTGGTGCTTCTGCGTCGGATTTTGGTCCAGGCGCTGTCGCGGGCTCCGGGCCGGTAGCGCTGGTTGAGGGCTTTTGCGACCAGGCCCTCGACGCCGGTGACGTCTGTCCAGTCCTCCAGCCGCTCGCTGGCCTTGTCCGGGTCGGTGGTCATCGGGCACAGGGTCCACGGGGCGGTCAGTGCGCGGGCCGCGAACAGGACCTCCAGGCGTCTGCGGCGCTCGGCGTAGGCAGGGCCAGCAGCTCGATACCGTCGATCTGCAAGGCGTCGAAGGCGATGAAGAACACCGGGGTCTTCGCAGCGAGCGCGGTGGCGGTGCGGCTGCGGGCGGCGGCCAGGCGCTGAAGGGCTTCGAAGGACAGCCGACCGGCTGCGCTGTCCCAGCAGCTCGCCATCGAGATCGTCTTCGACCGCGAGAAGATCTTCCTCACCCCTACGCCTACCGGTAAACCTACGCGCAGCGTCACGCAGAAGCGGGGGTACCGGTCGACGTGCTCTGCCAGCTCATGGACCACCGGGACTTGTCGACGACACAGCGCTACTACCGGGTCGGCGACCAGCGCCGCCGCGAAGCCGTCGACAGGGTCACCAGCATGCAGTTCGACCGGCACGGCAGCCGCGTCGGGTGCCAGGCCCACCTCGTCCTTGACTCCGAGCACGCCCGGCGGTGCATCGGGGAGGTCCAAGTCTCCTACGGGCTGTGCATCGAACCGACCAACGTAGCGGCCGGCGGGCAGGACTGCCCCGTCCGGTTCAGGTGCCGGATGACCAACCCCATGATCGACGGGAAGCGGGCCGACTCGGCCCGACGCCGCGAACGCGTCCTCAAGGCCCTCGATACCGCGGTGAAGGCCGGGGGTGACATCACCGTCTCGGGGCTCGCCCGCGCGGCCCGCGTCGACCGAACCTTCCTCTACCTCCACAAGGACCTGCTCGAACGTGTCCACTTCGCTGCTGGCACCGCGGTCGAGGACGGACGAATGGCAGCAGTCAGCCGGGTTTCGCTCCAGACCGACCTCGCGAACGCGCTCGAACGCGGCCAGCGACTGGCAGCACGGGTTCGCCAGCTGGAGAACCGACTGTCGTCTCAGCTTGGCGAGAGTGTCTGGGCCGATTCCGGGCGCCGTCTTCTTCGCTGCTTCGGTCGTCCCAGTCGTCGCTGGTGCCTCCGCGGTTTAAGCGGCGCCTGTCTTGCCGTTGACCTGGAAGGTGATTACGTCGACTTCGTCGGTTCCCGCCAGATCTGGGTAGTGGCCCTTGAGGCCTTCCCGGAGTTCGGTTGCGGTCGTCAGCCCCTCGGCTTGGGCGTCCTGGTTGGTGAGGTCGCTGACCAGGCAGTGCCTGATGCCGGTCACCTCTGCCGGCAGGACGACTTCGGGGTCGCTTTCAAACACCAGCCGTGCCGGCCCGAGCTGGGCCGGGTCCCGGAAGCGGGTGGTCTTGGTCTTGGCGCCAGAGCGGACGTCTTCAAGGTAGCGGGGGTTGAACCGGATGATCGGGGGACCGGCCGTCTCGGGGTCTTGGTAGAGCGATGGGTCGAGGCCGTTCATGCCTTCCGGGGTCCATCGCTGAGTCAGCGGCATCAGGTCGGCGGCGAGAACGGACCTGGGCCCCGCGGGCGTGGGCACGATGACGCGCATGGTGGGGTAGTAGTCCACGAAGACCTGCCGATCGCGCCCGCATGGGCCGATGACCCCCCGCCCGTGGTTTCCCACGGCAACGATGCAGCGCATCTGGCGGGCGCCCTGGGCTCGTGCGGCTCCCAGAGCCACGAGTTCGGCGCAGGGTCCGCCGGTGAAGTGGTAGAGGTTCACGCCAGCGAACATCCGGTAGTCGGCGGCCATGACCGCAGCCCCCATCGTGTGGATCCCGTCTTCGTCGGGCCCGGCGTCCGTATGCGCGTCTATGGTGCGGCGTGCCAGCTCCACGAGCTCACGCTCGTCATTATCGAGAGCTCGTGCAGATGACGGTACGTACACGTTTTCAGCCTTCCCTTTCGTCAGCGGTCACCAAGATCATTCCACGCCATGCAGGTGGGCTCCACGGGATTTCGGCTTGCCTTGACTGGGCCCCTACGGTGGTCCCGTGGGCAGGGATGGAGCGCCCTGGCTGAGGCTGGTCGTGGTCACGGACGACGATCCCGGGCCGCGACACAAGGGACACGCACGCCGTTCTGCCAGCGGCAGAACACCGACCGAACCGGGCTCGACGATCACTACAGTCCAGTCTCATGACGACGATCATGACGCGTACGGTCGAGTACCCGGCGGACGGTTTGACGATGATCGGACACCTCGCGCTCCCGGCCGGTGTCGACCGCCGGCCCGCGGTGCTGCTCGGACCAGAGGGCATGGGGCTCAGCGACGTCGAGCGCCGCCGGGCCGATGCTCTCGCCGGGCTGGGATATGTAGCGCTGGCCTTCGACCTTCACGGCGGGCGCTATTTGGGCGACCCCGAGGAGATGCTGGCCCGTTGCCTGCCGCTGCTCGCTGATCCCGACCGGATGCGGGGCATCGGTCATGCGGCACTCGACGTGTTGCGCACCGAACCGCGGACCGACCCCGACCGGATCGCCGCCGTCGGCTACGGCACCGGGGGTGCCGTGGGGCTGGAACTCGGGCGCGGCGGCGTCAGTCTGCGCGCGATCGGGACAGTCAACGCACTGACCACGGGCCGACCGGGCGAGGCAGCGCGCATTTGCTGCCCGGTGTGGGCCGGGGTCGGGTCGGAAGACCCGATCGTGCCGCCTGCGCAACGGAACGCGTTCACCGCTGAGATGCAGGCCGCGGGCGTCGACTGGCGCCTCGCGGTCTACGGCGGCGCCTTGCACGCCTTCCATCACCCGCCGGTCGACCACCCCGTGGTCCCCGGCGTCGGCTACCACCCACAGCACGCGCAGCGAGCCTGGCGCGACGTCGTCGACCTGCTCGCCGAGTGCCTGCCCGTGACGGAGGATCTGGGGGCATGACCCAGGCAAACAGCCTGGCGCCAGGTTTGGTCCGCATCGGGCCCCGGGGCGGGCTGACCACGAAGATCCACCTCGCCGCCGACGGCCGCTGCCAGCCGCTGGCCTTCGTACTCACGCCCGGCCAGGCCGGTGAGCCCGGCGTTCCCCCGGGTCGTGGCCGCAATCCGGGTCACGAGGCCGAAGGGCAGGCCGGGAACTCGCCCGTTGATTGTGCTGGCCGACAAGGAGTATTCGTCGCGCGTGATCCGCGAGCTTCTGCGCAGACGAAGGGCTTGCGTCAAGGAGCCTTTTCCAACCTCATGTTGCGGCGTGGTGAAGGACGAGTACGGCCTTGACGATGTCGGTGATCCGGTTGGTGCTGCAACGGAGCTTTCGCAGGAGGCGCCAGCCCTTCAGGACGGCCATGGCCTGCTCGCCGACGCACCGGATCTTGGCGTGGCTGCTGTTGTGACGTCGCTTCCATCGCTTCAGCCGGCGGCCCCGGAAGGGGACTCGGATGTGCCGACCGGCGCCTTGGTAGGCCTTGTCCGCCCAGCATTTCAGTCCCGCGGCGGCGAGCGCGTCGACGATCCCGTGGCTTCGGGCGGCCGTCAGGTCATGGGTGGAGCCTGGCAGAGCGGCCGAGGCCCAGAGCAGTCGGCCGAACGGATCGGTGAGGACCTGCACATTCATGCCGTGCCGTTTGTGCTTCCCCGAGTAGTACGGCGTGTCGACGCGATCCGGTCGATCGGCAGCAGGGTGCCGTCCAGGATCACGAACGCCTTCGTCCGGGCCGTCTCCATCGCCTCGTCCAGGGACGGTGCGAGGACGCACAGGACTTCGATCGCCTCACGTATGTACCGGTAGACGGTCGCGATACCGATCCCGAACCCCGCGGCGAGCTGGGCATAGGTGTCACCGCACCGCAGATGGGCCAGGGCGAGCAGGGCCTGGCGGCCGGCGGGCAGTCGCCGCCACCGTGTACCGAGCTCCCGCCGCCTCGCGGTGAGCTGTCGCGTCAGATGCCGCAGGGTGCTGCTGGACAGATCGATCGAGGACGGGTAAACAAGCACGCGAAGCTCCTGGCAGACACGGGTGATCTTGGTCGAGAACCCCTCTACCAGGAGCTTCGTCGTTGCGTACAGCCCTTGACCCCCAACAGCCCGGCATCGCGATCAGGTTGGAAAAGGCTCACTGTTCCGGCTAGGGCTGATGCACCCGGAGATCACGATCGTCTGGGCCGACTCCGCCTACGCCGGACAGCTCGTGACCTGGGCGAAGAAGTACCTGAACCTCACGGTCAAGACAGTAAGCCGGCCCAAGGACGCGAAGGGATTCGTCGTCCTGCCCCGCCGCTGGGTCGTCGAGAGGTCAATCGCCTGGGTCATGCACGCCCGACGTCACGCCCGCGACTACGAACGGCTCATCCAGCACTCCGAGTCGCTCATCACCTGGGCCGCGATCACACTGATGACCAGGCGAATCACTCACCGCACATCCCGCCGGACCGGCCAGCCCGCCTCACGCGAGGCCCAGCGGGACTGACCACGGTCACCGCCGCGAACACGGTCGGCAACACCACCCGGCCCGGCCCGGGCTCCCGGCCGGGAGCCCACTTTCCCACGAACTCCCTTGATGCCGGAGACAGTTCAGTCTCCGAGCCGCGGAACGGCTCTATGAGTGAGAAGTGAGACCAGTCGGCAGGTGAGTTCTGACTCAAGTGACGGGTGGTGGTGGGAGTATCCGGGTGCTACTCGGCCTGCAGGACGAAGAACAGGAAGCACAGGAAGCGCGGCTTGGCCGCGATGACTTCGGGAAACAGCTCGCGGGCGGCAGGATCAGGATCCGGCTCGCTGATGACGGTAATCCGGAAACCGGCCCCGATGAAAGCCTCGATCATCGCGTGCAGCGGCCTGTGCCATCTGCTCACCAGGGCGGTCTGGCCGCCCATGGTCCACTCTTGGGTCCAGTAGGTGGTGTCGAAATAGTTGTACTCGCCCTCGCGACCGGCCTCACGGTGTATGAGGTTGATGGCAAAGGGATGGTCGACAGACACGATCAGCCGACCGCCGGGCCTGAGTATGCGTCGCAGCTCGGCCAGCGCCGGCCCCCAGTCCTCCAGGTAGTGCAGCACCAGGGACGCCACTACATCGTCGAACGTGTCATCAGCGTAAGGAAGCGGGTCACCCAGGTCGGCCACCTGCAGGTCCGCACCGCCGCCGAATCGCCGCCGGGCCAGCTCCAGCATCCCGGCACTCGAGTCGAAGCCGCTCACGATGGCACCACGGTCGCGCAGCGCCGCGAACAGGGGACCGGAGCCGCAGCCGGCGTCGAGGATCCGCCGGCCGGCCACGTCTCCGACGAGGGCCAGCATCGCGGGACGCTCGTAGTAGCCATTGTTGAGGTTGGTTTCATTTTCGGCCGTGTACGCCTCGGCGAAGCTGTTGTAGTCGTTGACCTTTGGCGGATCCACAGTCACCGCGGACGGCGAGGTGAGCCCGGTGGTACCTGCGTGGTCGTGGTGCTCGTTCGAGATCATGGTGCGGGAGACGTGTGCTGCATCAGTTCGGTTCCTGACTGCTCCCGACCATCTTCACAGCCTTGAAGATCCAACAAGCCGTTCCTTTAAGCGTCACGACCACCGCTATGTCATGTCGGCCTCAGGAACAGGCACTGAGCTTGTTCTTTAACCTCACGTCGCTGCGGAGTGCTTGCCGGTGGGGAAAATGCGGTGCGTGCTGGCACCACGCTGGTCAGACTCGCTGACATGACTGAGAAGATCACCCGCATCAACCCCGAGCAGCTGCATGAGACACCCGGCTACCACCACATCACCGTGGTGGAGGCAGGCCGTACCGCCTATCTGGCGGGGCAGTGCCCGCTTGATCGGAATGGTGACCTCGTCGGTTCCGGTTCCCTCGAGACGCAGGTCGACCAGGTTGTCGCGAACGCGCTCACTGCCCTGGCAGCAGTGAGTGCCCAGCCTGAATATGTGGTGCGGTCAATGATCTACGTGCGAAGCAATGAGAGGGACATTCTCGGAGCCGCATGGCGTCGGCTCACCGAGTCTGCCCTGGGTCCGGCATTCACCACCGCCAGCACGCTCTTGGGCGTCGCCCAGCTGGGCTTTCCGGGACAGCTCGTCGAGGTGGATCTCACCGTGGCGCTGCCTGACTGACTTCGAACGGCGTATCGAACTAGGTAGCCCAGCTGGGCATTCGCGGGACGCTGGGGCGGCCTTCGTCTGATCATGTGCTCCGACCAAGGTGCACCGATCGAGACGAAGGCCGTGAAGGTGAGTCTGCCGCCTGACGCCGGTCCCGGGGAAGCGTTCGCGCAAGCGTCACGCTTCCGGGAGGAACTATTCGACTGCCTGACCGTGCGCGGGGACGAGCTGTTCGAGCTCGTGGACGCGCTGCTGTGCGCGGAGGGCCCGGTGACCTCGCCGGTGGAACTGACGCTGGTGGCCGAGCACCGGCGTGGGCACGGCGCGATGTACGAGGCGCTGAACCACGGGAAGTGGACGTACCCCGGTTGCGGCAGGTGCTGGCCGGTCTGCCGATGCCGCGGGCCGCCGACGGGCGCCTGGTCCTGGCCGTCGACGTCAGCAACTGGCTCCGCCCCGACGCGCCGACCAGCGCGGATCGCCTGTTCTGCCACATCTACGGCCGCAGCGGACGGTCCTCGGAGCAGTTCATCCCCGGCTGGCCGTACTCGTTCGTCGCCGCCCTCGAATCGGGCCGGACGTCCTGGTGCCAGCTCCTGGATGCCGTCCGCCTCGGACCCGAGGACGACGTCGCCGAGGCCACCGCCTCCAAGCTCCGCCGGGTGGTCACCGACCTGATCGAGATGGGCCGCTGGCACGTCGGCGACCGCGACATCCTCATCGTCTTCGACGCCGGCTACGACGCCCCACGCATGGCCCACCTCCTCAACGGCCTCCCGGTCGAGGTGCTGGGACGGATGCGCTCCGACCGCGTCATGCGACGGCCGACGCCCTCGCTCAAGGAGTACGCCCTGGCCTACCCCCAGGGCGGGCGACCGCCGAAGCACGGCAAGGAGTTCCGCTTCGCCAAGCCGGACACCTGGGGCGAGCCGGACGCGGCCACGACGCAGGTCACCGACCGATACGGCACCACCCGCGCGATGGCCTGGGACCGTATCCACCCGCGCTTGACCACCCGCTCCGCCTGGATCGACCACACCGGCGAACTCCCCATCATCGAGGGCACACTGATCCGCCTCCAGGTCGACCGGCTGCCCGGTGGAGGAGACCCGCTGCCGCTCTGGCTGTGGTCGTCCGCCACCGGCCTGAACTGCGAGGACGTCGATGTGCGCTGGCAGGCATTCCTGAGGCGCTTCGACCTGGAGCACACCTTCCGGCTGATGAAACAGACCCTCGGGTGGACCCGCCCGAAGCTGCGAACCCCCAAGGCCGGCGAGCGCTGGACCTGGCTGATCATCGCCGCCCACACCCAGATCCGCCTTCTGCGCGAGGCCGCCGCCGACTTGCGGCGGCCGTGGGAGAAGCCCGCCGAGCCCGGCCGACTCACCCCGGCCCGAGTCCGCCGGGGGTTTCGGAACCTCCGCCCGCACCTGCACTGCCCGGCCCGCGCGCCAAAACCCTCAACCCCCGGACCTGGCAGGCCATTTGGCTCGAAAAACCGGCGGCCCGCCACCCGTTACGACGTAGGTAAAACCGTGAAACGACCAGAGAGTATCACCGAACGAAACCGACTCAAACCATAAAGAACAAGCTGAGCTTGTCCTACCTTCCAAGCGTGGGTTTGAGCCGGTCATTCGTAGGATCGGCAGGGCCCAGGGGTTCGGGGTATGGCTGTGAGCTTGTCGCCGTTGGATGGCTCAAAGAACTTGGCCGCCCTGAACCCCGCGACGACTCGACCGCCAATTGGGATAAGCGACTCGATCGCTTCGTAGGACAATCTTGGACGACGAGCTGGCGGAGGTGACCGTGCCCCAGATCTGGGCCGGAGTGGACATCGGCAAGGAACATCACCATTGTGTGGTGATCGACGCGCACGGCGAACGCCGGCTCTCGCGGCGGGTCCTCAACGACGAACCGGCCCTGCTCGAACTCATCGGGGACGTGCTCGCGCTGTCCGAGGAAACTCTCTGGGCGGTGGACATCAATTACGGTGGCGCCGCCCTGCTCATCGGGCTCCTGCTCAGCCACGGCCAGCCGATGGTCTATCTCACCGGCCTGGCCGTGCACCAGGCGTCGGCCGCCTACCGCGGCCAGGGCAAGACGGACGAGAAGGACGCCTTTGTCATCGCGGACCAGGCCCGCATGCGCCGCGACCTCGGCCTGTTGCGGCCCGGCGACGAGAAGGCCGTCGACCTGCGGATCCTGACCACCCGCCGCACCGATCTGGTCGGTGACCGCACCCGGCAGATCAACCGGCTCCGAGCCCAGCTCCTCGAGATATTCCCGGCGCTGGAGCGGACTCTCGACCTGAGCAACAAGGGGCCCGTCATACTCCTGACCGGCTACCAGAGTCCGGCTTCGATCCGCCGCAGTGGTGCCAGACGCATCGGAACCTGGCTGAAGAACCGCAAGGTCAAGAACGCCGACGCCGTCGCCCAGGCCGCGGTCGACGCGGCCCATTCCCAGCACACCGAGCTGCCCGGGGAGAGGCTGGCAGCCACGATGGTGGCCCGTCTCGCGAAGGGGGTGATGGCCCTCGACGCTGAGATCGCCGAGCTCGACTCTCTCATCGAGGCCCGGCTTCACGAGCACCCGCGCGCCGAGGTGATCCGCAGCCTGCCCGGCATGGGCGCCCTACTCGGCGCCGAGTTCATCGCCGCCACCGGCGGCGACATGGAAGCCTTCGGCACCGCGGACCGTCTTGCCGCCTTCGCCGGCCTGTCCCCGGTGCCACGTGACTCAGGCCGCGTCAACGGCAACATGCGCTTGCCCCGCGGCTACCACCGCGGCCTCCTGAGGGCCTTCTCCCTTTCCTCGATGGCCAGCTTCAGATCGTGCCCTGCCTCGCGGACCTACTACTGGCGCAAGCGGAACGAAGGAAAGGGACACAAGCAGGCGCTGCTGGCCCTCACCCGCCGCAGAGCCAACGTTCTCTGGGCGATGATCCGCGACGGAGCGTGCTACCAGCCCTCACCATCCGTCACAACAGCCACTTGACATCGGCATTGGGAAGTTCCTTGTCTTCCGGCTGTCTCGTCCCATGCAGCTTTACCTCCATCACATCTGGCGTCTCCAGTTCGCAGGTCAGGGCAAGGTCACGTGAGACCGCGAAGGCGCTGTGCTATTCAAGGGCAGTGACGACTTCCAAGATCCCTAGTAGGCCGTTCGATGCGGTGCTGTGCGACCTCGACAACGTGATCCGCTTCTACGACACGACGCAGCTGGCGAACCTGGAGCGTGGTGCGGGGCTGGCGGAGGGTGCAACCGGAAGGGTTGCGTTTGCCCCGGAGATAGACCTGCCGCTACTCCTCGGCGCGATAACCAAGCAGCAGTGGGTGGAGTCCATCGTGGTCGGCCTCGCCGGTCAGGTGTCGGAGGTGCAGGCGCGCGAGCTGGGTACCGCGCTAGCCGAGGCGCCGTTCTGGGCCGACGAAGTTGTGGTGGCCATGCTTCGTCAGGTGAGGGCTCACGTGCCCTTGGTGCTCGTGACCAATGCGACCGTGGAGCTGGAGGACGATTTGGCCTCGTTGGGTCTGTCGGATTTCGCAGACCACGTCGTCAGCAGTGCCCGGGTGGGGGTGGCCAAGCCAGACCGGAAGATCTACGAGATCGCGGCCGAGCGGGTGGGTGTCGACATGAACCGGTGCCTTTTTGTGGATGACCGGCTTGAGAACGTCGAAGCTGCAGTCGGGCTCGGGATGACCGGCGTGCACTACTGCGGACCTGCCGATCTCCGTGGGCCGTTGGGCTTCATGCTGGATAACTGAATCCATCCGTGAGCACTCGCCGGCTATGCCAGGTGAACGACGCGGCGACAGCGCCGGTACGTCCATCCAGGTCACGGTGCTGGGGCCACCGAAAAGATCGAATGATACGGGGCAGCGCCTCGAATGGTGTCTCCAACTAAGAGGTCGTCCTTGGCTGTACTTCGCGCAGGGCCCGGGCGGCTTCGAGGGTTCGCCCGCCGTTGCCGGTGACGGGCTGCAACGTCTTCATTTGTGGTCGCGCAGGAAGGTGGGGATCTCGTCGGGGGTCGGGTGGTTCGGCAGAGGGGCTGGCTTGTCCTGGAGGAACGCAGTGATGACGGCGGCGGCCCGGTCGTTGTTGTCGTCGAGGCCGTTCCACATGTGGTGTCCGACTCCGGGCATGTACTGCGTGCGCTGGATGGCGGGGTCATTGGCAAGGATGGCGGTCGCCCATTGACGGACCTGGGAGGAGCATTCGGCGATCATCAGCATCGCGGGGGTCCGGGACTGCCTCAGTAGCAGTGCGATGGAGGGCGAGTCCTTGACTGTCTGCTGGATGCGGAGGCTGGCGGCGGGGCTGAAGGAGAAGTTCTGTGCGGTGTCCTCGGTGGGGATGCGGTGCGCGTCGCGCGCGCAGTAGGCGGATGCGGTGTCGCTGCCGAGGTCTGCGGCGGTGAAGGCGTTGTCGCCTTCGGCCTGTCCGATCAGTCCGGTGTCGGGTGTGAGGAGTCCGAGTCGCATGAGGCCGAATGCCACGGCGTACCGGGGGACGTGCGTCGATCGCGGTCCGGTCGGGGCCGGGGCGAGGCCCCGTGCGGATGCGCGGCCCTTGTGCCCGGTGATGTGTGCGGTGGGGCCGTCCATGGGCCCGGGCTCGGCGATGATCGCCCGGTGCAGGCGTGCGGCGACGGAAGGGTCGGCCAGGGCTCGGGTGAGCACGACTCCGCCTCCGGAGAATCCGAGGATGTCGACCTTGCCCTTGTCCAGGCGGTCGACGAAGGCGGCGAGGTCACGGACCGACCTGGAGATCGTGTACTGGTCCATGGAGAGCAGGTCGCTTCGTCCGCCACCGGCCTGTTCGTAGGCGTAGACGTCGTAGCCCTGTCGTGCCAGGAGTCGCAGAAAGCGGTGGTCTTGCACCGAGATGCCGCGGACGGGTCCTCCGTGGAGGTACACGAACGGGACGGGTTGCCGGGGGCCGGGGTTCGCGGGCGGGTAGTGATACACCGCGACCCGGCTGCCCGTGGCCAGGTTCCAGTGCTGAGTGGAGACGAACGGCAGCGCTGGCGGGTACCGGCGGGCCGTCGGCACGGTCGGGATGCAGACCGTCGCCGTCAACGCCGCCGCGACGACCACAGGCAGGAACGGCACGAGCCGCGCCGGCCAGGTGCGGTGCCGACGCCGCCACAGCGCGAGGACAGTCCCGGTCCCGAGGGTCGTCAACCACGCGGCGAGCCCCGAACCTGCCCCGTCCGTGAGGGCGATCAGTGCGAGGAGGACGACCACCAGCGCCGCGACGGCGGCCAGGGCCAGCAGTAAGCGTCCGGTGAAGCGGACGAGACGTAAGACGGGCGTGGGCACGGCGGACCTCCGACAGTTTCAGAACGCTGTTTCAAAACGACGTTATCAAAGAAGGTAGGCTGCTGACCGTGGGTAGGCCCAGAACAAACGACGAGGCCGTCAAAGAGCGGCTTGTGGAGTGCGCGACCGTGATGCTCGCCACCCGTCCGCGGGAGTCGGTCACGGTCCGCGCCGTGGCCGCTGCCGCCGAGGCGTCGACGACGGCGGTGTACTCCCTGTTCGGCGGGAAGGACGGGCTGATCGGTGCGGTGCGCGACAGAGCCGTCACCGGCCTGTTCCAGGACCTGTCGGCGGTGCAGACCTCCGCGGCCCCTCTCGCCGACCTCTACGCGCTGGCCGTCGCCTACCGTCGTTGGGGGCGCGGACACAGCCACCTGTACACGGTGCTGTTCGGTGGCGTGCAGTCCTTCGACCCGTCGGGGGAGGTCGGCGCCAGTGACCCGATCCGTCCGCTCCTCGCGGCGATCGATCGCGCCTTGACGGCGTCCGTCCTCGCCGGCGACGCAACGGCGATCGCCCTGTCGATATGGGCAACCCTGCACGGGCTCGTGACTCTCGAACTGGCCGGGGCCCTCGACGCCACCACGGCCGAGGCCGCATTCCGCTCCTCGATTCACGCCACGCTGCGCGGATGGACGACCGCGGAGGTGTTCCGCAGTCTTCGCCAAGCCGAACATGCTCGGTGACAGGATCAGGGCCGGTAGCCGAGCTCTCCCGATCCTGGCTGAAGCAGTGGTGCGTGGTCGGTGAAGACCGGCATTCCAAGGTCAACCAACTGCGGCCGGCCATCGGCCGGAGCCCGTTTGAGGCTGTTGAGCTTGGCCATCGCGGCGTCAAAGCTGACTTGAAGTCCTTCGACCTCGCCGAGCCAGCCGTTGGCGCGGGCCTCGGATGCGCTCGCGGAGGTTCTGGATGATCTCCAGGAGGCGGGGCCGCTGGCGCGGATCCATCTGGAGAACCGGGCACCGGCCAGACGGCGGTGCGTGCGCTCCAGACGGGCGACCTCACGGCGCAGCCCTTCACGGTCGGAGAAGAACAGCCGCTTCCCGCTGTCCATGGTGTGCTCGATACGCCGCCACGGGTGCGCGCGGTAGGCCGCCGGGCACCGACCGGACCGCACAGCCGGAAGAAGGGCATCGCCGACGGCTTCACTCTGGCGGGCGAGGCGCAGAGTGCTCGGGCATGGTCACTCTGGCAGACCCGGAATCGTTCGTGTCCGGACGGCCCGATCCGCGTTCCTGTTCGGCCCGTCCAGCGGACTTCCTCTTGGGCGGACCCTGTTCAGCGCCGTACGCTTCAGTCGACCGGCCGCACCAGGCTTTCCCCCGCTCTCGGGCGGCCGGTCACACCCCGGGATCCCACCCCATGCCCCGGAGGCAGGCTTCCCCGGACAAGCCAACGGGACGTCCCCTGATCAACATGTCGAGCGACCACGGACGCCGAGTCTGCGGAGGAAGCCACACCGACCGAGGTGAGTGGCGTAGAGCGGATGCCGAGGGTGTCGAGGGTGTCGAGTGGTCGCCCGCTCCTGCCGACGTCGCTGGGATGTACCGCGTGAAGGAGGCCGACACACCACGTCGGACCCATCTACTGCCGACAGGGCACCTCTTCGACGCGGTGGTCAGCCGGTACTCAGCCCCGGAGTCCTTCGACCTACTGGTGCGCCGGGAGGCATCGGTCGGCACCTCGTAGTGGACCGTGCATCACAGCAAGTCGACTTCCTCTGGGCAGAGACCGCGGCGCACCGTGCGCAGCCGCCGTCGCTCCTTCGGGTCGCCGCAGTCACCCACCGTACGCAGGGATCAGTTCGCCCTCGGAGCCATCAGCGCCGCACCGCCCGTGTCCCCGCGATGCCGGACCCGGAAATCCTTGTGCTTCGCCGCGCTGCGGTGGGGCCAGAACCGTCTCCGGCTGTGATGGGGACGCGAGCGGGGATTCGGACTTGTCGTGCGCGACGCGTCGGCTGCGGACGGCTGTTGCCGGTCCGCTGTGCGGGCTCAGGACACGTCGGATGTCTCCGGCGTATCCGGCACCGAGGGTTTCAAGAGGTCGTGCGCCAGCCTCAGCACGGCATCGACATCGGTGTTGTCGGGATCGGCGAGCCATGCCAGAACGAGTCCGTCGAAGAGAGCGGTGATGAACTGCCCGACGACGGGGACGTCGGCAGGCAGCTGCACACCCGTGGCGTTCGTCCAGGAGGAAATGGTCCCGGTCCCCAATTCGCGGTAGGCCGCGTACTGCTTCCTCGCGACATGGACGAACTCGGGTTTCCGCAGCGCCCACGTCGTCAACTCGTACGGAAGGATCTGGCGGCCGCGGTCGTCCTGCTCGATGACATGGAAGGCCGCCCGGAGGCGGTCGAGCAAATCGTCCCCGCCACCGGCCGCCCCGGTATCGGCCGCCTCGGCGACGGCGGTCGAGATGGCGTCGAGGTCGGCGAGGAGAACCTCCTCCAGGAGTTCGTCCTTGTCCGCGAACCAGTAGTGGACGAGGCTGCCGGGCACCCCCGCCTCCTCCGCGATCCGGCGGACGGTCGCCGCCGCGATTCCATCCCTGGCGATGACGCGTGCGGCAGCTTGGATGAGCTGGGTGCGCCGACCATCGTCGCGACGTCGGCTCGGGTTGCGTGTCTCGGCCATGGCACCAGTCTCGCACAATTTGAACAGGTGACCTGAATACTTGACCTGAACGCTTGACCTAGTCAAACTCGGCGCAGACGAAGGGAAGTTGCGATGGCGAGTGGGACGGGTGGCCGAAAAGCCCGGGGCGGGGCGAAACTGAGCACTGGGCGAGTGGTCTTCCTAGTGATCGCGGCCGCGGCACCGATGGCCGCGATGGTGGGAAACGTTCCGCTGGCGATCCGATACGGCGACGGGGCTGGACTGCCCGCCGTCTACCTGATCGCTTTGGCCGTGTTGTTGTGCTTCTCGGTCGGCTATGCGGCGATGAGCCGACGGGTGGTGAACACCGGCGCCTTCTACACCTACATCGCCCGTGCCCTCGGCAAGCCGGCCGGTGTCGCGGCGGCCTACGTTGCGGTCGTCGCCTACGTCGCCCTGACCATCGGCATGGTCGGCGCCTTCGGCTACTTCAGCAGCCTGGTCCTGGCAAGTTCCGGCGTCGGTCTGCCGTGGTACCTCTACAGTGCCCTCGCGCTCGTGCTGGTGGCCATACTCGGCTACCGCTCAGTGGACCTGTCGGCCAAGGTGCTAGGTGCTCTGATCGCCGCCGAGTTCGCGGTGCTGGTGGTTTTCGACGCGCTTGCCGTCGGGCACCGGGGCGCGGCCTCCTTCCCGGCCGCCTCGTTCTCCGGTGCGCACGTGCTGTCCGGGTCGATCGGCATCGCGCTGATGTTCGCGTTCTTCAGTTTCATCGGATTCGAGTCTGCGGCCCTGTACGGCGAGGAAACCAGCGACCCGGAGCGCAGCATCCCGCGCGCCACCTACATCGCGGTTACCTCGATCGGCCTGTTCTACGTACTCACCTGCTGGATCGTCGTCGGGGCCGCAGGCCCCGACCAGGTCGTGCGGCTGACACGGGAGCAAGGAGGCGAATTCGTGTTCGTGCTGCTCCAGCAGTACGGCGGCGGCCCGCTCCACGACATGGCGGCGGTCCTCATGTGCACCAGCCTGCTCGCCGGACTGCTCGCCCTTCACAACGCGTCCAGCAGGTACCTGTTCGCGCTCGGGAGGGAGGGCGTACTGCCGCGCCTGCTCGGCCGCTACCACCCCCGCCACTTCAGCCCGCACGTGGCGAGTGCGGTCGTCAGCATTCTGTCGGTCCTGGCCACGGGCGTCGCCGCTTCATCGGGTGCCGACCCTTACGCCGTGTGGGTACCCGCGTTCATCGGTGTCGGGACGCTCGGGATCGTCGCCCTGCAGGCGGGAGCGTCCGTCGCCGTGGTCGCCTTCTTCTGGCACCGCAGCGACCGAGACCTGTGGCGCTGCGTCATCGCACCGGCGATCGGCGCGGTCGGCCTGACCACCGCATTCGTGCTGGCCCTGCTCAACTACCCGACGCTGACGGATTCGACCGACCCGGCCGTCAATGCCAGCCCGGCGGTTCTGTGTGCCGCCGCCCTCGCAGGCACTGTCGTCGCGTTGCTGATGCGCCGTCGGCGGCCCGCGACGTACGCGGCTCTTGCGCAGTCGAAGGTCCGATCCCGTCGGCGGAGCACCACCGCGGAGACTGTGGCCTACACGCGACGCTACTGCTTGGTGGGTGCGGGGCCGGCCGGCCTGGTGATGGCCCGTGCGCTCATCGCCGAAGGCGTGCCCTTCGACTGGTTCGAGCGTCACTCCGACGTCGGCGGCGTCTGGGACATGGACAACCCCGGCAGCCCCATGTACGACAGCGCGCACTTCATCAGCTCGAAGTACACTTCGGGATTCATCGGTTTCCCGATGCCCGGGCACTACCCGGACTACCCGTCCTGGCAGCAGATCCGCGACTACATCCGCGACTTCGCCGGCGCCTTCGGGCTCTACGAGCACGTCACCCTCGGCGTGGCGGTGACCCGCGCCCAGCCCCTGCCCGGTGACCGCTGGGAAGTCTGTCTCTCCACCGGCGAGACCCGCACCTACGACGGGCTCATCGCCGCCCCGGGCGTCACCTGGCACCCGCACACCCCCGACTTGCCGGGAGCCGGCAGCTACACCGGTGACCTGCGGCACTCGGCCACCTTCCGGGGCGGCGCGGAGCTGCGGGGCAAGCGGGTCCTGGTAGTCGGTGCCGGCAACTCCGGCGTGGACATCGCCGTCAACGCCGCCGTCCAGGCCGAGAAGGCGTTTCTCTCGTTGCGGCGCGGCTACCGGTTCGTGCCCAAGCACATTTACGGCCTGCCCACCGATGCCGTGCTCGCCGGCGTCCTCGACCCGCCACGCGGCGTGAGCCTGCCAGACGACCCCGCGCAGCTCGTGGACAGCCTCGTCGGTGACCTCACCCGGCTCGGCCTGCCCGCCCCCGACCACGAGCTGCTGACGACTCACCCCATCATGAACACCCAGGTCCTGCACCACCTGGCGCACGGTGACCTGACCGCCAAGCCCGACGTGACCCGGCTGACCCCCACCGGCGCGGTCTTCGCCGACGGCACCGAGGAGCAGGCGGACGTCATTCTGCTGGCGACCGGCTACCGCTACCTGCTGCCGTTCCTCGACCCGGCCCTGCTCACCTGGAAAGACGACCATCCACAGCTGTATCTCAACATCTTCTCCCGCGAGCTGGACAGCCTCTACGTCCTAGGCCTCGTCGAATTCGCCGGTGGAGCCTACGCCCGCTTCGACGAGATGGCCCAGACGGTACTCATCGACATCCGGGCCCGCGAGACCGGCGTACACCGAGCGGCATTCATCGCGCTCAAGAAGAACGACCAACCCGACCTGCGCGGCGGTGTCGCCTACGTCGACAGCCCTCGGCACACCAGTTACGTCAACATGGCCACCTACGTCTCCTACCTGGCCGACCTGCGCGACCGTTTCGAGTGGGCCGATCTCGACGAACGGACCTACCAACCACTGCGGAGTCACGCGGCGCGGGCCGGCTCCCCGAAAGCAGGAGCCGCCTCGTGAAACGCACTTTCTGGGACGGCCGGCATGTGGTCCTGACTGGGGGCACCAGCGGCATCGGTTTGGCCTCGACGGAGCTGCTGGTCGAGGCGGGAGCCCGCGTCACGGTGATCGCCCTCGACGGTGCCGACGCCGAGACGCTGCGCGGCAGGATGCTGCCGAACGCGGTGGTCGCGCCTGGCGACGTGTCGGACGTCGACGCCGTCGCTGCGGCGCTCGACCGCGGTCGGGCCGCTCACGGTCCGATCCGGTCGGTCATCACCTGTGCCGGGATCACCAAGCCGGCGTACTTCCACGAGTTGACCGACAGCGATCTGCGGCGGCAGATGGAGATCAATTACTTCGGTACCCTGCACACGATCCGGGGTGCACTGCCCGACCTGATGAGCGGCCGCGGTGCGAGTGTCACGTGTGTCTCCTCGGCAGCCGGGCTGGTCGGCGTGTTCGGCTACGGCGCCTACTGCCCCAGCAAGTTCGCCGTCCGCGGCCTGTGCGAAGTCCTCCGCCAGGAGTACCGGCCACATGGCATCACCGTCACCGGTGTCTACCCGCCGGACGTCGACACCCCGATGCTCGCATGCGAGCAACCCCTCAAACCACCAGAACTGCTCGCCCTGTCCAATGGCGAAAAGCCGCTCACCGCCCTCGCCGTGGCGCGCGCCATGCTCAAGGGAACCGAGTCCGGCCGGGCCAGCGTCGTCCCGGGCGCCAGCACCAAGGTCATCAGGTGGGCGGCCGGCGCGGCACCGACTCTACTAAACCGATACGTCGATATGACGATCACCCGCGCCCGCAAGGACGCCGGCAGGCAACGAGCGGGCCTCGGCATTCCGTAGCGAGGTGCTCGCCCTGCCCCTGTGAGGGCGGCGATCTCCGCGCTCGGCAGCAGCCGGGTGGGCGGGACGGGTGGGGCTCGTCGGGAGGCTCGCCGCCCACCGTCCGCGAGGTGATCCGGGTGAACCCGGTCTCTCCCATTTCCGACATCTGACGTTTCAATGCACCCTGTAGGAGCAGGCATGAGCTCGGTGCTTGTGGCCGTACACGCTGCGGATCCGCTGACCAAGGCTGGTCTGGAGGCATGTTTGGGAAAGAGTATCCATGTCACCTTGACGGCTTTGGGGGAAGCCGAGACCGTGGTGGCCGCGGTCAGCACGGTCGACGCCGCGGCGCTGGACCTGCTGCGCTGTCTGCCCGCACCGGAGCGGGCCCGGTTCGTGTTGGTTGCGGACGGCGGCTGGTACGCCGACCCCGCCGCTGTGGCGGAGCATCGGGTGCGAGCGGTGCTGTGGCGGTCGGAGGTCGATGTCACGACGCTGGTACGTGCGGTGCGCGCCGTTGCGGTCGGGCAAGCGTGTCTGCCGCCGGTCGTCCAGGGCCGACTGCTGGATCAGCTCGAATACGTCCAGCGTGAGGTCCTCAGCCCCAAAGGCCTGACCGCCTCCGGGCTCAGCTGCCGGGAGATCGACGTCCTGCGCCTGGTCTCGGAGGGCATGACCCTCTCAGAGATCGCCGTCAAACTGAGCTACTCCGAGCGCACCATCAAGAACATCGTGTCCGCCGTCATGATCCGCCTTGGCCTGCGCAACCGAGTACAGGCGGTGTCGTATGCCATCCGCGCCGGCCTCATCTGACCGGCGGCTCGGGCTCCGCCACCACGGAAATTGACCGGAGGGTCACCCGGTGTGGCGCCGACGGTGGGATGAATCGCTACCCCTTGCGTCATCCCGCTGTCATCGGCGCTTCCGGCGTTCCTTCGTTGCAGGCTGATCCGTCCTTCCCGCTTGGACAGGCACGGCGGTGCTGTCGAGGCATGCCGGCGGAGTGAGCGACCCACACATTCGGGCGGGCGGACGAGGCGGCGGTCGACTACCTCCACCCTCGTTCATGTGCCGCTGCGTGACGCCCATGGGGAACGCGATCCCGCGTTTCGTACGCCGGATGCCTGCGGTCGTGCCCAGAGGGGACGTTCAGCCTTCCCATCCGGCCCCTTACGCGGCCGACTGCTCACAGGCCCCGGCGGGGCCCCGTACTGTGTTGTCCGTTCGGCCACCCCGAGTAGCCCTCCCCCCGGTCTCGGGAAGGCCGCGTCGGCCCCCGGACCCAACCCTGGCCCGGGGGCGCCAACCCAAGTGCAACGTCGCGCGAACAGCATGCCGGGCGACCTCGGCGCGAGCAGCGCGGCATGTCGGCGGGGAGACACAAAAGCGCGTTCTCGTCCTTCCCCAGCCGTTTCCGTCTTCGGGCCGGTCGAGGGTGTCGCACGAGTCTGTTCCCGCAGGGCGGGAGGGGCCGCCGGACGTGCTCACGGAGGTGAGATGCCATGCAGAGGACAGCCGAGAGGGGCATCGGGTGGCCGTGCGCTGCCGCCGGCAGGGCATCTCTTCGACGTTGTGGTGATCAGCCAGCGCATCGGTTTGAAGACGTCAATGGCCATGGCCCCATGGCCGCACCAGTCAAGGAAGCACCGAACAGTGAACCGACCGCCCTTCTCCGCAGTCAACGCCCAGTCAGCACGGGAGCGTCTGGGTTTCTCACCCCAGCAGGTGTCAGATCAGATGAACGTGTTCCAGGCTCGCGTCGATCCCGATTTGGTGATCGCCTGGGAAAGTGACGCCTACCGCCCCACCGAGCAGCAACTGTTCGCTCTGGCGGACGTACTGTGGTGCAACACCAACGAATTGATGGGCATTGAGAAGCCTCGTACGCTCGGGCAGCATCGGTTGGCTCGACGGTTCAGCGTGACCGTGCTGGCCCAGAGCATCGGAATGGACGCCTCTGAGTACGTGCGGGCGGAAGAGCGGAACCGGTGGGCTGGCAGCCGCCGCCAAACGCTGCACCTTCTACGCGCTTTGAACATCTCCTTGCACCAGCTGGCGGATGCCACCAGCCAGTCACACGCCCTTGGCGCCGCGCCCTCCTTAACGGGCCGGAAGCCGAGATGGAGTCGCCTGTGGCCGGGGAAGCCGGCCTCACCGGCTGCCGCTGCCCACGATCGGGTGGCCAGGTCCGCGGAAGCCGGATGAGGGAGTCCGAGGTTCCAAGTGGCGGCGGACGACCCGAGATCGCTTGATCTCGGCGCAAAGATGGTGACGGCCCCGGGCCCGGCCAGAGGCGTCTCGAACTCCCGCCCCGCGAAGCCCTTGCCCACGAGAATCACCTGCCGGGTGCGCACGAGGTGATGGTCGGATTCCAGCGGCCCGGTCATCCCGTCGCCGCAGCGGAAACCCCGCACTCCCGGAGGATACCGCCGGCGCCCGTCCGCAGGGGCCGGCCGGGGCAGGGCAGTACGTATACCGTCCGGCCCGGCTGTGCCCGGAGCCGGGCACCGGGGCCGGCCGGGCGAGGCCGTTTCGTCCGAGCGGTGCGGTGAAGTGCCGCAGCTGGGTGAACACACGCTCCCGGTCGGTGCCTTATCGGGCGTCGCCGTCCGCCAGCACGGTGACCCATGCGCGGTCAGGAGCAAACTCGGCGGCCAGTTCGGTGAGCCCTGGCGCCTCGGGCCCGCGCAGGTGGATGCCGGCCTGGACCGGCACGCCCTACTAAGCGGTCTTGCGTAAGTCAGGTGTGGGGTGGGCATACCGGCTGGTGGGAGGGGGTCCGCCGTGCCGAAACCGCTGATACTTGAGCTTACGCCGGATCAGAAGAGTGATGTCGAGGGGCTGCTGCTGCTGCTGCGGGATCTGCCGCGGAACACCCGGATGCGAGCGGAATGCGTGCGGTTGTCGGGACAGGGCCGGACGGCGCTCGAGGTGGCCGGGATCATGGTGGTCCACCCGGTCACGGTGCGGCGGGCTCTGCACCGCTTCACCGCCGGCGGGACGGCCGCGCTGGCCGACGCACCCCGCTGCGGACGTCCACCGAAGGTCACACGGGCAGATCTGGACGCTATGGAGGAGATGCTCGACGCGGCCGCCGAGGACGGCGGCCCGACCTGGACCCTGCCGCGGCTCGCGGCCTGGCTGCAGCGTGAACGCGGGGTCGAGATTCACCCCGCACGGCTGTCTGTGCTGCTCAAGCAGGACGGCTTCCGCTACAAACGCACCCGGACCACCGTGCGGCACAAGGCCGACGAAGCCCTCCAGCAGATCGCAAAGGATCAGCTGGAGGGCCTGCGGCTGTACGGCTGAGGGCCGAGACCGGCGACATCGACCTCTTCTACCTGGACGAGGCCGGGTTCTCGCCGACTCTGCCCACCGCCTACACCTGGGCCCGCCGTGGCACCCGCGCGCTCGTCCTGCAGGAGTGCACCTGCGGCAGGCGGGTCAACGCTCTGGGCGCCCTGCGCATCGACGGACCTGAACCACGGCTGGTCTTTCGTACCACCACCGGGAAGATCACCGCCGACGTGCTGCTCGACTTCCTGTGCACCCACATCGCCGGCCTGCCCGAGGGCCGGGACTCCCTCAAGACGGCCCCGCCGCCCGACAGGCCGCCCAGACCACGGACCGTCGTCCTGGACAACGCATCCGCCCACGTCAGCCGGGTAGTGAAGGCAGCCCGACCGCAACTGGAGACCCCCGGGGTCACTCTCCACTACCTGCCGCCCTACAGCCCGGAGCTCAACCGGAGCGAACGCGTGTGGCGGTCGGTTAAGTATGAGGACATCCCCATCCGCGCCTATCCATGGATCGAGGAACTACAAGCCACCGTCGACCAGGCCCTCACCCATCGAGACACTCAACTCCGGACAACAGAAACCGACTTACGCAAGACCGCTTAGACCCTCCATCAGTCCTGACGCCAACCGCTTCAGCAGTCGTCCCCAACTCGGCGACGGGGAGAGAGGGCCATGCCGCCGGCGATCCTCTCCCCGTCAGGGGGACGCGGCGAGGGCGCCCTCGACCGCGCAGGTACCGATCTGTTGTGCTGTCCCGAACCGCTGCGGACGGCTGTTGCCGGTCCGCTGTGCGGGCTCAGGACACGTCGGATGTCTCCGGCGTATCCGGCACGGAGGGTTTCAAGAGGTCGTGCGCCAGCCTCAGCACGGCATCGACATCGGTGTTGTCGGGATCGGCGAGCCATGCCAGAACGAGTCCGTCGAAGAGAGCGGTGATGAACTGCCCGACGACGGGGACGTCGGCAGGCAGCTGCACACCCGTGGCGTTCGTCCAGGAGGAAATGGTCCTGGTCCCCAATTCGCGGTAGGCCGCGTACTGCTTCCTCGCGACATGGACGAACTCGGGTTTCCGCAGCGCCCACGTCGTCAACTCGTACGGAAGGATCTGGCGGCCGCGGTCGTCCTGCTCGATGACATGGAAGGCCGCCCGGAGGCGGTCGAGCAAATCGTCCCCGCCACCGGCCGCCCCGCCACCGGCCGCCCCGGTATCGGCCGCCTCGGCGACGGCGGTCGAGATGGCGTCGAGGTCGGCGAGGAGAACCTCCTCCAGGAGTTCGTCCTTGTCCGCGAACCAGTAGTGGACGAGGCTGCCGGGCACCCCCGCCTCCTCCGTGATCCGGCGGACGGTCGCCGCCGCGATTCCATCCCTGGCGATGACGCGTGCGGCAGCTTGGATGAGCTGGGTGCGCCGACCATCGTCGCGACGTCGGCTCGGGTTGCGTGTCTCGGCCACGGCCCCAGTGTCGCACATCCCGAACAAGCGATTTAAGCTACTTGGCACGCTTGCCCTGATTCGGAATTGTCGTTGGTCCGCACAGGGAAGATGCGATGGCGGGTGGGACCGGCGGCGGCGAGAGTTATCCGCCGGTGGCGAAAGTCCCGCACCGCCGATCCCCTCCCGCCGCCACGGACCGCGTCCAGTCGGATCCTTCTCGCTCAGCCCAGACGCTGGTCGACAGCCGAACGATCTTGCCGCTGCGGAGGTTGACCTCAAGTTCCTCTCCCGCGACGTACTCGACCCGCAGCGGGCTGATCAGTCCGGCGCGGACGTGTTCGGCGAACATGGGGCGCTGTTCCTCGAAACACTTGATCACGGAGTCGGCCAGCCGGCCGGCGTCACTGATCTCGCCCGCGATCCGCAGCACCAGTTCGTCCTTGGAG
This sequence comes from Streptomyces sp. NPDC056224, assembly GCF_042267665.1. NCBI lineage: Bacteria > Bacillati > Actinomycetota > Actinomycetes > Kitasatosporales > Streptomycetaceae > Streptomyces > Streptomyces sp. NPDC056224. The sequence continues at coordinate 29,721 of NZ_JBHJTK010000055.1, forward strand.
TCACGGCGGCGCTGCACCGCCTGTATCCCCGCGATGAGCTGGTCGCCCCGCACCTCCTCCACCACCGCCCGCAAGTCCTCCATGTAGACGGTGACGGGCCCGACCCTGGCTCCTTCCCCGGACCGGCCCAGCAGGCGGAAGCGCCCGTCCTCGCAGTCCACCCATGCCGCCACGTCACCCACCGGGTAGCGGATGACCGGCATCAATCGCCGGACCAGGTCGGTGGCGAGCAGCCGTCCGGGCCGTCCTGGTTCCCGGATGGGCTCGCCGGTGCTCTCGTCCACGATTTCCAGCAGCTTGTGAGGCCGGTGGACGCGATGGACCCGGGCGTCCGGCTCGCCCGGGACCGGAGCGGCGAGGATACCCGCGTCGACGGAGGCGTACCCCTGCGAGCGGATGTCCGCGTTCGGAAACGCCGTGACCACAAGAGAACGCTGGTCCTCGTAGAACGCCTCGCCTCCGAACAGAAGGAGGTGAACGGACGGCAGCTGTTCCCTGCGCGAGACGAGATGCGCCGCCACCTGGCTGAGAGTGGTCGGGGTGGACATCACGACAGTCGCCGCGTGCTCGGCCATCATCTGCGCCATCGCCTCGGGCGAGGGGCTGCCGCGGCGGCCGGCCTGCGCGCTGGACGCCGGCGGCGGCGTGGTCGTCAACACCTCCTCCGTGTGCGGCCTGAAGGGGCTCGCGGGTGTGCCGCCGTACACCTTCGCCAAGGCCGGTCTGGTAGGGCTCACCCGGTCGGTGGCGCTGGAGTACGCGGACCGCGGCGTGCGGGTCAACGCCGTGGCCCCGAGCTCGGTGGTGACCCCGCTGATCGAGGAGTACATCGCCGGCAGTGCGGACCCGGACGGCCTGCGGGCCGGCATGGCCTCCTTCAACCCGATGCCCGGCATCGTCGAGGTGTCGGACGTGGCGGCGTCGGTCGCCTTCCTCGCCTCCGAGGATGCCCGGTTCATCACCGGCATCACCCTGCCGGTCGACGGCGGATACACCGCGAGCTGACGGACCGCACTCAGCCGCGAGCTCCCCTCGGCCCGGCGGCAGGCCCCGCTTCCCGGGCCCGGAACGTCTTCCACCATTGAGGAGTTTCATCTTGAAGGTGCGGGTCGCGAGGCTGGTATGGGCCGAGGGTGGGACGCTCTGGCTGGTCTGGGAAGCGGGTGGCCTTGCTAGTCGGTCGGCGCCAGGGTGCGGCGTCGGGTGCGCACCAGGGTGCCGTCCAGCAGGATGACGACGCCACGCTGACCACAAGCCTCACCCGGGCCAGGCGAACAGCGCTGCCTGTATCCACAGCCTGCTCACCGGCTCCCGGCTCACCGCTCCCCCGGTGAGCGCCGACACCTCCCACAGCGGCTACGTCGAACTCGACCGCCACATCCAGGACCCGTACTCCATCCGCTGCGCACCTCACGTCATCGGCGTCCTGCACGACACCCTGGAGTGGACCGGCCGCTGGCTGACCATCGAGATCAACTCCTCCAACGACAACCCGCTCTTCGACGCCGACACCACCACCGTCCACAACAGCGGCAACTTCCACGGCGGCCATGTCGCACACGCTGCCCAGGCTCTCACCAGCGCCGTCGCCTCCGTCGCCGACCTCCTCGACCGCCAGCTCCAGCTGCTGGTCGACGACCGCTACAGCCATGGACTGCCCGCCGATCTCGCACCGCTCGGCGGCCCCGGCGAAGCGGGCCTGCACCACGGCTTCAAGGACGCCCAGATCGCCGCCTCGGCCCTCACCGCGGAGGCCATGCACCTGAGCATGCCCGCCGGGTCCTTCTCCCGTTCCACCGAATCCCACAATCAGGACAAGGTCAGCATGGGCACCATCGCCGCCCGGCACGCCCACACAGCAACCCGCCTCGCCACCCACGTCGCCGGTATTCACCTGCTCGCCCTGGCTCAAGCCGCCGATCTACGCGGCCCTGACCTGCTCGCGCCCGCCACCCACGCGGCCCACACCGCGCTCCGTCGGCACTGCGCCGTCCTCGACGGCGACCGGCCCCTCGACGAGGACATCAGCCGCATAGCCGCACTCATCCACACCGGAACGCTTCACACGCAGATCGAGGACTGCTGAGACCATCCCTTGACGGGGACGCGGCCCTCACCGTCCCTGCCCCCAGCGGATCGCGGCGGCGCCGGCGTAGTCCCCGGCGTGGGCGAATCCGGCGAGCACCACGAGGTCGCCCTCCTTGATCCGCTTGGAGCGGATCGCGTCGTCCAGGGTGACGGGCATCGCAGCGCCGAAGAGGTTGCCGCACCGATCGAAGGTGTCGGGGTGACGCTCGGCGGGCACGCCCAGCGCCTGACGCCAGTTGTGCAGGAAGGTGCGGTTGGGTTGGTTGGTGATCAGACAGTCAATGTCGGTGACGTCCATGTCCAGTCGGCGGCACAGATCCCGCACGACGTGCGGTACGAGGCGGTTGCCCCGCTCCAGCACGTTCGCGACTCCGGTCTCGGTGAACCCGATGCGCACCTGGGCGTCGCCCTCTTCCCAGTACTTGCGCCCGTCGTCGCGCACCATGGTCATGTCGCCGGCGTAGTCGGCGTTGTGCCGGCTCTCGATCCCCAGGACGGGGGCGTGTCCGGCGGTCGTCACGTAGCCGACTCCGGCGCCGTCGCCCGGAATGGCGGCCTGGGACAGACCGCGGACCTGTGACTGGGTGAACAGCTGGCCCGCGGCGCTCTGGGCGTTGCATACCAGGGCGGTGCGGGCGTCGCCGCTGAGCAGGATCTGCCGGGCCAGTTCCAGCATGTGCACGAAGGAGGCACAGCCGGCGTTGGCCACGTCGATCAGCCACCGGGGGGACAGGCCCAGCCGGCGCGCCACTTCGGTGCCGGCGCCCACGAAGGGCTGGTCCGGCAGCTGGCTGTGCACGAGCAGGACGTCCACGCGGCGGATCTCCGCTCGGCCGTGTCGTTCGATCAGCGGCTGGACGGCACGCTCGATCATGTCCGCGTTGGTCTCGTCGGGGGCCACATGGTGGCGGTACGGCGGGACTTTGAACATCGGGCTGTCGCGCAGTTTGTCCTCCGCCGCCGGGTGCTCGGTGAAGAAGGCGGCGGGTACGGGCTCGCCGGGCAGATAGGCGGAGACGTCGGTCAGGCTCACCTGCGTCATCGCGCCATCCGCTCCGCCGGGGCGCTGCTGATGGGCAGATCGCTCCGGTGCCGGTACTCGAGAATCGCCTTGAGATTACGCATCTCCAGGGTGTGTCCGGCGTAGAACAGGTCCCAGTAGTCACCCACCCAGCGCCGGTCGGGGTGGGGTGCCAGGTCCGGGCGCGGGTTGTTCCGGTAGTACGGATGGCGGCAGTTGGTCCAGGTGATCAACGACCCGGGGCGGCCGAGGACGAGCGCGGCCGGGACCACCCGCATCAGGTAGACCATCCACAGCTCGTCGCTCTGGTCCCAGGCGCAGTGGTAGTCGACCGTCATGGCGCCGGGGTGGGCCTCGACCCGGCAGTAGATCCGGGTGCCCTTCTCCAGCCGGTCGTGGCCCACCCACAGCCCCGGAGTGCCGGCGGGCTCGAACCCGCGCAGGCTGCACGTCCATTCCTCCAGGTGGTGGCCGCGGCTGAGATAGTCGTATGCCGCCTGCGGCGGGCAGTCGACGTACTCCTGGATGGGGCAGTACTCGCCGTAGACCTGCTGGTGCGGGTAGGCGTCCGGGGTCATTTCCCGGCATAGGAGCGCCAGTTCCTCGGGGCTGGTGTTCTCCACCCGGACCAGGCCCGGGATGTCAGCCAACGTGGATCGGTTCGTCATGCGCGTGCTCCTGCTCGTTGATGGGGTGGCGGCCGGGCGCGGTGGCGCCCGAACCGGCTCGGGACGGTGTCGACGCGGTCAGGAAGGGCTGGAACGGTGGTATCCCGCGGTGGTCGAAGTCCATCACCACCAGGGCGGGGCCGCCGTCGGCGTTGCTGCCCAGCAGCGCGGTGCGCAACTGTGCATGGTTGTCCGCCGAGGTGACGCGCAGCCGGGGAAACATCGCCGCCATGCCGGCGGCTATGCGGGAGGGGTGGAAGACGTTCTCGGGGCGGGCGCCGCCCTGGAAGAACTCCTCTCGCATGACGCACATGGCGTGCGCGTTGTTGTTCAGGATGACGAAGGTGACCGGCGCGCCGTACTCGATGGCGGTGTGCACCTCCATGCCGTGCATGAAGAACGCCCCGTCACCGGCCACCACGTAGGTGCGCCGGCCGGTGGCCAGCGCGGCGCCGATCCCGGCGCCGAAGGTGTAGCCCATGCCGCCCATGCCCGCCGCCACCACGAAGCGGCCGTCACGGGGGGCCGGCAGGGAGTGGATGGCGGCGGCCCCCGCGTTGCCGGCGTCCACGAAGACATGGGCGTCCTGGGGCAGCGCCTCGGCGATCGCGGCAACCGCCGAGGCGTAGTCGGTGGCGGCGCCGGAGACCGGGGGGAGATCCGTGAGGGAGGGGGAATGGTGGGCCGAGCAGGCAGACGGCCGCGGCCGGACACGGCGCGCCAGCGTTCGCAGAGTGTCGGCCACTCCTGCGAGCAGGGCGATGCCCGGAACGAACGGCGGCTCGGGATCGACGCAGACCACGGGCATCCCGGTGAGCAGCGGCTCCAGCGTGCCCCGCGCCAGGACGGGCAGGCGCGTGCCCACCAGCAGGCAGGCATCGGCCCGGCGCAGACAGTCCTCGACCTCGCGGTGGCCCATCACGCCTGCCACGCCCACGAACCGGGGACTGCGGTTGTCGTAGACGTCCTTGGCGTCCGGGGTCACGGCCACGCAGGCGCCCAGACGCCGCACCAGTGCGGCCAACTCCCCGCGGGCCTCGGTCCCGGCCGCCCCCTCCCCGGCGATCACCATGACGCGGGAGGCGTCCTGCAGCACGGCGACGGCCGCGGCCAGGGAGGCGGGATCCGGCCGGGGAACCGCCGGCACGCGCGAGGTTCCTGCTGCTGCCGCCTGTGCCGCGTTCGCCCGTACGCCTGCTGCGGCGGGTGCTGCCGCGGCCAGCACGGACGCCCCGGTGCCGGCGATGCTCGTAGGCACCGCGGCTCCCGCCGTGGCCGGTAAGTCGATGCGGGCCTGCTGGACGTCCTTGGGCAGGAGCAGTACGGCGGGACCGCGCGGCTCGGTCTGCGCCACGGTGATCGCCTGGGCCAGCGCCCCGGCGATCGCGGCGGGTTCGGTCACCCGGACGCAGAACCGCGAGACGGGTGCGAATACGTCGCGGGCGTCGAAGGAGCCCGCCTTTCCGCTGGAGTCTTGGAAGGCGCCCCGGCCCTCCTGACCGGTGGGCGGCTGTCCCACCAGGGCAAGCAGGGGGATCCGCGAGGCGTGCGCCTCGGCCAGTCCCGGAACCAGGTTCATCGCGCCCCCGCCCGACGTGGCGGCGACGACACCGAGGCGCGCGGTGGTCCGGGCGTACCCGTCCGCCATGGTGACCGCGGAGAACTCGTGTTTGGCCACAACGCCGCGGATCCGGCCGGGGGCGCGGTGCACCGCGTCGTACAGGTCCTCGATGTTGGCGCCGCCCACCCCGAACACGTACCGGACCCCGATCCGGTGCAACTCCGCGGCCACGTGGTCCACCAGCCGCATCCGGTGCGTCATGCCGACCGCCCTTCGGCCCAGGCCGGCTCGACGACCAGGCCGGAGGGGGCGTGGAGCTGGAAGTGCCTGCGGTACTGGACGGGGGTGAGTCCGACGACGGCGAAGAACGCGCGCAGGAACGTTTCGACAGCGGTGAATCCACACCGTATCGCGATCTGGCCCACCAATAGGTCGGTGGCCTCTAGGAGCTGGCGGGCCCTGGTGATGCGCAACCGCCGGATGTACTGACCCGGTGTCATCCCCACCGCATGACGGAAGACGCGGGCGAAGTGACGCGGGCTCATGTTCGCCCGACGGGCGAGTTCGGACACCGGCAGGGCGCGATGCAGGTTCTCCTGGATCCAGGTCTGCACAAGCCGGATCGGCTCCTGTTCGGCGAGTTGTGCGTCCAGGACCATGCTGAACTGGGTCTGTCCGCCGGGCCGTTTGAAGTACAGCACCAGGAACTTCGCCACCTCCAGGGCGGACGCCGCGCCGTGGTCGTCCTCCACCAGGGCCAAGGCCATGTCGATGCCGGTGGACACGCCCGCTGAGGTGATGTACGGGCCGTCCCAGACGAAGATCGGTTCGGGATCCACGGTCACCTCGGGGTACCGGCGGGCCATTTGCTCGCAGAACGCCCAGTGCGTGGTGGCCCTGCGTCCGTCGAGGAGGCCGGCCTCGGCCAGCAGGAAGACCCCGCCGCACACGGAGGCCACACGCCGGGACCGTGCCGCGGCGCCCCTGATCCACGCGATGAGAGGGGGATTCAGCAAGGCCTCCTTCAGACCTGGGCCGCCGGGAACGAGGAGGGTGTCGATCGCCCCCTCGGCCGCCTCCAGCGGCTCCGCCTGCACGACCAGGCCGGCGGAGGTGCGCACTGACGGGGCGTCACGGGAGACGCATTGCAGGCGGTAGGCGCCTCCCGGCTCGGCTAACAGCCGGTTCGCGGTGTCGAAGACTTCGAGGGGGCCGCTGACGTCCAGCGTCTGGGCGCCTGGGTAGAGCAGGTTCACAACACGTCGTTGTCTCACCGTCACAGCCTGTGCCCAGCGGCGGCACGTCCACAATGACAGCTTGTTGACGATTCCTGCCACGCATCGGGCTCACCCGCCGCTGACCAGCCAAAAGACCTCGAACGAGTGCCGAGTGAAACAGATCACAGGCTAGCTGAACACCTGAGGACCCAGCTGAGAACAGGGCCGACGGCAGGGTGCGCTCCGCCCACCCGATCCGGCTCAGCTCCTTTGTGTCAGTCCCGAGCAGGTCCGGTGGGCAGGCAGCCGCGCAGTAGGGCCGCTTCTGGTTCTCGATGCAGCCCTTGATCACGGGGAGGGGTGCGCCGCCGCATGACCGCGCGAAGGCGCCGCCGGACCAGAAGCGGCGGTGCACGACCGCCCGGTTGACGCGGCCGGTGAACTCCACCTCAACCGGCGCGGGGACTGCCCTTCAAACCGTTGAGAGCCGACTCAGCCGGCGCTCCACTTCTGGTTGTCCCGGCCGTTGCAGTCCCACAACTGCAGGCGGGTGCCGTTGCCGGTCTGCCGGTCCTTCACGTCGACGCATTTGTTCGCGTGCAGGCTGACCAGGTCGTGCGTCGCGGAGTTCAGGCGGAACTGCTGGGCGGGATTTCCACTGCAGGTGGCCAGCTGGATCACCGCGCCGTTACCGGTGGCGCCCCAGGCGACGTCCATGCACAGCCCCAGCGCCCGCACCGTCCCGTCATTCATGAAGCGCCAGCTCTGCTGTGCCTGTCGGTTGCAGTCCCAGATCTGCAGCGGCGTGCCGTCACCCTTGCCTCCCGTGACGTCGATGCAGCGCCCCGAGGCGTGGCTGCGGACGGGCACGCCGGCGACCTGTGTGAGACTTTGCGGCGCCGTGTTGGCGGCGGGTGACGCCTTTGCCGGTGCCGGCGCAGCCGGTGTCGGCGCGGCCGGCGCCTTCTTCTCCGGAGCGGACGAGCCATCGCCCTCGCGCTCCACCGGGCCCGCGGGCGTCCCGTCCGCGCCGTTCAGGAAGGGGACCGCGCCGGTATCCGCGCTCGCGCCGGGGGCGGCGGGACCGTCCGGTGTCGGGGATTCCCCGGCCGGTCCACCCGTGCCAGCGGTGCCGCCAGGGGTCGGCGAGGCTGATCCGACGGCACCAACGGGGAGGCTCCCGTCCCCTGGGGAACCGAGCACCGTGCCGGGCGCCGCACCGGCGGGAGCCGCACGAGGGTTCTCACCGTCGCGACCCACCAGGAACGGTACGGTCATCAGCAGCGCCCCCACAATGGCCGCTCCGGCCAGCAGGCTCTTGTGCGGCCGCCCGGGCGGGGCGGCCGGCTCGGCCTCGGTCATGCCCTCGGGTGCTTCTTCCGCCTCCTCCGTGTCGACGGCGGTGGCGGTCTCCGGCTCCGCCTCGCCCGCGAGGGCGGCGGCGGTGTCTCCTGCCGCGTCCGGCTGCCGCGCCGCTCCGGCGACCGGCGAGACGGGCTCCACGTCGGGAGCCGGCTGCGCCGCGTGCTCGGCGGACGGCGCAGTCCTGGCCGTTTCCGCGGCGGCGGTCGCCTCACCGACGGCGGCGGGCTCTTCAGCGGCCGGCGAACCTGCGGCCTGTGCCGTCCCGGGTGCCGTGGTCGCCGTTTCCGGTTCCGCGGCCTGGGAGGGTATCTGCCGAGGGCCCTGCGTCTCTGGCGCGTTCATGATGTCCTTTCCGTCGTTCAATGGGGGGTGCGAACTGGGTTCCGGCAGCCTGGCGCCGGTCCCGGGACCCCTCTCGGGGTGGGTCGGCGGCCGTCGCCCGAAGGTCCGGCCGACGGAGGTTCGCAGCGGGCTGCTCACACCGCCCGGCGCGCCCACGGTTGCAGGGCGTCCCGGGATGCCGTGCCTCACTCTGCGGGCAGCGGACCTCCGTGTTCGGGCGCCGTCAGCCGGGTGAAGCTCCGCCGCACTGCCTCGGGGAAGAGGTCCGGGGACCTGAGCAGCAGGTTCGCATGGTCCGCCGCAGTGAGTGCGAGTTCACCCAGCCGCAGTTCGGCGTCCTCGTCGAGTGTCCAGGTCACCGCGGCCGACTGTGCGTACGACAGTCCTTCCACGTGGTGGTGCCGCACGCGGGTGCCCAGGACGGCTTCGGAGCAGAGCAGTTCATCGATTCTCGCATGCCGGTCCTGATCGGCAGGGACGTCCTCTGCCCCCGTCAAGGAGGATGCCCCGGCAGGAGAGACCACCGTGAACTCCCCCATGAGCGCGACCATCTCGTCCGGGGTGAACTCCTCCTCCTGCCCCTCCTCGCCCGCAACGGCATCCGCACCCCCGTACCCGGTGGACCCCGCCGGATCATTCATCACCACATTCCCCGGCTGACCGCCGTCACCCTCAGCCGCGGAGGAGGCAGTGTCCCCGCCTGCTGAGCCGGCCCCGCGCCCAACAGCTCCAGCGACGGACCTGGGAGCCGTCGCGGCGGCGACCTCGCCACTCAATACCCCGGCCAGTTCGGCGTCAACAGGACGGAACCCCAGCCGCCAAAAGTCATGACACGCCCGGTCGATCCGATCGGCGAACTCTGTAATCGGGTCCGCACTGCTGCCTTGCAGGTACGACGTCAGCGTGGTCACGGCGACCTTGGGTTCTCCAACCGCGCGCCCGGCGTTGAGTTCCCCGAGCACGGCGGCGAGAGTTCCCGCCGCTTGGACCAGGTAGCGCACCCTGGCCGTCAGGTCATACGCGGGTATAGCGGCGACTGCGGCGTCCACATCGGCACGCGTCGGGAGGGGGCCCCCGACCCCCGCGCTGAGCAGGCGCTCCAGGGCCCGGATCCGGTCGCCGATCTTCTTGTGCGGTTGCTGGACGCCCGATCGCACATACCGCACCGATGAAACGTTCGCACCGAGCAGGTCTGACAGGGTCGCGGCCCCTCCCACACTGTCCAGCAGGGACACCATCGTTTTCTGGAGAGGAGTCCAGCGGGCACGGACACGCTCGGCCACCGCCTCCGCGGTCACCGCGGCCCCCTCCTCGAGCAGGCCGTACGCCGCATCGATCCGCTCCATGACCTTCGTGTCTGGAATCTTCACCCGGCCGCTCAGGATGGACGAAACCTCGCCCGCGCGAGCCTCCAGCAATCGGGTCAGCTCTCCTTCCCCCAGACTTTCCCGCAGACGCACTGCCTTGACCTGAACCGGGCTCAGCGCTTCGCCCGTGGGAAGCCCGGCCATCTCCGCCACGTCGTCCAGTTCCCGATACAACACATACAGCTCGTCCACCCGTTCGACGACATCCATCGGCGGGTTCGCGTCATAGTCCGGGTTCTCATACCTGAGCACCGACCTGTCTGAGATGTTGAGGGTTGCGTCTGAGGCTTTGATCGCACCAACCAGAGACCGCGTTCCCCCCAGCTTCCCGCGCAGATAGGCCAGCTTGCCCGCGAAGTCCACCCCCTCCGCGCCGCGATACCGGGTGACCTCGGCGTCCAGCCGAGCGGGGGTCACCCCGTGTTCTCCCGCCTCGAACAGACGCTGGAGCGCATTGATCCTGTCACCGACCTTCATGGTCGGCGTCATCGTGCCCAATCGGTACCTATACACCGATGTGCCCTGGCTCCAGCCCTGGAGCAGGTCGGACAACCCCACTCCCTCGGCTGTTCTGCCGGGTACTCCCGCCTGCTCCATCAGATACACCATCGTGGCCTGGAGAGGAGTCCAGCGGGCACGGACACGCTCGTCCACCGCCTCCGCAGTAAGCGCCGCACCCTCGTTGAGCAGGCCGAAGGCCGCATCGATCCGTTCAAGGACCTCCCCGGTCACGCCGGTCTGCTTCACGGAGCCCCCCACCATGCGCCGCACCCGGTCTACGGGGATCTGCACCACCTCAGCCAGCCTCTCGACCGGGTCCACACCATCGACCGACCCCAGAGCATCCCGCACCCGCTCCAACTTCACCTGAAGAAGCAACCTGGCAGGACCCCCGTCCTGGGCAGCGCCGGCTCCGGCGGCAACCTCACCCCCGGCCTGCACGGCAGCCGCCGCCTCCACCACCGGCCGCCCACCGCCATCCAGCCGACGACGCTTCGCCCCACGCGCCGCCACTACATCCGTATCCGCCTCACCACGGCCACCACCGGCAGCGAACGCGCCCCGAGAACCGCCGTCATCCACATACGAAGCACCCACAGCAGAGGCATCCCCCGAAGACAACGCCCCCTCCACGCCCCCGGCTCCCTCACCCCCCGACAACTCCACCCCCGACTCCACGTCCGGGTCCTCACCCACGGCCTCGGACACGAACTCCAACACGAACTCCAACTCCTCCGGGTCCAGCCCCGAACCCGCTTCATCCCACGCCACCGGCTCCACCACAGACTCGGCATCGGCATGTGAACCTGGCTCCGAGGCCCGAGCCGCGGTCGGGTCCGTGGCCGCGCCCGCGTCCGCGGTGCGGTAGTCCACAGCGTCCATGGCATCGCGCATCCCCGCGCGGTAGCCGGGCCGCTCACCCACCGCACCACGGACCACCTGGCCCCGCGGACCGTCGGCACCAGGATGGAAGTACGGAGCCAGCCCCTCGGCGATCTGCCGCAGATGGTCCGCCGTCAGCACGAACGACTGCCCCGCACCATGAACATGAGTGTCCATCA
>NZ_JBHJTK010000056.1:0-39153 GCF_042267665.1 Streptomyces sp. NPDC056224
GCCTTGAAGGAGGCGTCGGCCAGCTGGTCGTCGGCCTCCTTCAGCCGGGCGGCCGTGGGGGGGGGCCCGCGCCGCGCGGGGGGGGGCGGCGGCGCCCAAGCGGCCCCCGGCCCCCGGGGGGCGGGGGGGGGTGACCCCCCCGACGGCCCGTCGTGCGTCAGCGGCTCGGCAGCCGGGCTCCGGTGCACGGCCAGACCGAGGACAGAGCGGCACCGACCGGCTGTCAGTGCAGGGCAACCGTGCGGCAGGCGGCGGACGGAAGCATCGTCACCGACAGTCGCCCCGGGCGTCCTGCCACGGGGCCGGAGATCGGAGAGACATGCGCTGGGAGCAGGTGTACCTGGCCGGCACGGGTGTCTGGCTGGCCGACCGGGCGAACGCCGCGGCGGCGGTCGCGGCCGGTGCCTACGACGCCGGGGAACACGCCGTCAACCGGATCGACTCGGTCAGCTCGGCCGCGGCCGGCGGTCCGGACGATCTGTCCGCGCCGGAGATGGCGGTCCGCGCGGCCCGCACCGCGCTGCGCCGGTCCGGCCGGGCCGCGGAGCGGGTCGCCGCCGTGTTCCACAGCTACTTGTGGTTCCAGGGCGCCGAGTTGTGGCCGTCCGCGGCGTACGTGGCGCAGCACACGGTCGGCTCGGCGGTGCCCGCCTTCGACCTGTTGCAGCAGTGCAACGCGGGACTGGCCGGACTGGAGCTGGCGGCCCGGCAGCTTCGATCCGGCGGGTCCGGCGGGTCCGGCGGGTCTGGCGGGTCTGGCGGGTCTGGCGGGTCTGGCGAGGACGCGGTGCTGCTGACCACGGCCGACCGCTTCACACCCCCCGCCTTCGACCGCTGGCGGGCCGAACGGGGCATGGTCTACGGCGACGGCGGCACCGCGCTGGTGCTGAGCTCCACCCCCGAGGGAGCGACCGGCCGGCTGCTGGCCACCGCGACCCGGGTGGACAACTCGCTGGAGGGCCTGGCCCGGGGCGCCGGATTCCGCTCCGGGCCGGAGCTGGAGGCCAGGCCGGTGGACCTGGGGGCGCGGGCCGAGGAGTACTTCCGCGCACAACGCAACATGCGGGCCGCGACGCTGCGCACCGCCGCGGTGGCGGCCGAGTCGATCCGGGTCGCACTGGCCGATGCCGACACCTCGATGGACCGGATCGACCGGGTGGTGCTCAACGCCACCGGACACCAGCGGATGAGCTGGCAGCTGGAACACCAGCTGGGCGTCGACGAGAGGTTCTCGAACTGGGAGTTCTGCCGCGAGGCGGGCCACCTGGGCGCGGGGGACCACTTCGCCGGACTGAACGAGCTGCTGGAGACCGGCGAGGTCGGCGAGGGAGACCGGGTGCTGCTGGTCGGCGGCGGCACCGGCTACAGCTGCACCAGCGCGGTCGTTGAGATCACCGACGCATCGGGCGGGTGCGCATGAGCGCCGCGGCCCCGACGGGACCGGACGACGCCCGCCCCGGGTCCGTGCCGGACGACGGCACCCTCGCCATCGACCTGCTGGACGCGGCCGCGGCCGCCCATCCGGCCCGGACCGCCGTCCGGGACGCCTCCGGTGTGTGGAGCTACGCCGAACTGGCCGAGGCCAGCCGGACGGTGGCCGCCCGGCTGCGCGGGTCCGAGGGCGTCGTGCCGGGTGACCGGGTGGTCCTGAGGCTCGGCAACCGGCGGGAGTTCGTCGCCCTGTACTACGGCGTCCTGCGTGCCGGGGCCGTCGCGGTGCCGCTGAACCCGGAGCTGAAGGCCTTCGTGCTGCACGGAGTGCTGGCCGACGCGGCTCCCGCGGTGGTCGTCCTCGACCCGTCCGAGGCGGGGCCGGTCCGCGAGGCGGTCGCCGCCTGCGGCGCCCGTCCGGTCACGCCCGCCGAACTCCTCGAACGGCCGCCCGGCGCGGACACGGATACGGAGACGGATACGGAGACGGGTACGGACACGGGTACGGACACGGACGCGGGTATGGACCGGGACGCGGACTCGGACTCGGTCTCCGGCCGCACCCGCCGGTCGGCCGACGCGATCGCCCAGTTGATCTACACCTCCGGCAGCACCTCCGCCCCCAAGGGCGTGGTCTGCACCCACCGCCAAGTGGTCTTCGCGGCCCGCGCGATCGCCCGTCGGCTCGACTACCGGCCACAGGACGTGGTGCTCGTCGCGCTGCCGCTCTCCTTCGACTACGGCCTCTACCAGCTCCTGCTGGCGGCGATCGGCGGCTCCGAAGTGGTGCTGGCGGACGCGGCCGCGCCGGTGCGGGTGCTGACCGTGCTGCGCGAGTGCCGCGTCACCGTCGTGCCGGTGGTGCCCTCGCTGGCCGAGATGCTGTGCCGCCTCGCGGCCCGCGGCACGCCACCCGACCACGTACGGCTGTTCACCAGCACCGGCGCCGCGCTGGCCGGTTCGACCATCGAGGCGCTGCGCTGCGGGTTCCCGGGCGCGGCCGTGGTGGCGATGTACGGGATAACCGAGTGCAAGCGGGTCACGATCGCGGAACCGGACGCCGACCGTCAGCGCCCCGGGTCGGTGGGCCTGCCCCTGGACGGCACCACGGTCGAGGTGCTCGACGAGCAGGGCCGCGCTCTGCCGCCGGGCGAGACCGGCGAGATCGTCGTCGGCGGCCCGCACGTGATGACCGGTTACTGGAACGCGCCCGAACTGACCGCCCGTCGCTACCGTCCGGACCCGCGCACCGGACGGATCCGGCTGCACACCGGCGACCAGGGCCGACTGGACGCGGACGGACACCTCTACGTCAGCGGTCGCCTCGACGACCAGTTCAAGCGGCGCGGCGTCCGGATGAGCACACCGGAGATCGAGGCCGCCGCGCTGGACGTGCCCGGCGTACGGGCCGCCGCCGCGCTGCCTCCCCGGGACGGGCTCGACCTGCGCCTGGTCGTCACCGGCCAGGACGGGCTGACCGCGCGCCGGGTGATCGAGGGCCTGGAACAACGGCTGGAGGCGGCGAAGGTGCCCGCCAGCTGCCGGGTCCTCGCCCGGATGCCACTCACCCCCAATGGCAAGACCGACCGGAAGGCGCTGGAGACCGATGCGCACTGACCCGCCCCCCACCGCACCGGCCCGGACCCAGGACCCCGTACCACCGCTCGCCGAGGACCTGCTGGCCGCCGAGCTGGTGGGCCGCTACGGCAGCCCGCTGTACGTGTACGACCTGGCCCGGGCCGAGCGGGCCGCCGCCGATCTGCGTGCGGCCCTGCCCGAGCGCTCGCACCTCTACTACTCCCTCAAGGCGAACCCGCACCCCGAGCTGGTGCGCGCCCTGCGCCTGGCCGGATGCCGCCCGGAGATCTGCTCCACCGGTGAACTCGCCGCCGCGCTGGAAGCGGGTTTCGGCGGCGCCGACTGCCTCTACGGCGGCCCGGGCAAGACCGCCCGGGAACTGCGCGAGGCGCTGGACGCAGGGGTGCGCACCTTCTCGGTCGAGTCGCCCGCCGATCTGCGCCGGGTCGGCGCCGGGGCCCGGGCCCTCGGCGTGACCGCGCGCTGCCTGCTGCGGATCAATGGCGCGGGCGCGGGAGCGGGCGTCGGCCTGCGGATGACCGGAGGGGCCTCGCAGTTCGGCCACGACATCGTGGACGGGCTGCCCCGCCTCGACGAATTCACCGTGGAGGGTACGGAGTTGTGGGGGCTGCACTTCTTCCCGCTGACCAATGCCGCCGACCCGCATGGGCTGCTCGCCGAAGCCGTCGCCTCGATCCGCACCGCCGCCGCACTGGAGGCCCACTGGGGCCTGCCGCTGCGGATGCTCGACCTCGGCGGCGGCTTCGCCTGCCCGTACGCGGCGCCGGGGGAACGCCCGCTCTACCACGCCCTGCGCGCACCGCTGGAGGCCGCGCTGGACGAGCATCTGCCGGGCTGGCAGGGGCGGTTGGAGCTGGCCTTCGAGTCCGGCCGGTACCTGGTCGGCGACAGCGGGCGGCTGGTCTGCACCGTCACCGAGGTCAAGGAGAGCCGCGGCACCACGTACGGCGTGCTGGACAGCGGGATCAACCACCTGGGCGGGCTCTCGGGGGTGGGCCGGCTGCCTTCGCTGCGCGCCGCACCGCTGCTCCTGACGGACCCCGGGGCCGAAGCGGAGGAGGCCGGGACCCGGCGGGTGGCCCTGGTCGGGCCGCTGTGCACCCCCGCCGACGTGATCAGCCGGGCCACCGAGGCCGTACCGCCGCGCCCCGGGGCGCTGCTGGCCGTGCCCAACGTCGGCGCGTACGGCGCCACCGCGAGCCTGCTCGGCTTCCTCAGTCGCCCGGCTCCCGCCGAGATCACCGTCCGGGACGGCCTGGTGGTCAGCGCGGACCGGCTGGCCCTCGTACGGGAGCCGCTGCCCGGGCACCGCACCGATCCCGAAGCGGCCACCGCACCGACCACCCCCGTGCGGACCATCACCGCACCGACCACCACCGCACCGACCACCACCGCACCGACCACCACCGCACCGACCACCCCCGTGCCGACCACCACCGCACCGATCACCAGAGCCACCATCACCGCGACCTCGCCGGTCGCACCACAAGGAGCTGAACAGCGTGACCACACCTGACCACACACCTGACCGTTGGGACGACCGGTACGAGACCGTCCTGGCCGAGCTGCTGCCCCGGTTCGCCGAAGAGCGGCCGCTGTCCGCCGACCGCGGGCTGCGCGCCGCCGGGCTGGACTCGATGGCCGTCGTCGAACTGCTGGTGCGGCTGGAGGACGCCTACCAGGTGGCCATCCCCGACGAGGAGCTGGGCCCGGAGGCCTTCGAGACCGTCGGCAGCCTGTGGGCGGTCATCGCCCGGCAGCTGGACCCGGCCACCCCGCACTGACCGGCCCGCCCCGACCGCTGAGAGAAAGGCTGGCACCCGTGCCGGTATCACTGGACATCGAAGTAGAAGTAACAGCGCCCGGCCTGGTGCTGACCGGAGCCGAGACGGCCGCCACCGAACGGGTCGCCGCAGGGCTCTGCGGCGGGCCGGAAGGGGCCCGGGTCGACGAGCCCGCCTGGGTGGCCTCGGTCCGCGACAGCTGGGAGGAACTGCCGGCCCGGCTGCGCCGTGCCCTGCGCGCCTTCCGCCGGGACCCCGGACCGGGCGGCGCCCTGCTGGTGCGCGGACTGCCGGTCGCCGAGTCCGGGTTGGGCGGTACCCCGCTGACCGACTGCTCGGTGCAGCGCACCGCCACCGTACCGGCCTCGGTGCTGATGCTCGTCGCGTGCGGGCTCGGTGACCCGGCCGCCTTCCGCCCCGAGAAGACCGGTGCGCTGGTGCAGGACGTCGTCCCGGTGCCGGGACGCGAGGAGTTCCAGGGCAACGCGGGCTCGGTGCTGCTCACCTTCCACAACGAGAACGCCTTCCACCCGCACCGGCCGGACTTCGTCATGCTGCTGTGCCTGCGCGCCGACCCGGACGGGCTGGCCGGACTGCGGACCTCCTGCGTGCGCGAGGTGCTGCCGCTGATGGACGCGGGGACCCGGGCGGCGCTGCACCGGCCGGAGTTCCGCACCGCACCGCCGCCGTCGTTCGGCGCCGCCGACGGCCCCGCCGAGCCGCACGCGGTGCTCACCGGCGCGTACGAGGACCCGGACCTGCGCGTGGACATGGCCGCCACCCAGCCGCTCACCGAGCGGGCCGCGGCGGCACTGGCCGAGCTCCAGCTGCTCTTCGAGCGCACCGCCCGGACCGCCCGGCTGGAGCCCGGCGACCTCGCCGTCGTCGACAACCGGATCACCGTGCACGGGCGCACCGCGTTCAGCCCGCGCTTCGACGGCACCGACCGCTGGCTCCAGCGCACCTTCGTCCTCGCCGATCTGCGCCGCTCGCGCGCCCACCGGGCGGACGACGGCTATGTGCTGGCCGACCCGGCCGGGACCCGCGGCTGATCCACCACACCCCCGCAGCCTGGTCGGCGCGGCCCTGCGGGGCCCGCGCCGACCGGGCTGCGCCGTCTCGCCCGCGCGCCACCGTGCCGCGCACCGCTGACACCGCGCACCGCCGACACCGCAGGCCGCTGCCCCGCAGCCCCCTGCCTCACCGGGCCGTTCCCGGCCCGGCCGCCCACCGAACGGAGCTACCTGTGACCGTCCTCTCCCCGGCCCCCGCCGTCGGGCCCGCCCCCACCGCCCCCACCACCCCCACGGGCGGGACTGCACCCGTACCCGCCGTCGACCCGACCCGAGCGCCCGGTGTCGGCGGCCCCAGCCTGGCCGCAGCCCGGCCGGATCCGGCCGACCTGGACCCCCGCCGCGCGCTGCGCGAACTGGCGTGCTGGCGGGCCGACGGCGGGGACGCCGCCCGGTTCCCGTACCGTGCGGTCCTCGGCCACTACCGGGCCGTCGGCAAGAACGCGGTCGGCGCAGAGCTGCTGGCGGCCCTGCGCGCGGTCGAACCGGCCGTGCCGGCCCCCGGCGAACCGGCCGCGCGGCTGCTCACGGCCTGGCTGCCCCAGGTGGTGGACGGCGCGCAGGGCGACTACGACAGCTACCTGGGCAGCCCGGTGTACGCCTCGCTGGCCAGGACCGGTGCGCGCACGGAGCAGGTGATCACCGCCCTGCTCGCCGACCTGGTGGCCACCGAGGCCGCCACCCTGGTCGAAGCCGCGGCCGGACGGGCCCGTACCCGGGCCGCTCACCGCGCCCTCACGGCGGCGGCCGGGCTCCCGGCCGAATACGGGACGACGGCCGCGCCGCAGACCACCGAGGACGACACGGCCGAGCTGGTCCGGGCCTGCGCCGCCGCAGTCGCGGCGGCGCGGGACACGGTGCCGTCCGGAGTGCTCCGGGCGGTGGAGCTGACGCTGACACCGACCACCCGGAGTCACGACGAGCAGATGTTCATCCGGGTCATCCAGATCTTCGAAGCCGTCTTCGCCGCCGTCGGCCGGTCCATAGAGGAGGCCACCGAGGCGGTGGCCACCGGCAGGGCCGACCGGGCGCGGGAACTGCTGGAGGGTGCGACCCGGCAGGTGGCCGGGACCCCCGCGGTGTTCCGGGTGCTGACCACCATGCCCAAGGACGCCTTCGCGGTGATCCGGGCCAACACCGACGGCCGCAGCGCGGTCCAGTCCAAGGCCTACCGGACCGTCGAACGGTCCTCCCCGAAACTGCACCGCACACTGCTGACCAGCTCTCTTCAGGAGCGCGAACTCCATTCCGCCATGAGCGAGTTGGACACCTCCTGGGGTGCGATGAAGCGCACCCACTGGGGGATCACGATGAAGGTGATCGGCCAGGTGCGCGGTACGGGCGGCACCGCCGGTGCCTCCTACCTCCGCGAGGCCGCCGAGGCCCGGCTGTTCCCCGCCCTCGGCTGAGGCCGCCGGGGCCCGGCTGTTCCCGCCCCTCCGCTGAGGCCGCCGTCCCGCCGAGACCTTCAGCCGGCGTTCAGTGAGCCGTCAGCGAGCCCCCGCCGAGGCGTCAGCCCGGGCCCGGTCCGGCGCCGGGGAGCCGCCGGAAGGGCGTCCGTGCCCACCCAGGCCGGGGCCAGGACCGGCCCAGAGCAGACCCAGGACCGGCCCAGATCCCGGTCAGGCGGGGCCAAGGGCGCGGTCAGGGCCGAACGACAGCATCGAAGACAGAACGGCCGGCCCGCACGGCCCGCGCCGGGCGGCGGCACGGACGCCGCCGCCGCAAACCCATCCACCGAATCGGAGTGCAGTGATGAGCAGCGAGGACACCACCGTCTACCAGGTCGTCGTCAACCACGAGGAGCAGTACTCGATCTGGCCGGCCGACCGGGACCTGCCGGCCGGCTGGCGTGCCGAGGGACCCCGGGGCGAGAAGGCGCAGTGCCTGGCCCACATCGACGAGGTGTGGACCGACATGCGGCCGCTGAGCCTGCGCGTGGCCATGGAGCAGCAGGCCGCCGAGGCCGCCGCGCTGCCGGCCGCGGGCTGAGCGCGAGCGCCGACACGAAAACGGCCGCCGACGGCGGCAGCAGGAACAGGGCATCGGACACCGAACGGTGAGGGAAGAACGCGTGGACCCGCGACTTGAGCATCAGGACTGGATCTCGGCGATCGCCGCCACCGCGGCGGCGGATCCGGACCGCACGGCCTTCGAGTTCTCCGGAAGGGAGGACGCACCGGCCGAGCGGCTGAGCTACGGACAGCTCGACCGGCGGGCCCGGGCCGTCGCCGCCCGGCTGCAGCGGCTCGGTCTGACCGACCGTCCGGTGCTGCTGCTCCAGCCGCCGGGCCTGGACTACGTGGTCTCCTTCGTCGGCTGCCTGTACGCCCGGGCCGTCGCGGTGCCGGTGTACCCGCCCAACCGCCGGCCGCGCTCGCTGGAACGGCTGGTCGACATCGTCGCGGACTGCGGGGCGACGGTGGCGCTGACCACCGCCGCCGTCCGCGACCGGCTGCTGCCCGACGACCCGGACGGCGCGGTCATGGACGTGCTGCGGCTGCTGGCGACCGACCGGGTGCCCGAGGCGGAAGCGGGGGAGTGGGTGCACCCGCAGGTCGGCGCCGACACCGTGGCCTTCCTCCAGTACACGTCCGGCTCCACCTCGGCGCCGCGCGGCGTGGTGCTGACGCACGGCAACCTGCTGCACAACTCGGCCGTGATCCAGCGGGCGTTCCGCACCACCGGCAGCACCCGCGGCATGTCCTGGCTGCCGCTCTTCCACGACATGGGCCTCATCGGCGGCATGCTCCAGCCGCTGTACTACGCGGGCTCCTGCTCGTTGATGTCTCCCACCTCCTTCGGGCAGGACCCGCTGCGCTGGCTGCGCGAGATCAGCCGTACCCGGGCCACGGTGAGCGGCGGCCCCAACTTCGCCTACGACCTGTGTGCCGACCTGGCCACCCCCGAGGTGCTGGCCGGACTCGACCTGAGCAGCTGGGAGGTGGCGTTCAACGGGGCCGAACCGGTGCGGGCCGATACCTTCCGGCGGTTCGCCGCCGCCTACGCCCCGGCGGGCTTCCGGGCCGAGGCCTTCACCCCGTGCTACGGGCTGGCGGAGGCCACGCTGATCGTCTCCTGCAAGCCGCACGGCACGGCCCCGGCCCGCTACCCGGCCCCGAACGCGCTGCTCGCCGGAACCGGCAACGGTACGGACGGTACGGACGGTACGGACGAGACGGACGAGACGGACGGGACGGACGGGACCACCGAGCTGGTCAGCAGCGGGCGCCCGGACGACTCCCAGCGGCTGGAGATCGTCGACCCGGTCACCCGGCGGCCGGTGCCCGCAGGGGCGATCGGCGAGATCTGGCTCTCCGGCCCGAGCGTGGCCCAGGGCTACTGGAACCGGCCCGAGCACAGCGCGGCCACCTTCGGCGCCCGCCTCGTCACCGCCGAGACGGCCGAGACCGGCGAGACGGCCGAGACGGCCGAGACCGCCGAACGGGCCGCCGAGCGCGGCCCCGCCTTCCTGCGCACCGGCGACCTCGGCCTGCTGCACGAGGGCGAGCTGTACGTCACCGGCCGTCTCAAGGACCTGATCATCGTCCGCGGCCGCAACCACTACCCGCAGGACATCGAGCAGACCGTCTCCGCCGTCCA
Source organism: Streptomyces sp. NPDC056224 (assembly GCF_042267665.1). Taxonomy (NCBI): domain Bacteria; kingdom Bacillati; phylum Actinomycetota; class Actinomycetes; order Kitasatosporales; family Streptomycetaceae; genus Streptomyces; species Streptomyces sp. NPDC056224. Next base: position 9,491 of record NZ_JBHJTK010000056.1, read on the forward strand.
CCCCGCGCTGCGCGCCAACTGCGGCGCCGCCGTCCAGGTCGAACTGGCCGGTGCGGCCGAGCTGGTGATCGTCCAGGAAGTGTCCCGGGACCACCAGGACGGCGACCTGCCCGCGCTGGCCCGCGCGGTGCGCGAGGCCGTCGCCGAGGCGCACGGGGTACGACCGGCCGCGGTGGTGCTGATCCGCGCCTCGACGCTGCCGCGCACCTCCAGCGGCAAGGTGCAGCGCCACGTGTGCGCCGCCTCCTACCGCGAGGGCGAGCTCACCGCGCTGGCCCACAGCGGCCGGCCGCAGGGAGCCGCGGACGAGCGGCCGATGGCGCTGGACGCCGCCGCGCTGCGGGCGGCCGACCCGGCCGAGCGCCCGGCGCTGCTGCTGGCCGCGCTGCGCGGGCTGCTCGCCGCCCGGCTCGGGCTGGCCGTGGAGGACCTCGCCCCCGAGCACCGGCTGGCCGAAATGGGCCTGGACTCGCTCGGCGCGGTCCGGCTGCGGCACGAGCTGCACACCGTCCTGGGCGTGGACCTGGCCCTGACCGAGGCGCTGGCCCTGGACCTGGCCGCACTGGCCGGGCTGCTCGCCGAGCGTTTCGAGGAAGCGGCCGGGGCACCCGCACCGGCCGTGGCAGCCGAGCCCACCGAGCCCGGTGACCACCCGCTCTCCCCGAACCAGGCCGCCCTCTGGCTCCTGCACCAGGTCGCGCCGGAGAGCCCCGCCTACCTGGTCTCCACCGCCTTCCGCGTGCACGGCGCACTCGACCCGGCCGCCCTGAGCACCGCCCTGGCGGGCCTGACCCAGCGGCACACCGTGCTGCGCAGCACCTTCCCCCGGACCGGAACCGGACCGGTACAGCGGGTGCACGCCGCCCTCCCGCCCGCCTTCGAGGAGGTCGACGCCTCCGGCTGGAGCGCGACCGAGCTGGCCGCAGGCCTGACCGAGGCGGCCGAGCAGCCCCTCGACCTGGAGGCCGGACCGCTGCTGCGGGCCCGGCTGTTCACCGGCGCCGAGGGGGGCCACCGGCTCGTCCTGACCGCCCACCACCTGGTGGCCGACCTGTGGTCGCTGTCGCTGCTGCTGGACGAGCTGGCCGCCGGCTACCCGGCGGTGCTGCGCGGCGGGCCGGCCGTCGACGCGAACACCGCTGCCACCACCGCCGCCGCCGCCACCGCCGCTGCCCCGTTCGCGGCGTTCGCCCGCCGCCAGGCCGACCTGCCCGGCACCGCAGCGGGACGACGCCGGCTGGCCCAGTGGGGCACGGCCCTGGCCGGGGTCCGCGCCGGTACCTCGCTCCCCGCCGACCTGCCGCTGCCCCGGCGCCAGCGGCTGCGCGGCGCGTCACTGCCGCTGGAGGTGGACGCCGCCACCACCGAAGCGCTGACGGCACTGGCCCGGCGCGAGGGCAGCACCCTGTACACGGTGCTGCTGGCCGCCTTCCAGCTCCTGCTGGCCCGCAGCACCGGCGAGCCGGACGTGGTCGTCGGCACCCCCGCCCACGGACGTGACGACGCCGCGTTCGCCGGCACGGTCGGCTGCCTGGTCAACACGGTGCCGCTGCGCATCCGGATCGATGCCGCCGAGCCGTTCACCGCCCTGCTGACCCGGGTGCGCGACGGCGCGCGGCTCGCACTGGACGGCGCCGAGGTGCCGTTCCCGGCACTGGTCGAGCTGATCCGCCCGGACCGCGACCAGGGCGGCCGACCGCTGGTGCGCAGCCTCTTCAGCCTCCAGCAGGCCCCCGGCGAGCATGCCGAGGCGCTGGTGGCGATGGCCACCGGCCGGAGCGGCGTCCCCTTCGCCCTCGGCGCACTGGACTGCTCGACGCTGGCGCTGCCGGTCGGCGGCAGCCAGTTCGACCTCCAGCTGACCCTGGGCGAGGCCGGGGGCGGCCTGGCCGGTGCGGTCCGCTACGACACCGACCGCTACCTGCCGGCGACCGCCGAGCGCTTCGCCGCCCACTTCGCCACCCTGCTGGCGGAGATCGCGGCCGACGCCGCCCGCCCGGTCGGCGAACTGCCGCTGCTGGCCCCGGCCGAGCGACGGGCCGTCCTCGCCGAGGGCAACGACACCGCCCTCGCCTACGACCCGGCCGACGGGGTGGTGCGCGGGTTCGAGGCCCAGGCCGCCCGGACCCCGCTGGCCGTAGCGGTCCGCGCCGCGGGTCCCGGCGGCGGCGAGCAGCTGGACTACGCAACCCTGGACCGGCTGGCCGACGGGGTCGCCGCGCGGCTGCGCGCGATGGGCATCGGCCCCGGCCGCACCGTCGCCGTCCTGCTGCCGCGCACCCCACGGCTGCTCGCCGCACTGCTCGGCGTGCTCAAGTCCGGCGCCGCCTACCTGCCGCTGGACCCCGGCCACCCGGCCGACCGGCTGGCCCTGGTGCTGGCCGACGGCGCCGCCGCCGCCGTGCTGACCGACCTGCCCGCCGACCGGGTGCCCGCCGGGGACTGGACCGTGCTGGCGGTCGACGGCATCGGCGAGGCGCGGCGCGGCGCCGACACCCGGATCGACCCGGAGACAGCGGCCTACGTCCTGCACACCTCCGGTTCGACCGGCCGCCCCAAGGGCGTGGTGGTCCCGCACCGGGCCCTGGCCAACCTGCTGGCCTCCTTCCGGCGCGACCTCGACCTCGCCCCCGGCGCGGGCTGGCTCTCCGTCACCACCCCGGCCTTCGACATCGCCGCGCTGGAGTACTTCCTGCCGCTGGTCCACGGTGCGACCGTGCACCTGGCGGACGCGGCGACGGCGGGCGACGGCTCTCGGCTGCGCGCCTGCCTGGAGAGCGGCGCGATCAGTCACCTCCAGGCCACCCCGGTGACCTGGCAGCTGCTGCTGGAGGCGGGCTGGCCGGGCACCCCCGGGCTGACCGCGCTGTGCGGCGGCGAGCGGCTGCCCGTGGAACAGGCCGCCGAGCTGCTGGCCCGCGGCGTGCGGCTCTGGCAGGTCTACGGTCCGACCGAGACCACCGTATGGTCGGCGCGCGGCGAGCTGACCGCGGCCGACGGGGAACTGCCGCTGGGCACGCCGGTCGCCAACACCCGGCTCTACCTGGTCGATCCGCTCCTGCACCCGGTCCCCACCGGGGTCACCGGCGAGCTGCTGATCGGCGGCGACGGCCTGGCCCACGGCTACCTGGACCGGCCCGGCCTGACCGCCGAGCGGTTCGTACCGGACCCCTTCGGCCCCGTACCGGGCGCGCGGCTCTACCGCACCGGAGATCTGGTGCGGCGCGGGGCGGACGGCGCGCTGCTCTTCGTCGGCCGATCCGACACCCAGGTCAAGCTGCACGGGCACCGGATCGAACTCGGCGAGATCGAGACCGCGCTGGAGCGACTGCCCTCGGTACGCCGGGCGGCGGTCGTGGTGGACGGAGAGGGCGCGCGGGCCCGGCTGGTCGGGTACGTGGAACAGCACGGGACGCCCGCGGCCCCGGCCGAGCTGCGCGAGCTGCTGCTGCGCACCCTGCCCGGCTACGCGGTGCCCTCGCTGCTGGTGACGCTGGACGAGCTGCCGCTGACCGCCAACGCCAAGGTGGACCGGCGGGCCCTGCCCGCGCCGGAGACCCACCGCACGACCGGCACCGTCGAGGAGCCGGTCGGGGCGACCGAGCAGCGGATCGCCGCACTGCTGGCCGAGCTGCTCGGGACCGAGCGGATCGGCCGGCACGAGGACCTCTTCGACCGGGGCGCGCACTCGCTGTTGCTGGCCCGTTTCGCCGAGCGCCTGAGGGCCGAGTTCGGCGTCGCACCGCAACTGCACCAGCTGTTCGACCGGCCCACGGTGGCCGCCGTGGCCGCCCTGGTCGACGCGGCGGCCCAGCGGCCCGGAGCCGCGCCGGTCCGTCGGCCGGCCCCGGCCCGGGTGGACCGCACCCGCTACGCCGTCAGCCGCGGGTCCGACGGCGCACTGCGCCCGGTGCTCTCCGGTGCGGCCGCCGAGGGGGACGCGCGATGACCTCCGCCCCGTACCTACCGGCCGCGAGGGCCGACGGGTCGGCGACCGGGCCCGGCGCCGCCCCGGCGGACCGCCCGTACCTGCTGCGATGTCCGGTCTGCCACGAGAGCTACCAGGACGACGGACTGCGGCTGGACTGCGCCGGTACCCACCGGCCCGGCCTGCTGAGCACCGAGTACGCCCGCGACTTCGCCCCCGGCCCCGGCAGCGGCCCGTTCCGCTACGCCTGCTGGCTGCCGAACGCGGCACGGGCCCTGCCCGGGGGCGCCATCGGAGCCACCTACCGGGCCGAGAGGCTGGGCCGCGAGCTGGGCCTGAACGAGCTGTGGGTCGCGTTCAGCGGCCACTGGCCCGAGCGCGGCGCGGCCCTGGACACCGGCAGCTTCAAGGAGCTGGAGACGCAGGCCGTGCTGGCCCGGCTGCCCCAGCGCCCGCCGGTCCTGGTGGTCGCCTCGGCCGGCAACACCGCCGCGGCCTTCCTGCGGGCCTGCTCGCGGCAGCGGGTGGACTGCGTGCTGGTGGTCCCGGACGAGGCGCTGCCCGCACTCGCCGTCGCAGGGGAACGCGCGGACTGCGTACGGCTGGTGACGGTGGCCGGTGACTACACAGACGCGATCGAGCTGGCCGACGCGATCGCCGCCCGGCCCGGCTTCCAGGCCGAGGGCGGTACCCGCAACGTGGCCCGGCGCGACGGCCTGGGCACCGCGCTGCTGGCCGCCGCCGAGACCATCGGCCGACTGCCCGACCACTACGTGCAGGCGGTGGGCAGCGGGGCCGGGGCGATCGCCGCGCACCAGGCGGCCCGGCGGCTGCTGGCGGCCGGATTCCCGGCGGCGCACCGCCCGGACGCCGTGTCCGGCGGGCTGCCGCGACTGACGCTCTGCCAGAACGCCCCGTTCGCGCCGATGGTCCGTGCCTGGCAGGACGGCCTGGCGGAGCCGGTCATCGGCTCCGGCCCCGAGGTGCGGGCGGCGGTGGCCGCCGTCCACGCCCGGGAACTGACCACCCGCAAGCCGCCCTACGCCGTGGTCGGCGGGGTGCGCGAGAGCCTCGTCGAGAGCGGCGGCGAGCTGCGGGCGGTGGACAACGCCGAGGCGGCCGCCGCCGGAGCGCTCTTCGCCGCGACCGAGGGCAACGACATCGAACCGGCCGCGGCGGTGGCCCTGGCCGGTCTGCGGCAGGCGGTCGCCGCCGGACGGATCCGGCCCGAGGAGACCGTGCTGCTGCACGTCACCGGCGGCGGCCGGGCCCGCCGCGCGGCTGCCCACCCGCCCGCCGCGGTCCACCCCGACCTGCGGATCCCGCCCGGGCTGGGCGCCGAGGCCGCCGCCTACCTGGTGACCGGCGCATGACGGCCCCCGCCCCCGGCACCGCTGCGGCGGCCGCCCCCGGTCCCGCTTCCGGTCCGGCCTCCGGCACCGCTGCGGGCCCCACCCCTGACCACGTCCATGACGTCGGCCCCACCCCATCCGGTCGGCAGAGAGCAGAGCAGACCATGCAGCAGTTCGCCTTTCCCGCCACCTCGGCCCAGCGCCGGATCTGGCTGGTGGAGCGGCTGATCCCCGGCACCAGCGCCTACCACCTGCCGTTCGCCCTGCACCTGGACGGCCCGCTCGACACCGCCGCCCTGGAGTCCGCGCTGACCGAGCTGGTCCGCCGGCACGAGACGCTGCGCACCTGCTTCGAGCAGGTGGACGGCGAGCTGGTGCAACTGGTCGGTGAACCGGCGCCGTTCGCGCTGGAGACCCGCGAGACCGCGGACGCCGGACTGGAGACCGTCCTGGCCGCCGACGCCGCACGCCCCTTCGACCTCGGCCGCGGCCCGCTGCTGCGCGCGGTGCTGCACCGGCTGGCGCCGCGGCGCCACGTGCTGGCGATCACCGTCCACCACCTGGTGGCCGACATGTGGTCGATCGGCATCCTGCTGGCCGAACTGGCGCAGTGCTATGCCGGACGCTCCGGCGAGCTGCCCGAACTGCCTATCCAATACGGTGACTTCGCGGTCTGGGAGGGCGAGGCCCACGCCGCCGACGACGGAACGGGCCGCGCGTACTGGCACCGCGCGCTGGCCGGTGCGCCCGAACTGCTGGAGCTGCCCTGCGACCGGCCGCGCCCGGCCGTGCAGTCGTTGCGCGGGGCCGCGCTGCCGGTGGAGCTCCCGGCAGAACTGTCGGCCGGGGTCCGGGCACTGTGCCGCCGGGCCGGCGTCACCCCGTTCATGGCGCTGCTGGCCGCCTTCCAGGCGGTGCTGGCCCGGCACAGCGGCAGCGAGGACATCGTGGTCGGTACCGGCGCGGCGGTCCGCCCGGCCGAGGCCGAGGCGCTGATCGGCTGCTTCATCAACATCGTGCCGGTGCGCACGTCGCTGGCCGGTGACCCGACCTTCGAGGAGCTGCTCGGCCGGGTCCGCTCGGCCTCGCTGGCCGCCTTCGAGCACCAGGAGCTGCCGTTCGAGCGGATGCTCCCGGAGCGGGCGGCGGGCCCGGCACTCAGCCACAACCCGCTGGTCCAGTCACTGCTGCTGGTGCAGAACGCGCCGCTGGCCGCACCGGGGCTGCCCGGCCTGGCGGTGACCGTGCGGGAAGTGCCGCGCGGCGGCGCGCAGATCGACCTGAACCTCCAGATACGCGAAGTGGAGGGCGTGTTCACCGGCACCGTCGAGTACGCGAGCGACCTGTTCGACCCGGCCACGGTCGAGCGGCTGCTCGGGCACTGGTACACCCTGCTGGCCGCCGCCGTCGCCGCACCCGGTACGCCGCTGTCGGCACTGCCGATGCTCACCGGGGCCGAGCGGCGGCGGGCTCTGGCGGAGTGGAACGACACGGCCCACGCGTACCCGGAGGCCGGGGCCTGCCTGCACGAGCTCTTCGAGGAGCAGCTGTCCCGGCGCCCGCAGGCACCGGCCGTCGTCGGCCCCGCCGGTGAGTTGAACTACGCGGAACTCGACGCGCTCGCCGAGCGGATCGCCGGACGGCTGGCCGAGCTGGGCGTGGGCCCGGACACCACCGTCGGCCTCTGCCTGGCCAAGGGCCCGGCGCTGGTGGCCGCCGTGCTCGGGGTGCTCAAGGCGGGCGGCGCCTACCTGCCGCTCGACCCGGCCTACCCGGCGCAGCGGCTGGCCTTCATGCTCCAGGACGCGGCGCCGCCGGTGGTCCTCACCGAACGGGCCCTGGCCGGGCTGCTGCCGGACGTCGGGGCCGAGCTGCTGGAGGTGGAGGACGCCGGGCACTGGCCGGCCGCCCGACGGCGCCCGGTCGGGCTGGGCCCGGACCACCTGGCGTACGTCATCTACACCTCGGGCTCCACCGGTACGCCCAAGGGGATCGCCGTCCCGCACCGGGGCGTCGTGAACAACCTGCTGGACCTCAATGACACCTACGGCATCGAGCCCGGCGACCGGGTGCTCGGCCTGTCGTCCCCCAGCTTCGACATGTTCGTCTACGAGACGCTCGGCATCCTGGCGGCGGGCGGCGCGGTGGTCATGCCGCACCCGGACCGGGCCCGCGACCCGCACCACTGGGTGGACCTGGTGCGCCGCCACAAGGTGACGGTGTGGAACTCGGCCCCGGCCCTGGCCGACGCCTTCGTCAGGGCGGGGGAGGAGCGGGGCGTCCGGCTGTCCCGGCTCAAGGCGGCCTTCCTCGGCGGCGACTGGATCCCGGTCGCCCTGCCCGGGCGCTTGCGCCGCCTCGCGCCGGAACTGGCCTTCATCGCGCTCGGCGGCGCCACCGAGGCGTCCATCCACTCGATCACCTACCCGGTCGTCGAGAGCGACCCGGCCTGGACGAGCATCCCGTACGGCCGCCCGATGGTGAACCAGCAGGCCGTCGTGCTGACGCCCGCGCTGGAACCGGCACCGGTCGGAGTACCGGGCGAACTCTGCCTGGCGGGAACGGGGCTGACCCGCGGCTACCTGCGCCGCCCGGGCCTGACCGCGGACCGCTACCGCCCGCACCCGGGTGCCGGTACCGAACCGGTACCGGCCGGGGCGCGGCTGTACCGCACCGGCGACCTGGCCCGCACCCGCGCCGACGGGGTGATCGAGCTCATCGGACGGCTGGACCACCAGGTGAAACTGCGCGGCCTGCGGATCGAGCTGGACGAGATCGAGGCCGTGCTGCGCCGCCTGCCGGGCATCGAAAGGGCCGTGGTGACCGCCCGCGGCAGCGGGGACGACCGGCGCCTGGTCGGCTACCTGGTGCCCGCTGGGGGTGCCGAGGGTGCCGAGGGTTCCGGGGGTTCCGGGGGTTCCGGGGGTTCCGGGGGTTCCGGGGCGGTCCCGTCCGCCGCCGAGCTGCGCGCCCTGCTCAAGGCGGACCTGCCCGAGTACATGGTCCCGGCGGCCTTCGTGACGCTGGACGCGCTGCCGCTGTCGCCCAACGGCAAGGTGGACCGTGCCGCCCTGCCCGAGCCCGACGGACGGGCCGACCGCGCCGCCGCCGCGTACGTGGCCCCCCGCGACGACACCGAGCTGGTGCTCGCCGCGCTCTGGGCCGAGCTGCTGGAGACCGACCGGGTCGGCGCCGAGGACGACTTCTTCGCACTCGGGGGGCACTCGCTGCTCGCCACCCGGCTCGCCTCCGCGCTGCTGGAGACCTTCGGCGTCGAACTGCCGCTGCGCGAGCTGTTCGAGGCGTCCACCCTCGCCGAGCAGGCGGTGCGGCTGGCCGCCCGGGGCCGCGAGACGGGCACCGATGTCGCGGCCGTGGCCCACATCGCGGCCGGACTGCTGGAGATGACCGACGAGGAGGCCCACGGGCTGCTCGCCGAACACGAGGAGAGCATCGCATGAGCACCACCGGCACGACCACGAGCACCGGCGTCCTGGCCGACTACGCCGGCCTCGGCGCACAGCGCCTCGCCGCCGCCGACCCGCTGCTCGCCGGCCTGCTGGAGCGCGAACACGCCCGGCAGAACGAGACCCTGGCCATGGTGGCCGCCTCCAGCAGTGCCGACCCCTCGGTCCTCGCCTGTGCCGGAGCGACCATCTCCAACGTCACCACCGAGGGCTACCCCGGCGCCCGGTACCACGCGGGCTGCGAGCTGGTCGACGAGGTCGAACGGCTGGCGGTGGCACGCGCCCGGTCGCTGTTCGGGGCCCAGTACGCCAACGTACAGCCGCACTCGGGCAGCACCGCCAACCAGATCGTGCTGTGCACCCTGATGAAGCCGGGCGACACCCTGCTCGGCATGGAGCTGAGCGCGGGCGGGCACCTCACCCACGGCTCCCCGGCCTCCGTGTCGGGCCGGTTCTTCCACGCGGTCGGCTACGGCACCGACGCCGACGGCATGCTGGACTACGAGCAGGTCGCCGAACTGGCCCGCACACACCGGCCCAAGGTGATCGTCTGCGGCGCCAGCGCCTACCCGCGCACCGTGGACTTCCCCCGGTTCCGGCAGATCGCCGACGAGGTCGGCGCCTTCCTGCTCGCCGACATCTCGCACATCGCCGGCCTGGTCGCGGCCGGACTGCACCCCAGCCCGGTGGACCACGCGCACGTCACCACCACCAGCACCTACAAGCAGCTGTACGGGCCGCGCGGCGGCCTGATCCTGCTCGGCCGGGACGCCGGCCTCCCCCTGCCCGGCACCCGGCGCACCCTGGCCCAGGCGATCTCCCACGGCACCTTCCCCTTCCTCCAGGGCACCCCGGACCTGGGGGCGGTCGCGGCCAAGGCGCGCGCCTTCGACATCGCCGCCCAGCCGGAGTTCCGGGCACTGGCCCAGCGCGTGGTGTCCGACTCCCGGGAACTCGCGGACGCCTTCACCGGGCTGGGCCACACCCTGGTGACCGGCGGAACCGACAACCACATGGTGCTGCTGAACGTCGGCCCCCGCGGCCTCACCGGCGCGATCGCCGAGTCCGCGCTGGCCGACTGCGGGATCGTGGTCAACCGCAACCGGATCCCGGACGACCCGTACGGCCCCCGGGTCACCAGCGGCATCCGCTTCGGCACCAACACGCTCGCGCTGCGCGCCATGGGACCGGCCGAGATGCGCCGCTGCGCCGCGCTGATCGACCGGGTACTCACCGCCGTGGTGCCCCGCGGCGAGCGCGACTTCACCCTCGATCCCGCTGTACGCGCCGAGGTGCGCGGCGAAGTCACCCGGCTCTGCCGGGAGTTCCCGCTGCCGCACCACCTGCCGGCCTGACCCACTCCTCGCCACCGACCCACCCGGGATCCCCAATGAGCCAGTCACCCCAGCGCACCGCGCTCTCCTCCGACAAGCGCCGCCTGCTCGCCAAGCTGCTCCAGCAGCAGGGCCTCGCCCGCACCGGCGCCGCCGGCCTGATCGCCCGCCGCCCCGAAGGGGCCCGGCTGCCGCTGTCCTTCGCCCAGCAGCGCCTCTGGTTCGTCGAGCAGTTCGCCGGTCCGAGTCCGCTCTACAGCATCGCCTGCACCGTCCGGCTGACCGGACGGCTGGACGCCGCAGCACTCCAGGGGGCCCTGGGCCGGGTGGTGGCCCGGCACGAGGCGCTGCGCACCACCTTCCGCGTCGAGGACGGCCGCCCCGAGCAGGTCGTGCACGCCCCGGCCGAGGTCGCACTGCCGCTCACCGACCTGTCCGCCCTGGCCGACGACGCCCGGCAGGCCGCCCTCGCCGAGCTGACCGAACGCGAGAGCCGCCGCCCCTTCGACCTGGGCGCCGGACCACTCATGCGCGCCGGCCTGGTCAGGCTGGCCGGCGAGGAGCACCTGCTGCTGCTCGCCATCCACCACATCGTGGCGGACGGCTGGTCACTGGACGTCCTGGTGCGGGAACTGGCCCACCACTACCGCCCCGACGCTGCCGAGCTTGCCGAACTGCCCGTGCAGTACGCCGACTTCGCCCTGTGGCAGCACGACCGGGTGTCGGGCGAAGTGCTGGACGGCCAGCTGGCGCACTGGCGCGAGCGGCTGGCGGGCGCGCCCAGCACCGTGGACCTGCCCACCGACCGGCCGCGCACCGCCCGGCAGAGCTTCGCCGGTGCCAGCTTCCCGTGGCGGCTGGACGGCGACCTGGCCACCCGGCTGACCGCGCTGGCCCGCGAGCACGACGCCACCCTGTACATGGCCCTGCTGGCCGGCTTCACGGCCGTGGCACACCGCTGGAGCGGGCAGGAGGACCTGGTGGTCGGCTCGCCGGTCGCCAACCGCAACCACCCGCAGACCGAAGGCCTGATCGGCTTCTTCGTCAACATGCTGCCGCTGCGCGCCGACCTGTCCGGCAATCCGACCTTCCGCGAACTGATGGGCCGGGTGCGGGAGTCCGCGCTCGCCGCGTACGCCCACCAGGACGTGCCGTTCGAGCGGATCGTCGAGGAGGCCCGCCCAGACCGCGACGCGGGCGGGCGCACCCCCTTCGCCAACCTGCTGCTGGTCCTCCAGAACACCCCGGAGACCCGGATCGAGCTGCCCGGCCTGCGGATGGACGTGGCCGCGGTGGACACCGGCACCGCCAAGTTCGACCTGCACCTCCAGGTCACCGAGACCCCGCAGGGCCTGACCGGCCTGGCCGACTACAGCACCGAGCTGTACGAGGAGCGCACCGTACGCCGGTTCATCGACCAGTGGCTGCGCCTGCTGGCCGCCGCGGTCGCCGACCCGGACACCCGGCTGGACGCGCTGCCGCTGCTGACCGGCGCCGAGCGCCGCGCCGAACTCGTGGCCGGCGCCGCCCGGCACGCCACCGCGGCGGGGGCGCGCAGCCTGCCGGCGGCCTTCGCCGAACAGGTCCGGCTGCGGCCGGACGCGATCGCGGTCGGCTGCGGTGCCGAGCGGCTGAGCTACGCCGAGCTGGACCGGCGCTCCGACGCGCTGGCCCGGCGGCTGCGCGAGGCGGGCGTGGGCCCGGAGAGCCGGGTGGCGATCTGCGTGGAGCCCTCGGTGCGGCTGGTCACCGGAATCCTGGGCATCCTCAAGAGCGGGGGCGCGTACGTCCCGCTCGACCCGCGTCACCCGGCCGAGCGGCTGGCCTTCACCCTCGCCGACTCCGGCGCGGTGGCCCTGGTCGCCGACCCGGAACACGCCGGGCTCGCCGACGGGATCGCGGTCCTGGACGTCGACCAGCCGCTGTCCGCGCGGTCGCTGTCAGCGCAGCCTCGGGAACCGGCCCCGCTGGGCCCGGACCACCTCGCGTACGTGATCTACACCTCCGGCACCACCGGCCGCCCCAAGGGCGCGCTGCTCACCCACGGCAACGTGCTGCGGCTGTTCGACGCGGCCGCCGCGGACGTGCCCTTCGGCCCGGACGACGTCTGGTCGCTCTACCACTCGGCCGCCTTCGACTTCTCGGTCTGGGAGATCTGGGGGGCGCTGCTGCACGGCGGCCGGATCGCCGTGGTGCCGCAGGAGGCCCGGCGCACCCCGGCCGCCTGCCACGCGCTGGTGCGCGCCGAGGGCGTCACCGTGTTCAGCCAGACGCCCACCGCGTTCCGCCAGTTCGCCGATGCCGATGCCGCTACTCGTGCCGCTGCCGACGCGGCGGCCGGCGATCCGCAGGCCCCTCCGCTCGCGCTGCGCCACGTGGTGTTCGGCGGCGAGGCCCTGGAGCCGGGGACGCTGCGCGACTGGGCCGCCCGGCACCCCGACGGCCCGCGCCTGGTGAACATGTACGGCATCACCGAGACCACCGTCCACGTCACCGCGCACACCCTCGCCCCCGCCGACCTGACCGCCTCCGGCAGCGTGATCGGCCGCCCGCTCGCCGACCTGGCGGTGCACCTGCTGGACCGGCGCGGCGAACCGGTGCCGCCCGGGGTCCCCGGCGAGCTGTGCGTCGGCGGACCGGGCCTGGCCCGCGGTTACCTGGGCCGTCCCGGCCTGACGGCCGAACGCTTCGTCCCCTCCCCGCTCGGCGACGGCGCGCGGCTGTACCGCAGCGGCGACCTGGCCCGCCGGCTGCCCGACGGCACACTGGAGTACCTGGGTCGCATCGACCAGCAGGTCAAGGTCCGCGGGCACCGGGTCGAGCTCGGCGAGATCGAGGCGGAGCTGGGCGCCCACCCGGGTGTGCGGCACGCGGCCGTGCTGCCCCGCGAGGCCCCGGACGGCGGCACCGGGCTGGTCGCCTACCTGGTCCCCGACCAGGAGGACGGACAGCAGACGGCGCAGGGCCCGGCCCGCGCGGCCGACGCCGAGCAGGTAGCGCAGTGGCGCACCGTGTTCGACACCGCCTACGACCAGTACGAGCAGGTCGGCGGCGCCGATCCCACCTTCAACATCCGTGGCTGGAGCAGCAGTTACACGGGGGAGCCGATCCCGGCCGAGGAGATGCGGCGCTGGGTGGATGACACCGTCGCCCTGGTCCGCCGCACAGGCCCGCGCCGGGTCCTGGAGATCGGCAGCGGCACCGGCCTGCTCCTCTTCCGGCTGGCCGGCGCCTGCGAGCAGTACACCGGCCTCGACCTGTCCGACACCGCCGTCGCCCACGTGCGCCGCCACCTCCCGGCGGACTGGGAGCACGTACGGCTGCTGCGCCGGGCCGGACACGAGGTGGACGACCTGGCGGCCGAGGAATTCGACACCGTGATCGTCAACTCGGTGGCGCAGTACCTGCCGAGCGCCGCCTACCTGGTCGAGGTGCTCACCAAGGCCGCCGCCGTGCTCGCCCCGGGCGGGCGGATCGTGGTCGGCGACGTACGCCACCTGGCCCTGCTCGACGCCTTCCAGGTCTCCGTGATCCAGCCGGGCCTGCCCGCCGGGGCGGGCGACGCGGAACTGGCCCGCCAGGTGCGCCTCGCCGTACGCCAGGAGGACGAACTGCTGCTGGACCCGCGCTTCTTCCAGGCGCTGCGCCAGGAGATCCCGCGGATCGGCCGCGTCGAGGTGCTGCTCAAGCCCGGCCGCGACCCCAACGAGATGACCCGCTACCGCTACGACGTGGTACTCCACCTGGACACCGAGCCCGCCCCCACCGCACCGGTGCGCACCGTGCCGTGGACCGGCGGCGACCCGCGGACCCTGCTCGACGGATCCCCGCTGGTGGTCACCGGCATCCCCAACGCCCGGGTGCACGCCGACGCCCGCACCGCCGCCCGGCTCGCCGCCGCGGCCCCGGGAGCGGACCCGGCCGACGACAGCACCGGGGACCCCGCCGCCGTGGACCCGCAGGAGCTGCGCGAGCTCGCCGACGCGCTCGGCCTCGCCGTCGAGCTCAGCTGGGCGGACGGCGACCCGCTCGGCCGCTTCGACGCCGCCTTCCGCCCGGCCGGAACCGACCCGGTGACGGCTCCGGCGCCCGCCGGGGACAGCGCGGGCCTGCCGTGGCCGCACTGGTCCAACGACCCGCACCGCGGCCGCGCCGCCCGCGGCCTGGTGCCCCGCCTCCGCACCCACCTGCGGGAACGGCTGCCGGAGTACATGGTCCCGGAGGCCTTCGTCACGCTGGACGCGCTCCCGCTGACCCCCAACGGCAAGCTCGACGGGGCCGCACTGCCCGCACCGGACTGGTCCACCGGCTCCACCGCCCTGCTCGCCCCGCGCGACGAGACCGAGCGGGCCCTTGCCGAGATCTGGAGCACCGTCCTGGGCGTGACCCGGATCGGCCTGGCCGACGACTTCTTCGACCTCGGCGGCCACTCGCTGCTCGCCGTCCGGGTGACCGCCGCCGTGCGCGAGTCCCTGGGCCGCGAGCTGACGGTGCGGGCGCTGTTCGAGGCGCCGGTCCTGGGCGAGTACGCCGAGACGGTGCGCCGCGCCCCGGCCGCCGAAGCGCCGTCCGCGTCGGCCGGGCCGGTGCGCGAGGTCGTCCCGGCCGCCGACGCCGGATTCGACGACCTGTCCGCCGAGGAGCTGGCCGCGCTGATGGGCGGGGACCTGTGAGCGCCGCCGCGAGCGCCCCGAGCGCCGCCACCCCCACGCCCACCCCCACCCCCGACCGCACCCCTGTGAAGGAGCACCCCGTGGCCACCACCCCGCGCACCGTCGAGGTGCTGCCGACCTCGGCCGCCCAGCGCCGGTTCTGGCTGATCGACCGGCTGGAAGGCCCCAGCGGCGTCTACAACACCGCTGCCGCGCTGCGGCTGCGCGGACCGCTGGCCACCGAGCACCTGCACCGGGCGTTCCAGCTGCTGGTCGACCGGCACGAGGCCCTGCGCACCGTGTTCCCGGCCCGCGACGGCGCCCCGGTCCAACTGGTGCTGCCGCGACGCGCCTTCGAGCTGGACCTGACGGATGCGGCCGGGGCCGGTGAGGACGAAGTCCGCGCGCTGGCCGGCCGGCTCGCCGAGCAGCCGTTCGACCTGGCCAAGGGCCCGCTGATGCGGGCCGGACTGATCGTGCTCGGGCCGCAGGAGCACCTGCTCGTCGTGGTCCTGCACCACATCGTGGTGGACCGCTGGTCCTTCGGCCTGCTGATGTCCGAACTCTCCGAGTGCTACGCCGCCCTGGTAGAACGGCGGCCGGTACGACTGCCCGGGCTTCCGGTCCGGTACGCCGACCACGTGGCCGGCCGGCAGGCCCTGCTGGACGGCGGGCTCGGCGAGCGACTGCTCGACTACTGGCGTGGCCAACTGGCCGGTGCGCCCGAGGCTTTGGAACTGCCCGGCGACCGGCCGAGGCCGCCGGTGCGCAGCTTCCGCGGCGCGAGCGTGCCGGTGCGGCTGGACGCCGCCGCCTCGCAGGCGGTGCGCGACCTGTGCAAGACCGCGGGGGCGACCCCGTTCATGGTGCTGCTGGCCGCCTTCCAGGCGGTGCTGGCCCGGCACGCGGGTACCGAGGACGTGGTGGTGGCGACCGGGCCCGCCACCCGGGCCCCGGGCGCCGAGCTGCTGGTCGGCTCGCTGGTCAACACGGTGCTGCTGCGTACCTCGCTGGCCGGTGACCCCACCTTCGCCGAGCTCGTCGAGCGGGTGCGGGGCACCGCGCTGGACGCCTTCGACCGCCAGGAGCTGCCCTTCGACCGGCTGGTCGAGGAGCTGGCGCCCAGCCGCGACCTGTCGCGCAACCCGCTGGCCCAGGTCGGCTTCGTGCTCCAGAACGCGCCCGCCACCACGCCCGAGCTCACCGGCCTGGCCGTCGAGCCGGTGCCCGTGGCCCGGGACAGCGCGCACCTGGACCTCGACCTCCAACTGGCCGAGGAGGACGGCTGCTTCACAGGATTCGCGGAGTTCGCGCTCGACCTGTTCGACGCCCCGACGGTGGCCCGGCTGCTCGGCCACTGGACCACCCTGCTGAGCGCCGCCGTCCGCGCGCCCGGCATGCGGCTGTCCGGACTGCCGATGCTCACCGCGGCCGAGCTGGAACGGGAGCTGCACGGCTGGAACGACACCGACGGGGAGTTCCCCGCCGGACAGCGGGTGGACCAGCTGTTCGCCCGCCAGGCGGCCCGGACCCCGGGAGCGGCCGCCGTGATCGACGCGGCCGGCACCCTGGACTACCGGTCCCTGGACGCCTGGGCCGGACGGATCGCCCACCGGCTGCGGCGGGCCGGTGTCGGGCCGGACGTGCCGGTGGCGCTGTGCCTGGAGCGCGGCGCCGGACTCAGCGCCGCCATGCTGGGCACGCTGCGCGCGGGCGGCGCCTTCCTCGGGCTGGACCCGTCCTATCCGGCCGACCGGCTGGCCTTCATGCTCGCCGACTCTGCCCCGGCCGTGGTGCTGGCCGACCGGTCCTCCGCGGGAGCGCTCCCGCCCGGTACCGAGCCGCTGCTGCTGGAGGAGATCCCCGCCGACGGACCCGAGTTCGGCCGCACCGGGGCCGGGTCCGGGGCCGGCCGCGCCGAAGGCGAGCCGGCGGGAGCGGGCGAGAACAACCTGGCGTACCTGGTGTACACCTCCGGCTCCACCGGGCGCCCCAAGGGCGTCGCCGTCACCCACCGCGCCATCGTCAACACCTTCACGGGGCTGGCCCGTTCGCACGGCTTCGGCCCCGGCGACCGGATGATCGCGCTGCACTCGCCGAGCTTCGACCCGGCCGTGCACGACTGCCTGGCCCCGCTGGTGGCAGGCGCCACCGCCGTCTTCCCCGCGCAGGACACGGTCCGCGACCCGCGGCACTGGGCCGAGCTGGTCGCGCGCCACCGGGTGACCGTGTGGTCGATGGGGCCGGCCGGTACCGAGGCGATGCTGGCCGCCGCCGAGGAACACGGCCTGGTACTGGACAGCCTGCGCACCGCGATGATCGGCGGCGACGTCCTGCCGCCCGCGCTGCCGCCACGGCTGCGCGCCGCCGCCCCCGGCTGCCGGGTGGTCAACTCGGCCGGTGTGGCCGAGGCCGCCTTCTGCAACAACGAGTACCTGGTCCCCGAGGACGCCGGCCCCGGCCCGGTGCCCTACGGCCGCCCGCTGCTCAACCAGCGCCTGCTGGTCCTGGACGGACTGCTGCGCCCGGTACCGGCCGGGGTCCCCGGCGAACTGTGCGTGGCCGGCGAGGGCCTGGCCCGCGGCTACCTGGGCCGCCCCGGCCTGACCGCCGAACGCTTCGTGCCGCACCCCTACGGCCGGGTGCCGGGCGAGCGCCTCTACCGCACCGGCGACCTGGCCCGCCGCCGGGCCGACGGCGGACTGGAGCTGCTCGGCCGGGCCGACAGCCAGGTCAAGATCCGCGGCTTCCGGGTCGAGCCGGGCGAGGTGACCGGTGTCCTGCTCGGGCACCCGGCCGTGGCCGACGCGGTCGTGGTGGCCCGCGACGCCGCCCCCGGCGACCGGCGGCTGGCCGCCTACTGGGTGCCCGCGGGCCGCCCGGACGACGCCCCGGTGTCCGACGCCGAGCTGGCCGCCTGGCTGCGCGAGCGCCTGCCCGGCCACATGGTCCCCGCGCTGTGGACCGAGCTGGCGGCCCTGCCGCTCTCGCCCAACGGCAAGGTGGACCGGGCCGCGCTGCCCGAACCGGCCGCGGCGGACGGCGCCGCGGACCGCCTCGCCCCCCGCACCGCCGACGAGGCCGTCGTCGCCGCGATCTGGCAGCGGCTGCTGGAGCTGCCCGAGGTCGGCGTGCTGGACGGCTTCTTCGACCTCGGCGGCCACTCGCTGCTCGCCAACCGGCTGGTCAGCGCGCTGCGCGCGGAGTTCGGCGTGGAGCTGCGGCTGCGCGAGGTGTTCGCCGCCACCACGGTGGCCGCGCAGGCCGCGCTGGTCGGGCGACTGCGCTCGGCCCAGGGCCCGGCGCCCGCCGCCCCGCTGCCGCCGGTCACCCCCGCGGACCGCTCCCGCCCCCTGCCGCTCTCCTTCGCCCAGCAGCGGATGTGGCTCTTCGACCGCTTCGCCCCCGGCAACCCGGCCTACCACGTGCCCACCGCGGTACGGATCGGCGGCGACCTCGACCCGGTGGCGCTGGCCGCCGCGCTGCGCGCGCTGATGGCCCGGCACGAGGTGCTGCGCACGGTGGTGCCGGAGACGGACGGTACCCCGGCGCAGCGCGTCCTGCCGGCCGGCGAGGCCCCGCTGACCGTCCGCGAACTCGCGGTCGGCGAGCGGGCCGAGGACCTGGTCGACGCGTTCGTCACCCGTCCCTTCGACCTGGCGTCCGAGGCCCCGCTGCGCGCCCTGCTCCTGCGGACCGCCCCGGCCGAGCACCTGCTGGTCCTGGTCATCCACCACATCGCGCTCGACGGCTGGTCGATGGGAGTGCTGGTCGAGGACCTGGCCGCGCTCTACGACGGCCACGACCTGCCGCCGTTGCCCGTGCAGTACGCCGACTACGCCCAGTGGCAGGCCGACCGGGCCGCCGAGGGCCGCTGGACCGAGCAGCTGGAGCACTGGCGCGGGCGGCTGGCCGGACCGCTGCCGGTCCTGGACCTGCCCGCCGACCGGCCTCGCCCGGCCACCCCGAGCCTGGCCGGGGCGGTCCACGAGTTCACCCTGTCCGCGGAGCTGACGCAGCGGCTGCGCGCCCTCGGCACCCGGCACGGCGCCACCCTGTTCATGGTGCTGCTCGCCGGCTACCAGACGCTGCTGGGACGGCTCTCCGGCGCCGAGGAGGTGCTCGTCGGCACCCCCGTCGCGGGCCGCGGCCAGCCCGAACTGGACGGCCTGGTGGGCTGCTTCGTCAACAGCCTCGCGCTGCGCGGCGACCTGTCCGGGGACCCCGCCTTCGCCGAGCTGCTGGAGCGCACCCGCGACCGTACGCTCGCCGACTTCGACTGCCAGGAAGTGCCGTTCGAGCAGGTGCTGGACGCCGTCGGAGCCGAGCGCGACCCCGCGCGGCACCCGGTGTTCCAGACCATGCTGACCCTGCAGAGCGCCCGCCCGCCGCGGGCCGGATTCGACGGGCTGGACGTCGAGCCGGTGGACGCTCAGACCGGCTCCTGCCTGATGGACCTGATGTTCACCGCCGCCGAGCGGGACGGCCGGCTGGCCTTCACGGTCGAGTACGCGACGGACCTGTTCGACGCGGACGGCATCGTCCGCCTGGCGCACCGCTTCGGTGTGCTGCTGGAGGCCGCCGCCGACGCCCCGCACACCGCCCTGTCGCGGCTTGCGCTGCTGGACGCCGAGGAGCGCCGCACCGCGCTCACCGACTGGAACGCCACCGCCCGCCCCCTCCCGTCCGGCGGCCTGCACGACCTGGTGGCGGCGGCAGCGGCCCGCACCCCCGGCGCCCCGGCGCTGGAGCACGAGGGCCGCACGACCAGCTACGCCGAACTGGAAGCCGCTGCCGAACGGTGCGCCGCCCGGCTGCGCGCGCTGGGCGTCGGCGGGCAGAGCGTGGTCGCGGTGCACGCGGCCCCGACGCCCCAGCTGGTCACCGCCCTGCTCGGGGTGCTGAAGGCGGGCGCGGCCTTCACCACGCTCGACCCGGCGCTGCCCGAACAGCGGCTGCGCCTGCTGCTGGAGCTGTCCGGCGCACAGCTGGTGCTCACCGACGGCAGCGCCTCGGGCGGGCTCCTGGACGGGGTCCCGGTGGCCCCGATCGAGGCGGCGGCCGCGCCGGGCGGGACCGCCCCGGTGACCGGCTCCGCGATCGCACCGGACGCCCTGGCCTGCGTCTTCTTCACCTCCGGCACGACCGGTTCCCCCAAGGGCTCGATGTTCACCCACCGGGGCCTGGTCAACTTCACCCTCGCGATGGCCGGGGAATTCCGCCTGGCCCCCGGCGACCGCTTCCTGCAACTGGCCTCCACCGGCTTCGACGTGTTGCTGGAGGAGCTGTTCCCGGCCCTGGCGGCCGGCGCCACCGTGGTGCTGCCCGGTGCCCGGCTGCTGGCCGGCGGCGTCGACCTGACCGGCTACCTGGCCGAGCACCGGATCACCGGCCTGGAACTGACCACCGCCTACTGGCACGACTGGGCCGCCGAACTGGAGCGCACCGGCGCCGCGCTCCCCGCGGACCTGCGGTTCGTGGCGATGGGCGGCGAGCGTGTGCGCCGGGACCGGCTGGCCGCCTGGCAGCGGCTCGGCGTGCCGCTGGTGCACGTGTACGGGCTGACCGAGGCGACCTGCACCTCGACCACCCGGCGCGTCACCGACGAGCCGGTGGACGGCGACGGCCTGCCGATCGGCCGCCCGCTGGCCAACACCACCGTCTACCTGCTGGACCCGGCCGGAGAACCCGTACCGATCGGCTCCCCGGGCGAGCTCCACCTCGGCGGCGCCGGGCTGGCCCGCGGCTACCTGGGCCGCCCCGGCCTGACCGCCGAACGCTTCGTCCCGGACCCGTACGGAGAGCCCGGCGCCCGGCTCTACCGCACCGGCGACCTGGCGCGCCACCGGGCCGACGGCGAAGTGGAGTTCATCGGCCGCGCGGACCAGCAGGTGAAGATCCGCGGCCACCGGATCGAGCCCGGCGAGGTGGAGGCGCAGCTCGCCGAGCTGCCCGAGGTCGGCGCCGCCGCGGTCGTGGTCCGCGAGGACGAGCCGGGCGAGAAGCGGCTGGTCGGCTACGTGGTGGCCGCCCCCGGCACCGAGCCGGACGTCTTCGAGCTGCGCGCCGCGCTGCGCGAGCGGCTGCCCGAGTACCTGGTGCCGTCCTCGATCGTGCTGCTGCCCGCGCTGCCGCTGAACGGCAACGGGAAGCTCGACCGCGGCGCGCTGCCCCGGCCCGGCCGGTCCGAGCTGACCGGCGGAGCCGCGGTGGCCCCGCGCACCCCCGCCGAGGCGGAGATCGCGGAGCTGGCCGGGGAGCTGCTCGGCCTGCCGGCCGTGGGCGTCCACGACAACCTCTTCGACCTCGGCCTGCACTCGCTGCTGGCCGCCCGGTTCGCCGCCCGGGTGCGCGAGACCTGCCAGGTCGAGGTGCCCCTGCGGGTGTTCTACGAGGCGCCCACCGTGGCCGGGCTGGCCCTGCGGGTGGTGCAGCTCCAGGCCGAGGCGACCGACCCGGACGACCTGGCGCGGCTGCTCGCCGAACTGGAGGCCGAGGACGGACTCGCCACCGCCTGAGCCCGGCCCGCCACACCACCCCGCCACACCCGGCCCGGCCCGCCTCACCACCCCCGCCACACCCGGCCCGCCACACCCATCCCCGAGCGCGCCGAACTCCGAACGCGTCGAACCCCGGCCGACCCGGCCACTGGAGGAACCCATGCCCATCGCCCCGGCCCTGCTGGAGGACTGGCTCCGCGAGCGGTACTTCACCACCACCTACGACATCAGCAGCAGCGGCGTCGAGAACTACACCGTCGACCAGGTCCTCGCCCTGGCCGGTACCAGCGCCGCCTCGCTCGGCGACGTCATGTTCCGCGACAGCCACTCGCTGGGCGGCGAGCCGCTGCGCGCCGCGCTCGCCGAGAGGCACGGCACCGACCCCGGCTCGGTGATCGCCACCCAGGGCTCCAGCGAGGCGATCTACCTGGTCATGCACGCCCTGCTGAAGCCCGGGGACCAGGTCGTGGTGCAGGCCCCCGCCTACCACGCGCTGGTCGAGGTCGCCGCCTCGCTGGACTGCCGGATCGTCCCGTGGGCGATGCGCACCGAGCACGGCGTGGTCACCAACGAGGACGAGCTGCTGGCGCTGATCGGCCCGGACACCGCCATGGTGGTGGTCAACTTCCCGCACAACCCGACCGGCGCCACGGTGACCGAGGACCAGCAGGCCGCCGTCATCGAGACCTGCGCCCGGTACGGCACCTGGCTCGCCTGGGACAACGCCTTCCAGCACCTGGTGTACGACCGTCCGCCGCTGCCCGACCCGACGGCCCGCTACCCCCGGGCGATCTCCTTCGGCACCCTGTCCAAGGCGTACGGCCTGCCGGGACTGCGGGTCGGCTGGGCGCTCGCCGCGCCCGAGGTGCTGGCCGGCTGCGTGCGCCGCCGCGACTACACCAGCCTGGCCCTCTCCCCGCTCGTCGAAGCGGTGGCCACGCACGCCGTCCGGCACGCCGACGAACTGCTGCGCCCCCGGCTGGCCCAGGCCGCGGCCAACCGGGCCGTGCTCGCCGACTGGCTGGCCGCGCACCACGACCTGGTGGCCGCCGACCTCCCGGCCGGCGGGGTCACCGCCTTCCCCGAGCTGACCACGGTGGCGGATGTGACCGCCTTCGCGGACCGGCTCGACCGCGAGCACGGCGTGCTGGTCGTACCGGGCGCCTGCTTCGGCGCCCCCCGCCACATCCGGCTCGGCTTCGGCGGCGCCCCCGAAGAGCTGACCGCCGGACTCGACCGGCTCGCCGCACTGCTGCCCGAACCCCGCTGACCCCTCCGCACACCCGACCACCGAGGTGATCCACCCCATGCACACCCTCACACTCGACCCCGCCGACGCCGAGGCGATCGCCGCCCTCCTCGACGAACTGGCCGAGCGGCACGACAGCGTCGAGGACCAGACGCTCCAGGACGAACTGACCATCCAGTCACACCGGTTGCCGCTCGCGCTGCGCCGCTTCCTGACCGACTTCCGGCTGCACGAACCCGCCGGAGCCTGCGTGGTCTCCGGCTACCGGGTCGACCAGGACCGGATCGGCGCCACCCCGGCGCACTGGCAGCACCGCACCGGGGTCTCGCCGGCCCTGCGCGAGGAGATCTTCCTGCTGCTGTGCGGGGCGCTGCTCGGCGAGCCGGTCGCCTGGGCCACCCAGCAGGACGGCTACCTGGTGCACGACGTCCTGCCTGTGAAGGGCCACGAGGACGAGCAGATCGGCACCGGCAGCAACCAGACCATCTTCTGGCACGTCGAGGACGCCTTCCACCCCTACCGGGGCGACTACGTGGGCCTGCTCTGCCTGCGCAACCCGGACCGGGTGCCCACCACCTTCGTCGGCGTGCAGGACCTGGAGATCTCCGCCGAGGACCGGCGGGTGCTGGCCGAGCCGCGCTTCTACATGCTGCCCGACAACTCACACCTCCAGATGCTCGACGCCGGTCCCGGCCGCCCCCTGGAGGGCGGCACGCGACTGCTGGACGCGGCGTACGAGCGGCTGAAGCAGATGCGCGACGACGCGGCACCGGTACCGGTGCTGTTCGGCTCACCGGCCGACCCGTACCTGTGTCTGGACCCGTACTTCATGGACCTGGACCGGCTGGACCCGCAGGCCCGGGACGCCCTCCAGCGGCTCTCGGACGAGATCGACCGCCGCCTGGGCGGCGCCGCACTGGCCTCCGGCGAGATCGTCTTCGTCGACAACTACCGCGCGGTGCACGGCCGCAGCTCCTTCGCGGCACGCTTCGACGGCACCGACCGCTGGCTCAAGCGGGTCAACGTCGCCCGGGACCTGCGCAGGTCCCGGGACGCGCGAGCCACCGCCGCCTCCCGCGTCCTGTTCTGACCAGGGCCCGTCGGCCCCGTCCGCCGCCGACAGAACTCCGTCTTCCACCCATGGCCCCAGGGCCTGTCTTCCGGATCATGCCGGGCCCGTGACGCCCGGTGCCGCGCCTCTGATCCGGCCTGATCCGAAAGACAGGCCCCAGGGCCCGCCTGACCTTCTCCGAGGAGAGCACCGTGAGCACCACCCAGACCGCCGCAGCCGAGGCCACCACCGCCGACACCGCCCGCCGCATCGCCGAGCTGCCGCCCGAGCAGCGGGCCCGGCTGGAGGCCCGGCTGCGCGAGCGGCTGGCCCGGCGCCCGGCCGCCCCCGCCGGTGTGCCGCGCCGCCCCGAGGGCGCGCCGGTGCCGCTGTCCTTCACCCAGGAGCAGATCTGGCTGGCCCAGCAAATCGCCCCGGAGTCGGCCGCGTACAACGTGCCGATGGCGGTGACCTGCTCCGGCCCCCTCGACGCCGAGCGGCTGGCCCGGGCGTTCCGCACGGTGATCGGCCGGCACGAAGTGCTGCGCACCACCTTCGCAGCCGGACCCGACGGCCAGCCCGTTCAACTGGTGCACGGGGAAACCAGGTTCGAGCTTCCGGTGACCGACCTCCGGGCCCTCGCGGCGGACGAGGCCGAGGCGCGGGTGCGCGCCCGGCTGACCGAGGAGGCGCACACCCCGTTCGACCTGGCGGCCGGTCCGCTGCTGCGGGCGGCGCTGATGCGCACCGGCGAGCAGGAACACGTCCTGTGCCTGACGATCCATCACATCGCCTCGGACGCCTGGTCGGTGAACGTCCTCCTCGCCGAGGCCGCGACCGCCTACCGGCTGGCGGACGGGACCACCGGCGCGGCACTGCCGCCGCTCCCGGTGCAGTACGGCGACTTCGCCGCCTGGCAGCGCGGCCGCCTGGGCGGCGCCGCCCACCAGGAGAGCCTCGGCTACTGGCGGCAGCGGCTGGCCGGCCTGACCGACACCCCGCCGCCCGCCACCGCCACGGGCCGGCCTGAGGGCGGCCCGGCCGCCGGAACGCACAGCCTGGAGCTGCCCGCCGAGGTCGCGGCCGGCCTGCGTGCCCTGGCCGCACGGCACCGGACCACCCTCTTCACGGTGTCCCTCGCGGCGCTCCAGGTGCTCCTGCACCGGTACGGCGGCGGGCCGGACCCGGTGATCGCCACCCCGGTCGGCGGGCGCGGGCGCAGCGAGCTGGAAGGCCTGATCGGCTGCTTCGTCAACACCCTGCTGCTGCGCGGCGACCTTTCCCCTCGCTCCGCTGGGGATGCCCCTGGCGGCGAACCCACCTTCGCCGAGCTGCTGGACCGGGCCACCGAAGCGACCCGACGCGACTTCCAGCACCAGGAAGTGCCCTTCGAGCAGCTGGCCGCACAACTGCGGTCCAGCTCGCCGGACGGACTGGCGCGCACCATGCTGGTGCTCGACCAGGCCGCCCCGCAAACCGCCCCGGAAACCGCCCCGCAAGCCGCCCGGGACGCGGCCGGCTCCGGCGAACTGGTCCTGCGCCCGCTGGACGGGGCCGGCCCGGCCGACGCCAAGCGTGACCTGACCTTCACCGTCTCGGAGACCGGCGACACCCTGACGCTGACCCTCGTCCACCGAACCGACCGCTACGAGGAGCGCTCCGCCGAGCGCCTGCTCGCCCACTACGCCACCCTGCTGCGCGAGGTCTGCACCGACCCGCACCGCCCGGTCGGCCGCCTGCCCCTGCTGACCGCAGCCGAACGCACGATGCTGCTGGACACCTCCAACGCCACCGCGCTCGACGTGCCCGCCGGTACCTTCCACGGCCGCTTCGCCGAGCAGGCCGCCCGCACCCCGCACGCCGTCGCGGTGGTCGGCGCCGACGGCACCCACCGCTACGCCGAACTGGACCGGCTGGCCAACCGGCTGGCGCACCACCTGCGCGGGCTCGGCGTCGGCAGCGAGACCCCCGTCGGCATCTGCCTGGAGCGCGGTGCCTGGACCGTGGTCGCACTGCTCGCCGTACTCAAGGCCGGCGGCTGCTACGTACCGGTCGACCCGGCCCAGCCGCAGGAGCGGATGGCGATGATGCTCGCCGACACCGCCGCGCCCGTGGTGATCACCCGCGCCGCCCTCGCCGGCCGGCTCCCGTCCGGTGTGCGGGCGGTCGCGGTGGAGGAACTGGTTCTCGACGCGCAGCCCGACACCGCCCCGGAGGTGGCCGTGGACCCGGGCCAGGCGGCCTACGTGCTGTTCACCTCCGGCTCCACCGGGCGGCCCAAGGGCGTGGTCGTCGAGCACCGGCACGTGCTCAACTACCACACCGCGGTGGTGTCCGCGCTGGGCCTGGAAGCGGCCGGGTACGCGATGGTGCAGCCGTTCACCTTCGACTCCTGCGTCACGGTCCTCTCGTCCGCGCTCCTGGGGGGCGGCACGCTGCACATGGTGGACGCCGACACCGCCTCGGACGGGCGGCTGCTGGCCGCCTACTTCGCCGAGCACGCGATCGACTACCTGAAGATCAGCCCCTCGCACCTGGCGGCGCTGGAGGGTCCGGGCGCCGGGCACCGGGTACTGCCCCGCCGGGCCCTGATCCTGGGCGGCGAGGGCTCGACCAGCAGCTTCGTGCGCGAACTGCTGGGCCGGGCCGATTGCGAGGTCCTGAACCACTACGGGCCGACCGAGACCACGGTCGGCGTGACCACCCACCGCCCGCGGGCACAGGAGCTCGCCGGGACCGCGACCGTGCCGATCGGCCGCCCGCTGGGCAACGTCCGCGCGTACGTGCTGGACGGCCGGGGCGAGCCGGTGCCGGTCGGGGTGCCGGGCGAACTGTTCATCGGAGGCGCCCAGGTCACCCGGGGCTACCTGGGCCGCCCGGGCCTGACCGCCGAGCGTTTCGTGCCCGACCCGACCGGTGCGCCCGGCGCCCGGATGTACCGCACCGGCGACCTGACCCGCCGACTGCCGGACGGCCCGATCGAGTTCCTCGGGCGGCTGGACGACCAGGTGAAGATCCGCGGCTTCCGGATCGAACTGGGCGAGGTGGAGGCGGCCTTGGCCGCCCTGGAGCCGGTGGCGGCAGCCGCCGCCGTGGTCCGCGAGGACCGGCCGGGGGACCGGCAGCTCGTCGGATACCTCGTCCCGCTGCCCGGCGCCGAGATCGAACCGGCCGACCTGCGCCGCGAACTGGCCGGGACGCTCCCCGGCTACATGGTGCCGTCCGCGCTGGTGGTGCTCGACGCGCTGCCGCTCACCGCGCACAACAAGCTGGACCGGCGCGCCCTGCCGGCCCCGCCTCGCCAGGAGCCCGGGGCCGGGCGGGCCGCGCGCGACGAGCGGGAGGCCGCCCTGTGCCGGATCTTCGCCGAGGTGCTGGGCACCGAGCGGGAGCCGGGCATCGACGAGAGCTTCTTCGACCTCGGCGGCCACTCGCTGCTGGCGATGAGGCTGGTCGCGACGGTGCGGGCCGGGCTGGACGCGGAGATGGGTGTCCGTGACCTGTTCGAGGCGCCGACCGTCGCGGCGCTGGCCGAGCGGCTGGGCGCGGCCCTGCCCGCCACCGCACTGCCGCCGCTGGTCAGGGCGGAGCGCCCGGAGGTGCTGCCGCTCTCCTTCGCCCAGCGTCGACTCCGGTTCCTCAACGGGATGGAGGGCGAGGCCAGCGCCTACACGATGCCGGTGGTGCTGCGGCTGACCGAGGCGGTGGACGCCGTCGCGCTGCAGGCCGCGCTGGACGATGTGGTGGGACGGCACGAGACCCTGCGCACCGTGTTCCCCGAGACCGAGGGCCGGCCGTGCCAGCTCGTGCTGCCCGCCGCTCCGGGGCTCGTGCCCCTCGACCTCGTGGAGACCGACGAGGGTGGTGCCCGGGCGCGGATCGCGGAGCTCTCGGCCAAGCCCTTCGACCTGTCCGGTGAACTCCCGCTGCGTGCCGCTCTCTTCACCCTCGCTCCGGACGACCACCTGCTGGTCCTGGTGCTGCACCACATCGCCGGGGACGGCTGGTCCATGCGTCCGCTGACCCACGACCTGACCACCGCCTACCACGCCCGCACCCACGGGGACGCCCCGGACTGGGCGCCGCTGCCGGTGCAGTACGCGGACTACGCGCTCTGGCAGCACCGCCACCTGGGTGACCCGGACACTCCCGGTACGCCCCTGTACGAGCAGCTCGCCCACTGGACGGCCCGGCTGGCCGGGCTGCCCGAGGAGATCGCCCTCCCCGCCGACCACACCCGGCCCGCGCACCCCACTCACCGGGCCCGCACGCACACCACGCACACCGATTCCACCGTTCACCAGCACCTCACCGCTCATGCCCGTGCCCACCGGGCCACGCTCTTCCACGCGGTGCATGCGGCGCTGGCCGTCCTGCTGACCCGTAACGGCGCCGGCTGCGATCTGCCGATCGGTACGCCCACCGCGGGCCGTGCGCACCGTGACCTGGACGAGCTGATCGGTTTCTTCGTCAACACCCTGGTCCTGCGCACGGACACCAGCGGCAACCCGACCCACACCGAACTGCTCGGCCGTACCCGTGACGTCGGTCTCGCGGCGCTCTCCCACCAGGACCTCCCCTTCGAGCGCCTCGTCGAGGCCCTCAACCCCAGCCGTGCCCCCCACCGCCACCCGCTCTTCCAGACCGTCCTCACCCTCAACAACACGACTGCCGAGAACACCGAACACACCAGTCAGGACGTTGAGTTCGAGAGCGCCGCGAAGTTCGACCTGTCCTTCACCGTCACCGAGCACCACACCGCCGACGGCGCTCCCGGCGGACTGACCGTCACCATCGAGTACGCCGCCGACCTCTTCGAGCCCGCCAGCGTCGCCCGGCTGGCCGACCAGTTCCAGCGGATCCTGACCACCGCCGCCCAGCACCCCGACACCCCCCTCCACGACATCGACCTGCTGGGCGCGACCGGCCGGGCCGAACTGGCCGGGCTGGCCACCGGCTCCGTCCATCCGCTGCCCGCCGCCGCCCTGCCGGAGCTGTTCGCCGCTCAGGTCGCCCGCACCCCCGACGCCACCGCCGTCGTCTGCGACACCGGCACCCTCAGCTACGCCCAGCTCGACACCGCCACCGACCGCCTCGCCCGCCACCTCGTAGCCCTCGGGGCGGGTGCCGAACGCCGGGTCGCGATGCTCCAGCAGCGGTCGGCGGAGCTGGTGGTCAGCACGCTGGCCGTGGTGCGGGCGGGCAGCGCGTACGTGCCGCTGGCCGAGAGCTGGCCCGACGAGCGGATGGCCCTCGTGCTGGATGACACCGGCGCCGATCTGCTGCTGGTGGACGCGGCCACCCGTGACCTCCCGTTCGTCCGGGCCCGGGCCGCGGCCGGTGTGCGGGTGGTGGACGTCTCGGCCCCGCTGCCGGACGCCCCCGCCCTGCCCGTCCCGGCCGTCCAGCCGGACCGGCTCGCCTACGTGATGTACACCTCCGGCTCCACCGGCCGCCCCAAGGGCGTCGCCGTCACCCACGCGGACGTGGCCGCGCTGGCCGCCGACCGCTGGTGGCTGCGGGACGGCCACCACGAGCGGGTGCTGTTCCACTCCCCGCAGGCTTTCGACGCGGCCACCTACGAGCTGTGGGTGCCGTTGCTGAGCGGCGGTGCGGTCGTGGTCGCACCCGCGGGTGAACTGGACGCCGAGCGGATCGGACGGCTGGTCGCCGAACACCGGGTCACCGCGCTGTGGCTGACCGCCGGCCTGTTCCGGCTGCTCGCCGAGGACGCGCCGCAGAGCCTGGCCGGCGTGCGCGAGGTGATGACCGGGGGAGACGTGGTGCCGGCGGCCGCGGTACGCCGCGTGCTCGGCGTCCACCCGGGGCTGCGGGTGGTCGACGGCTACGGCCCGACCGAGACCACCGTCTTCGCCACCCGGCACTCGATCACCGCCGGGGACGCGCTCGGCAGCACCGTGCCGATCGGCCGGCCGCTGGACAACATGCGGGTCCAGGTGCTGGACGCGGCGCTGCGCCAGGTGCCGCCCGGCGTGCCGGGCGAGCTGTTCATCGCCGGTGCCGGACTGGCCCGGGGCTATCTCGGCCGTCCGGGGCTGACCGCCGAGCGTTTCGTGCCGGATCCGTTCGGTGAGCCGGGTGCGCGGATGTACCGGACGGGCGACCTGGG
>NZ_JBHJTK010000057.1:0-38893 GCF_042267665.1 Streptomyces sp. NPDC056224
GAAGGTGAGGAAGAGCAGCATGTCGTTGGCGAGCCCGAGCTCGGGGACGATCTGGCTCAGCAGGACGGTCAGCAGCGCGGGGCCCGCGATACCGGCGAGCCAGCCCCAAATGATGCGGGAGCGGCCGAGCCGCGCGCCGCGGGCGACGGGCAGGCCACGGCCCTTTGCGGCCTCGTCGTGGGTGACGATGTGGACGTCGAGGTCGGCCTGCGGGTCAGCTCGGCCGCGGTGCGCCTTCCGTCCTCGGACAACAAAAGGTCGACGTGCACGCGCGCCGTCATCCTCGGCAGCCCTGACCTGACCGCCAGCTCGATGATCTCCCCTTCCAACGCGCCGCCCGGTGCTCCGTCCGTGCGCGGGGGTGACGGTGTGCCGCGTTGCGCCCGCTGGACCGTCGCCAGCTGCGCCTGCTGGGGCCGGTAGCCGCCGGGGCCGCCGTTGCGTGCGATCTCCCGGCTGATCGTCGAGGTCGGCCGGTCGAGCCGCCTGGCGATCTCGGCGTAGGAGAGCTTGCCGGTGAGTCCGGCCGCGATGCGCTGGCGTTCCTGCTGGGTCAACCGTCCTCCAGGCATGTCGCCAGTATTGCCTTCACCGCCATTCAGTGCAACGCGGCGTTGCATTCGATCCCAGCGTCATTGCATCAATTTGCCGCCATCTAGCTGCACTTATGTCTTTCGGTGGATTGCAGGAACTCTGAATGCAACGTAGCTTTCAAGAAGCATCAAACGCGCACTATCGCGAGGCGAGGAATGGTCATGGATGAATCCCTCCACACCGTCACGACGCTGCCGACGGAGCGTCGGCCCGGCTGTCCCTTCGACCCGCCGGCAGAGCTCATCGATGCCCGCCGGCACGGCCCCATCAGCCGATACACCCACCCCGGCGGCAAACCGGGCTGGATGATCACCGGG
Organism: Streptomyces sp. NPDC056224; assembly: GCF_042267665.1. Taxonomy (NCBI): domain Bacteria; kingdom Bacillati; phylum Actinomycetota; class Actinomycetes; order Kitasatosporales; family Streptomycetaceae; genus Streptomyces; species Streptomyces sp. NPDC056224. The sequence goes on from NZ_JBHJTK010000057.1 coordinate 912, forward strand.
TATGACCTGGTCAGGTCGGTCCTGGCCGACCCGCGGTTCAGCTCGCGCAAGGATCTCCTGAACGTGGTCGACTTCGAGATCCCTCCGGCGCCGCCCGGCGAGTTCCTCCTCATGGACGACCCCCAGCACAGCCGCTACCGGAAGCCGCTCGTGGGCAAGTTCACCGCACGGCGGATGCGGCTGCTGACCGAGCGCATCGAGCAGATCACCACCGACTGCCTGGACGCCATGGAACGGACGGGGCCGTCGGCGGACCTGGTGACCGCGTTCGCCAAGCCCATCCCCACCATCATCATCTGCGAGCTGCTGGGGGTGCCGTACGAGGACCGGGACTCCTTCCAGGAGCAGATCGACAAGTTCATGAACGGGGAGACGAGCGACGAGGATCTGATGGCGGCCTACATCGCGACCCAGAACTACCTCGCACAGCTGGTGGCCGCCAAGCGTGCGAACCCCACCGACGACGTGCTCAGCGAACTCACCGACAGCGACCTGACCGATGAGGAGCTGCAGGGGATCAGCCTGATCCTGCTGGCGGCCGGATTCGACACCACCGCGAACATGCTGTCCCTCGGATCCTTCGCGCTGCTGCAGAACCCGGAGCAACTGGCCGCGCTGCGCGCCGATCCCGCGCTCATCGACCAGGCCGTGGAGGAGCTGCTGCGGTATCTGAGCGTCGCCAAGTCGTTCATGCGGACGGCGCTGGAGGACGTCGAGGTGGGCGGCCAGACCATCGAGGCCGGCACGACGGTCGTCCTGTCGTACAACACCGCCAACCGTGACCCCGAGCGCTACGCCGATCCCCACCTGCTCGACCTCCGCAGGGACTCCGGTGGGCACCTGGCCTTCGGACACGGCATCCACCTGTGCCTGGGCGCGCAGCTGGCCCGTGTCGAGATGCGGGTCGCGTTCACCGCGCTGCTGGGGCGTTTCCCCACGCTGCGCCTGGCCGTACCGGCCGAAGACGTCGCCCTGCGCCCGGAGACCGCGGACATCTACGGGGTCAAGAGCCTCCCGGTCACCTGGGAGGTGTGACCACCGGCCGGTGACGGGAGAGGTCGTGTACGGCCGCCGCGGCCGAGCTGTGGTTGCCGGCCTGCGCGGATCGCGTCCGCGGCGCCGACTGGACAGTGAGCAGGGTCCTGGCCGCGCTCGATCTGGCAGGGGCTCACGTGCGCGTCGGGAATCGCGACGGGTCCGAGGAGAGACACACTTCGCAGGTCGCTCCGGGGGCACTCATGTCATGCGTCCAGTTGGGCGCGAATGAGGGAGTCGAGCCGTTCCCATGCCGGGGACGAAGCGTTGACTCTGCTCTGGATGAGGGCGGGGATCTCAGAGCCCGTATCCAGCCCGGGCCGTTCGTCGGGCCCGTAGCGCTCCCGATTCGCCTCGGCGATCCTGCGGGCGAGGTCCTCGAGCCGCGGGTCGTCGGCGTCGAGGTCGTGTGCGTGGTCGTAGCCGAGGAAGAGCCGCCGTAGAGTCGGGTCGGCCGAGATCTCGGCCTGCTCGTGAAACAGGGTGGTCGCACGGTCCGGGTGGGTGGCGAACACGAGGATCCACAAGTCGCGTTGCAGGTCCACCCATCGAGGCGTGAATCCCCATCGGGCCAGATCCTCCAGATGGGCGAAGACCTCGCCGGGCAGTGGCACCAGACGCCCGGCGGCAAGCCGGCGCAGGCGCTCCTGAGTGTCCTGCAGGCTGCGGATGCGGGCGTCGAGTTCGTCGTCGATCTCGCCCAGCGCCTGCCGGAATTCCTCCTCGCCCGCCGCTCTCAGATACCGGATACGAGCGAGGGGGACACCGGCTTCTGCCAGTGTCCGGATCTTGATCAGGTCGACAGCGTCGTTCGCACCGTACCGCCGGTAGCCGGACGCGTCGCGGTCGGGTTCGGGGAGCAACCCCTTGTCGTGGTAGACGCGGACGGTCTTGATCGACACTCCGATGTAGCCGGCCAGCTGTCCGATGGTGATCACCTCGTCATCGTCCCACTTGACCTTGCCCCAGGGGCAGGGTTGCAGCATGGAGTCATGGAGAACATGAACCCCGATCGGGAGACCCTCCGCGACCTGGCCGACGAGGGCAACGAGACCGCGCTGGACCGGCTGGCCGATCTCGCGGACGCGGCCGGCGACGTCGCGGAGCTGAGCGACCTGTTGGACGAGGGATCCCGACACGCCGGAATGCTGCTCACGCGACGCGCGGCCGCAGCCGGAGACCTGCGAGAGCTGCAACGGATCTCCGATGCCGGATACGAAGAGGCCGGAACGGAGCTGGAGCGGCTGCTGCGGGCACCGGGCGGTCTTCAGGACTGACGAACCGCCCGGCCGCCGCACCTGCCGCGATCCTGCATCTCACCGTGACGCGCCGGCCACCGGTACGGCGAGCAGGTCGCCGGGGTGGACGTCGCCCGGCAGCGGGACGTCGGAGGCGAGGATGTCGCCCGCTTCGCAGTGCCGTCCGACGACCGTGGCCGCACGGGGTCCCGCCGTCGAGTGGCGGCCGACGAGCCGGGGCGCGTACCGCACCCCGTACAGGGCGGGGCGCGGATTGTCGCTCATACCGCCGTCGACGGCGACGAAACACCTTCTCGCCGGTGTGCTTGACGGTGAGCACCCGGTAGAGGGCGGCTCCGGCGGGGCCCACGACGGCCCGTCCGGGTTCGACGGCGAGCCGGGGCACGGGGAGTCCCGCGGCGGCGCAGCCGTCGACGAGTTCGGTACGCATCCGCCGGGCGAACGCGGTGAGGTCGAGGGCGGGTTCGCCGGGCCGGTAGGCGATGCCGTGTCCGCCGCCCATGTCGAGCTCGGGCAGGACCAAGGCCGTGAGTGTCACGGATGCGGGCCATGAGCCCGATCATGCGGCGCAGGGCGACCAGAGCTCGGTGAGGGAAACTCCGCCGACGGCCAGGCCGCCGTGCGGGAGCGGCCTCGTGGACGCGGGCCATACGGACAGCTCACCGGCAGCGGCGGGCGTCTCCGGGAGAACGGCGGTGGTCATCTTCTGCTCTCCCCCTTCAGACCGTGCGGGCCGTGAGAGTGGAGCTGACCAGGGGGTTCTCGCTGCGTGTGAGCTCAGATCGCCATCACGCCGCCGCTGTTGTCGTGGACGATGGCCTGCCACTCCAGCACCGGGCAGGCAGCGACCAGCAACGTGTCCAGCCCGTCCACGCCACTCGCGGCGACGCGGCCCATTGCCTCGTCGTGGACGGGGAAGTTTGCCCTGCAGCGTGTCGCAGTGACCGCAGCCGTTGTGGACAACTGCCGCTCGCGCATGGTCCTGCCGTAGCGCTCTTGGCACCGCACTTCCCAGCCTCCGTCGAGGCTCTTGCCGAGAAACCCGCCGCCCGCCGACTGCACCGCCGTCGGCGAGCAGTCCGGGCACCGGCCCCTCCATCACTACGACTCTGCGGGCCCCGAGACAGCTCCGTCGCCGCTGGGAGCGACATGCCAACGAGCAACGCCCCCGCGATCGGGCAGGGGCGTTGCTCGAGATGGCCTGTTTCAGGGTGCCTTTTGGGCGGCGGGCTTCTCGATCTCGGCGGTCACCCGTGCCCCTCGGAAGAGCACCGGGAGCCACAGGAGACATGCCAGCAGGGGGACCGCGGCGTAGGTGGCCATGCCCACACTGGAGCCCAACCCGTCCATGAGCGCGCCGAGGACGAGATAGCCGATGCCGATGAGCGCCGACTCCACGAATGCGATCATCGACAGCAGGCTCGCCCGGTGGCGCGACGGCACGGCCTCGTTGAACACGTTGTCCACGATCACGGCGGTGATCTCGGGAATTCCGACCAGGACCAGGAACGCGGCGATGGTGACCCAGACAAGGCCGAGGCCGCTCAGGCCGAGCGCCACGGCGAGCGTCAGGAGAGACACCGGGACGATGACCCGATACCCGATGCGCCGGTCCGCGCGGTCCGACAGCAATGGAGTGAGCCCGCCTGCGAAGAATCCCGCCGATATGACCACGCTGACCAATGCGGTGCCCGCTCCCTGATCGGACAGGGTCTTCTGCGTAAAAATGATGTACGGAGTCAAAGTCGCATGCATCAATCCGGACACCACGACAAGCGTCACGAGCGCCGGCGTGGCGACCCGAAGCATCGCCCGCCATGCTGTGACGTCGCCGTGCTCCTCCTCGGCTCCGTCCTGCTCGTCCACCGCGTCCGCGCCGCGGATCTCGGGCACCCGTGACATCAGCACCACCACGGCCAGGACGAGGCACGCCGCCGAACCGACGTAGACGACCCCCCAGGAAATCTGCTGCAGTTGGCCGCCGAGGACGATGGCGGCTCCCGAGGTGACCGTCCCGAGCATGGTGAACCGGGACTTGATCTTGACGTAGCCGGCCGTTGCACCACGACGCACCAGCAGGTCGTACAGCAGGGCGGTGTCCGAACCGGACACACATGCCATGCCCACGCCCTGCCCGATGAACAGCGCCAGGAACACCCAGTAGTTGGAGAACGCCACCTGACCGAGCAGACATCCAGCTATCAGCACCTGGCCGATCACGATGCTGGCACGCCTGCCGATTCGGTCGGCGATGACTCCCGTCGGCAACTCCGCAAGTCCGCTGACCAGGTAGAGCAGTGTCTGCAGTAGGGCCACTTGCCCGGCGGAGAAGCCTCGCTGATAAAGGAAGAGGACGAATACGCCGCGCTGGAACATCGTGTTGGCGAGCACGGCGTACACGTAGAACGGGCGCGTGACGCTTCGTGCTGAATCGTCGACTGCAGCCGACCCGCCAAGGGCCTCCGTGGTGCCGGTCATGCTGTGGGCTCCCCCTGGTGACTCCGGTGATCATTAGTGTTGGGCCTCCGCCCGACCAGCTCATCGGGCACACCCGCCGCCGCGAACACCGTTTGCCGGAGGACCACCTCGTCGGACCGCACTCCGAACAAGGGAGGCCGCACATCCGCAGAAGCCCGCCGCAGGCCAAGCCCCATCGTGGTCGCGACCTCGGCCGGCGGACACCGGTTCACGCGTGCCTTCCGGTCCACCCAGGACACGAACGCCTCGCCCGCCCGCGGAGCCGTGACCAGCGCTAATCGCCGTGGCGATACGCGCGCACCCCCCGAAGGCGCCCCCATCACTTAGGGGTTCACGCTATCAAGTGCACTACCAGGTTGGGGTTCACACTTTCATTCTGAGCTTCGGCTCTCAGCTGGGTGTGCTGCGCCCACTGTGGCACCGGGGACTGACATGTCGGGCGGAAACACGACACGAAACACGACACGCCCCACCCGAATCGGGCCGGGGGCTCTGGCACGAGGTGACACAGGGAGGGGCGGTCAGCGGCGGCCGATAGATCACGCCTCATGCTTCCTGCGGCACGAGAAGTGCTCGGGCAGCCCTTCGGGTCCTGGAAGGTCAAGGGCTACGACGGCCCCCCGATCCCCGCTCCCGGGCTCCCGCCGGTGCCGCTGAAAGCACGCGGACGGGTGCGCTGACCTGCTTGTTTCTGGAACGGGACGGTCATCCGAGGTCAGCCGAAGAGGGGCAGTCGCTCCTGCGGAGATCGATCCGGCTGAGGGGGCGACGGGTGCTCCCAGAGGCCCTCTTCGGCCGCCCGACGTTTTCCCTTGTGTGACCAGGGGGGGTCGGCTTTGCCAGGACCAGTGCCGACCCGATGCTGACTTTGGTGGCCGTTCGTCAGCTCTGCGCGGTGTCCTCGCCCGTCTGCGCGGCGCCCTCAGCTGCGCCTGCCTTCTCGCGCATCTTCCGCACCAGCTCCGCCTTCCGGTCGTCGGCACCCTGGCGGTCGAGGTTGCGATGCGGACCGTTGTTCTGCCGTTCGGCGCGGGACAGCTTCTTGCGCTGGCCGCCGCCCTGGCCCACGGGGTTGTTGATGTTCTTGCTGTCGGTCACGGCTTCTCCCGTTGGTGATGTGAAGTGATCTACGGATTCATCGGTGGGGGGCGGGCGGCGATGTCGAAGGACGCCGGCAGGTGTCTGTCACGCCCTCACTCGTAAATCGGCCTCTGGAAGAACATGACAAAGACGGTACCCGGTTCCGTCGGCCCCTCACTCCACCCCTTTCGCTGCCCCGGCATCCTGGCGGCCCTTCGGCGAGCGCCCGAGTCAGTCGCTTCCTGGGTAATCCCAGCACCGCCGGCACCCTCCGGTGGTCACCGCTCACCCGGGGCCGAGGCGGTCGCCGGTCATCAGGAACGTCTATAGCGACGCCTGGCGCGCCACGCGGTAGCGGAGGTAGACGACTTTCGAGGGGAAGGTGCGGGTCTCGACGAGTTCGAGATCCACCCGGCGTTCGTCCCGGGGGAAGAACGGGATGCCGCCGCCGACCAGTACCGGGTAGACGATGACCTGGTACTCGTCGATCAGACCCGACGCGGCCGCCTCGGCGGCGAGGGTCGCGCCGCCGATCGCGATGTCGCCCTCCCCGGGTTCGGCTCGCAGCCGCTCGATCTCCTCCGCCAGGCCGCCGGAGAGCAGGCGCGCATTGCCCTGCACCGTCGACAGTGTGGTGGAGAACACCACCTTGGGAAGCGGCTTCCAGAGCGAGGCCCACTCCAGCTCGGGGTCGCCGAGCGATGGATCCTGGTCGGCGGTCTCCCAGTACAGCATCGTCTCGTACAGCCGTCGTCCCAACAGGTGGACGCCGACCCTTCGGATCTCGTTGATCCAGAAGCGGAAGACGTCCTCGTCGGGCTCCGTCCAGTCGAAGCTGCCGTCCGGCCCGACGATGTAGCCGTCGAGGGAGACGCCCATCGAGTAGGTCACGTTGCGCATCGGAAGTCCTCCTCGGAGAGAGGTTCGACACTACGACCGCCACCGCCGCGGGACTCGTCTCGGCTCGCGGGACGGCCTCAGATCTCCCCGCCCCAGGCCGTGTACTCCGAGGACCGCAGCCCTGTGACGTCCCAAGCCGACGCTGTCGTGCTCCGCGGGAACCAGCTCTCCGGCCCCACACGTTCGGGTGAGTCCGGCGTGCACACTGCACGAGCCGGGCACATGCTGTGCGCGCCGGCAGCCGGCAGCGGCAGCCACGAGCTCGTGAGGTCGATTCGACAGGACCCGCACCCTGCCCCCCCCGAGCCGCGTCTTCCGACGCGGGGCCGGCGAGCACGGACCGGGTGGTCGACGGACTGCTGCTCCCCGCCAAGCCTTGCAGCCCGGACTTTGTTGTCCGTCGGATCATTCGGCGATGTCGACGCCGTAGCTGCGTGCGACCGCAGCGAGGTCGTGGTCGTACCCCTGACCGACGGCTCGGAAGCGCCAGAGCGGGCCCCGTCGGTATAGCTCGGCGAGGATCAATGTGCGTTCGGTCGTAGCGGCGTCCAGGGTGGCCTGGGCCAGGCGAGTGGTGTCGGCGCCCGGCGCCAAGGTGATCTGGACAGGGCCGATGTCGCCGAATGCCGTGCCGCCGTCGATGGCAGCGACCACGACCACCTTGCGGGCCGCGGGAGGCATGGAAGCGAGATCGATGACGATCGTCTGCTCGGTGGGTCCGTCGCTCAGGAGCCTCACAGCACCATCGGGGCTCTCCGGGGCTCCGTAGAACACGAAGTCTTCGTCGCGTGAAACCTGTTCGTCACTGTCGACGGTGAAGGCGACGACGTCGATCTCGCAGTCGGTCTGCTGTGCCCATGTGGCCGACACGTTCCAGCCTGCCGTAGGACTGGCTGCGCCGGAGAGGTCGACAACGCCGCCCCGAGGCAGGACCTGGGGCGACGGGGTCATCTCAGGTGTGTGTGCGGTGGCTGTAGATGCAGTCAGCCACTCAGCCTGATGAACCGGCAACTGGAGGGATGTGATCCGGGCCATCCGCCGGTCGTGCTCGCCACCTGGGAGGAGGACTGCGTCGGTGACACTGGCAGAGAGGTTGACGGCAGCGGCTCCGCCGAGGGCCACGACACGCGCCCTGGCGTCCGCCGCGTCCTGGTGCAGGCCTCCCAGCACCAGAACCCGCCGCCCGGCCAGCCGTCCGTGCGAGGCAGACCCTTCATGACGGGGAGCCGGGACGTCCGGCGTGACATCGGCCGGTGGGGGAGCGGGGCTGTCGACCAGCTCGGCGACCGGGGCCTCGGCGTCGGGCGAGGTCCCTGGACGTACGTCGCCCAACAGCTTGAGGAAGGTCTGCTCGTCGAGCAGAGGTATGCCCTCGGCGAGTGCTCGTCGTGCCTTCGCGGACGTGGACACCGGATCGTTGGTCACGAGGACGCTCGTGTACCGGCTGACCGAGCCCATCACGTTCAGCCCGGCAGTGACCGCCCGTTCGACCAGTTCGGCCCGCGCGGTGTCGGTGTCCCCGGTGATAGCGATCTTCATGCCCTGCTTGAGCGCGCCACCAGGAGCCAGCCGGCCTGGATTCCGGAATGCGCAGGGTGCCTTGGGCGGCTTCGGAGTGAACCGCGGGTCCTGCCGTGGCGGACAGGACACCAGTGGCAGAGGCAGATCGAGCCGGGCAGCCTCCCGCAGAGAGGCTCGTAGGATCCCGGCCAGCACGTGGGTGTCGTCCAGTGCGTCATGCGCCTTCTTCTGAACCACGCCGTAGTGGGCTGCGAGCGTGCCCAGCCTAAGGTCGGCCGTGGGCGGGTCCACCCGCCTGTTCAGCGCCAGAGTGCACAGGCGCCGTGACACGGGCAGATGCGACCCGGCTCGGGCGAACTCGTGTGCCAGGAAGTCGTAGTCGAACTGAGCGTTGTGGGCCACCATGATGCGGTCCTGGAGCATCGCACTGATGTGATCGGCGACCTGGTCGAAGGTCGGCGCGGTGCTCAGCGATTCGGCGGTCAGGCCATGCACATGTACGGGGCCCGGGTCGCAGCCGGGGTTCAGCAGAGTCGAGAACTCGCCGGTCTGTTGACCGTCCGGCCCGAGAGTCACCACGGCAATCGACAGCACCCGATCGCGCCTGGGTATCAGGCCCGACGTCTCCACGTCCACCAGCGCCCAAGGGAAGGCGTAGCCATGCGGCTCAGTAGCGTTCAAGACGGTGGAAGCGAGAGTCATGGAGAGAACAATTATCCGGCCTGTAGGTCACTTTCAACCTGAATGCAGAGATTCCCATCCTGCGCGGGTGGGAGCCCAGAGGGCGTCTGCCTGCGGTGAAGCCGTACCTCGACGGCGCCCTCTGCGTCGCGCGAGCGCCTGGTAGAGCGAGGTGACCGAGGGACGCCCGCCGGCGGGACTGCGGGTGCTCGCAGTCCTTGGGGCTCCTCGGCCCCCGCGAACGGCTCCATGTGGGTCCTCCCCGAGGCTGCGGCCCACTGCGGGTCTGTCGCGGGGGCGGGCGCGCGATGTCGTGAAGAATCAACAAAGTGCGGCGGTGAAGGCGCCCGCCGCCGCCCGGCAGGGGGCCCATGGCCCGCCGCCGAGCGGCCCACGCCGATGCTTCGTGGGGCAGCCGGACGAAGCCGGGGCGGCGACCACCGCGCCGGCCTCCCCGCAAGTCGGCCCACCCGCTGCCCCGGTGCCGGACCGGTTCCGCCCCCGCCGCCGACCGACAAAGATCAGTTACGCTGGCCATCGCGCGGGCGCGTACGGGCGGGCCGCCCGGCTCGGGGAACCTCACGTCCGGTACGACGGTCATACTCAGCAACCACATTCACTGGCCTGCCCTCCTGCCGCCTCCAGGCACGGGGCCGGGGAGGATCCACCGTGTCACGTCAGGTACTCGTCGTCGGTCCGGATCGGCCGGATGCCTTCCGCACCATCGGTGAAGCCCTGGGAAGAGCCCGCCCGGGCTCCGTTCTGCGCATCCTTCCCGGCACCTACGAGGAACGGCTCACCGTCACCAGTTCGGTGACCCTCGTCGCCAACGACGGCCCCGGAACCGTGGAGATCGCCCCCCGGCACGGCACCGCGCTCACCCTGCTCACCGACGCCGTCCAGCTCACCGACCTCACGCTGCGGGGCCACGACGCCGAACTGCCGGTCGCCGCCGCCACGCGGGGTCAGATCGCCATGGACGGCTGCGACATCACCGGAGCCGCCTGGACCGCCGTACTCAGCAGCGGCACCGGTTCCCTGGCCCTGCGCGACTGCCGGATGTCCAACGCGGTCGGCGCCGCGGTGGTGACCACCTCCGAGGAGGAGAGCTTCCTCGAAGCCTGCGTCATGGAGAACCTGGGCACCTCCGCCGTGGTGATCGCCGAACGCGGCAGCGCCACCGTCCGCCGCTGCGTCGTGCGCGATGCGCGGGGCAACGGCATACTCGCCAACGGCGAGGGGCGGGGCGTAGTGGAGGACTGCCGGATATCGGGGACCGAGAAGCCCGCGATCGCACTCGAAGGCGCAAGCACCCTGCGGGTGGCCCGCACCGAGGTGCACGACGCGGTCGTCGGCGTCTACGTCACCTCCACCGGACGCAACCTCCTGGAGGATGTCTCGGTGACCGGCACCACCGGTCACGGCTTCGTCCTGTCCGCCGGAACCGCGCCACGACTGACCCGCTGCCACAGCGAACGCACCCGGGGACACGGCCTGTTGGTCCTCGACCGGGCGCGGGGCATCGTGGAGGAGAGCTCCTTCCACACCGCGGAGAGCGCCGCCGTCCGGATCACGGGCCCCTGCGCGCCCACCCTCACCTCGGTACGGGTCCGCGACAGCGCGGGCATCGGCGTGCTGCTGGAGGAGGAAGCCACCCCCGAGTTCGACGACTTGGAGGTCGAGGATGCGGGCGCGGCCGCCGTGTGCGTACGCTCCGGCGCGGCCCCGCTGCTGCGCCGCGTCCGTACGACCGGAGGTGCCGGACCCGCGATCGAGGTGCTGGCCGGCGGCCGGGGCCGAGTGGAGGACAGCCGCGTCGACCGGCCCGGCGGCCCGGCCCTGCGGGTCGCGGACGGGAGCACCTTGTCGGTGGCGGCCACCGTCCTGCGCGAGCCCCGTGGCTGCGGAGTGTCGGTCGGCCCGGCCGGCACCGTCACTCTGCGCGACTTCTCCGTCGAGAACGCGGCGGAGAGCGGCATCGAGGTGGAGGACGGCGGCGAACTCACCGCCACCCGCACCCAGGTGGAGAAGTCCGGCGCCCACGGCATCCGGGTGGCCTCCGGCGGCCGGGCCGCGCTCCACACCTGCGAGTCGTCGGCGAACGAGGGCGACGGCATCCGGATCGAGAGTGCCGGCCCGGTCGCGCTGACCGCGTGCGCCGTACGGGACAACAAGGACAGCGGACTTCGCCAGACCATCGCCGGGGAACGCGTGAGCGTCGAGGAGCTCGACAGCTCCGGCAACGGCGTCGCGGACATCTGGGGCACGCCCGAGGAGGCGCGGGGCGTGGAGGGACGACTGCCCGCAGGGACGGTACCGGCCCCGGTCCCGGGTCGTGCGTCGGAGGGCCCCATCGGTGAACTGGAGGCGCTGATCGGGCTGGCCGGCGTCAAACAACAGGTCCTCACCCTCATCAACCTCAACCGTCTCGCCCAGCGCCGGGCGAGCCTGGGACTGCCGCTCCCGCCCATGAGCCGCCACCTGGTCTTCGCGGGCCCGCCCGGCACCGGCAAGACCACCGTCGCCCGGCTCTACGGCAGCATCCTTGCCCAGCTCGGCGTCCTGCGCTCCGGACACCTGGTGGAGGTCTCGCGGGCCGACCTGGTGGCGCAGGTCATCGGCGGCACCGCGATCAAGACCACCGAGGCGTTCACCCGGGCGCTGGGCGGAGTGCTGTTCATCGACGAGGCGTACACCCTGCTGTCCGACGGCAAGGGATCGGGCGCCGACTTCGGCCAGGAGGCCATCGACACCCTGGTGAAACTGATGGAGGACCACCGCGAGGACGTGGTCGTGGTCGCGGCGGGCTACGCGCCGGACATGGAGTCCTTCCTGGCCTCCAACGCCGGTCTGGCCTCACGCTTCACCCGCAGCATCGAGTTCACCGACTACACCACCGACGAACTCGTCACCATCGTCGACAGCATGTGCACGGCCCACAGCTACGAGCTCACCGAGCCGGCTCGTGACGCGCTCGTGGTGTGCTTCGACCGCATCCCCCGCGACGCGCTGTTCGGCAACGGCCGCACCGCGCGCAAGGTCTTCGAGGAGATGGTCGACCGGCAGGCGTTCCGGCTCGCCGAGCTTCCCGACGCCGACGAGCACGCCCTGACCCGGCTCGTGGCCGAGGACGTCGGTGTGGAGGACCTCAAGGCGGCCGAGGGCGAGGACGGCGGCGAATCCGGGCCGCTGGCCAGGCTCCAGGCGATGGTCGGCCTCGCGGCCGTCAAGCGAGAAGTCACCGACCTGGTCAACCTTCTGTCGACGGCCAAACGCCGCACCGAGGCCGGACTGCCGGTCTCCCGGATCAGCAACCACCTGGTGTTCGCGGGTCCGCCCGGCACGGGCAAGACCACCACCGCCCGGCTGTACGGCGAACTGCTGGCCTCCCTGGGCGTTCTGCCGCGCGGCCAGCTCGTCGAGGTGTCCCGGGCCGACCTGGTCGGCCGGTACATCGGCCACACGGCGCAGATGACCCGGGACGCGTTCGACCGGGCACGCGGCGGTGTGCTGTTCATCGACGAGGCGTACGCCCTCACCCCCGACTCGGCGGGCGGCTCCGACTTCGGCAAGGAAGCGGTGGAGACCCTGCTGAAGCTGATGGAGGACCACCGTGACGAGGTGGTGGTGATCGCGGCCGGCTACACCGAGGAGATGGACCGCTTCCTGGCCTCCAACCCGGGTCTGGCGTCACGGTTCACCCGCCATGTGGAGTTCGAGGACTACAGCTCGCGGGAACTGGTCACCATCGTCCGCGACCATGCCCTGGCCAACGGCTACGAATGTGCTCCGGGGACCGAGCAGGCGCTGTTCGACCTCTTCGAAGCGGTCCCGCGCGGCCGGTCGTTCGGCAACGCCCGGCTGGCGCGCCAGACCGTCGAGGCGATGATGACGCGGCAGGCGGGCCGGGTCGCCGCCCTCGCCGAGGCCGACGTCGACGACCTGCGTCTGCTCCTGGTCCAGGACATCCCGTCGTCCGCCGCTCGCCGCTGATCCGGGGCGTGAGAACCCGCAGGTACCGGCGCGACAGTGAGGAAGCCCCGTGAGAGCCCGCCCGTCCCGCACCCACCGTCGAGGCACGGCCGTGGCCGTGGCCGTGGCCGCGCTCGTGCTGTCCGCCGCCCCGGCGCCGACCGCGACGGCGGCGGACGGCGTGGACCTGCCGCCCGTCCCGACGTCGGTGGCACCGGACAAGCCGTGCACCGCCGAGTCCGCCACCGTCGTCACGGCGGTGCCCTGGGCCCAGCAGGCCCTCAACCTCGCCCATGTGTGGCAACTGGGCCAGGGCTCCGGGACGACCGTCGCCGTGGTCGGCACGGGGGTGTCCACCACGGCGCCCGCGCTGGCCGGCCGCGTCACCGCGCTGGGTGACGCCGGAAGCGACTGCGTCGGCCACGGAACCTTCCTGGCCGGACTGGTCGCCGCCCGGCCCGGCACGGGCCAGGGCCTGTCCGGGGTCGCGCCGCAGTCCAGGATCCTGGCCGTACGCGGTACCGGCAAGCACGGCGAGCCGGACGCCGAGCGGCTGGCAGCCGCGGTCACCGAGGCGGCCGACGCGGGCGCCAAGGTGATCGTGGTCGGCACTTTCGTGGCCACGGACACCCCGGCCCTGCGCGCCGCCATACGACACGCCCTGGACAAGGACGCCGTGGTGGTGGCCACCGCCGCGCCGGAGAACAACGCGAGCGGCTCCCGCGACACCCCGCTACGGGTCTACCCGGCCGCCCTGCCCGAGGTGATCGCCGTGGTCGACACGGGCCCCGGCGGCGAGCGCCCGCAGAACGCGCCGCAGGCCGAGCGCGCCGACCTGTCCGCCCCCGGCGACGTGATGGTCGGGATCGGCCCCAAGGGCGAGGGCCACTGGACCGCCTCGGGCAGCGCGGAGGCGGCCGCCGTGGTGGGTGGCGCCGCCGCCCTGGTCCGCGCCTACCACCCGGACCTGACCGGCGCCCAGGTGCGTGCGCGTCTCCTCGCCACCGCCTACCCGGGCGGTCAGCCCGCGCTGGACGTCTACGCGGCGGTCTCCGCGACCCGGCCGCCCGCCGCGGGCCCCGGCCCCTCCGGCCCGCCCGGGACGCTACGGGTCCCCGTGGCGGCCAGCGCCACCGGTGCGGGCCGTACCGCCCTGCTCGTGGCCGGAGCCTCCGGGACCGTGCTGCTGGCGGCGCTGCTGCTGATGGCCGTGGTCCCGCGCGGCCGGGCCCGCCGCTGGCGCCCGGGCGGCAGCGGCGGCTCGTAGGCGCGTACGGAGCGCGGGCGTAGGGAGGCGCGTCAGGCGGCCCGTCAGGCGGCGCTTCAGGGCGTGGGGCCGTCCGGCAGCGCCAGCTGGACCAGGCTCGTCTTGCGCCGGGCGATGCGGATCGCCCGCCCCGGCGGCAGCGTGCGGGGCTTGACGTTCCCGAAGAGGTACCCCTCGGAGGCCGGGCAGGACAGCAGCAGTGCCGGGGTGTTGACCTCCTGCATACGGCGCAGCAGCGCGTCGTTGAGGCCGCGGCCCGCGCCCGCCGCCGAGCGCGCCACCACCAGGTGCAGACCGACCTCGAAGCCGAGCGGCAGGTGGTCCAGGACCGGGTCGAACGGGTTGCGCATGGCGGTGCTGTTGATCATGTCGTAGTCATCGACCAGGACGAAGATGCGCGGTCCGGTCCACCAGTCGCGCAGCCGCATCCGCGCGGGGCTGATGTCGGCGCCGGGAAGCCGCGTCGTCATCGCCCGCCCGGTCCCGTCGAGGAGATCGCGCAGCGGGTCGGCGGAGACCGCGTGCCCGAGCCGGTACTCCTCGGGGACGGCCTCGATCAGGCCGCGCCGGTAGTCGACGACCAGCACCTTGGCCTCGGCTGGGGTGTAGCGGTCGGTGATGGCCTTGGCGACCAGACGCAGCATCGCCGTCTTGCCGCTCTCGCTGTCGCCGACGACGATCAGGTGCGGGCTTTCGGTGAAGTCGTGCCACACCGGGGCGAGTGACTCCTCGTCCATGCCGATGGCCAGGCGCAGATCGCCCTCGGGAGCGGGCAGATCGGCCGCGTGCAGGGTGGTGGGCAGCATACGGACCCGCGGCGCGGCCGGCGCGTTCCAGCTCTCGGCGACGGCCTCGACGAACGCGGCGACGCCGTCGGAGAGGTCCTCCGGGTCCTCGATCCCGTCGATGCGCGGCAGCGCGCCGAGGAAGTGCAGCTTGTCGGGGGTCAGACCGCGGCCGGGGACCCGCGGCACGGTGGCGGCCTTGCGGACGTCGATGCCGGACTCCATCGAGTCGCCCATCCGCAGTTCGAGCCGGGTGCCGGTCTGGTCGCGGACGGCCGGCGAGAGCTCGGCCCAGCGGGCGGTGGTGATGACCACGTGCACGCCGTAGTTCAGACCGCGGCCGATCACGCCGTTGACCACGGTGACCAGGTCCATGAAGTCGTTGCGCAGGGTGGACCAGCCGTCGATGACCAGGAAGACGTCGCCGAACGGCTCCTCGGGGAACTCCCCGGCGGCGCGCCTGCGCCGGTA
This sequence comes from Streptomyces sp. NPDC056224, assembly GCF_042267665.1. NCBI lineage: Bacteria > Bacillati > Actinomycetota > Actinomycetes > Kitasatosporales > Streptomycetaceae > Streptomyces > Streptomyces sp. NPDC056224. The sequence continues at coordinate 16,361 of NZ_JBHJTK010000057.1, forward strand.
GGTGGCCATGGAGTCGATCCCGCGCTCGGCGAAGAACAGCTCGCGCTGGTTGAGCAGCGAGGTGACCTCGGCGAGGGTGCGGCCGATCCGTTCGCTGTCCATCCGGCCCGCGACGCCGCCGACGTGCGGCAGGCCGGTGAGCCCCGACAGGGTGCCGCCGCCGAAGTCCAGGCAGTAGAACTGCACTTCGCGCGGACTGTGGGTGAGGGCCAGGGCCGCGATCAGCGTGCGCAGCAGCGTGCTCTTGCCGCTCTGCGGGCCCCCTGCGATGCCGACGTGGCCGCCCGCGCCCGACAGGTCCACGGTGAACAGCTCGCGCTGCTGCTCGAAGGGCTTGTCGACGATGCCGACCGGGACCACCAGCCGGCCCCTGGCCTGCGTGTCGGCGGTCAGGCCGTGCTCGGGGTGCGGCTCCAGAGGCGGCAGGATCTGGTCCAGGGTGGGCGGCAGGTCCAGCGGCGGCAGCCACACCTGGTGCGCGGGCGGTCCCGCGTCGGCCAGCCGTTCCAGGGCGACGGAGAGCAGGGTCTCACCGGTGTCGGGCTCAGGCCCCACGGGATCCGGGTCGGGAGTCGCGGGAAGGTCCCGGGGCACGGTCCAGTCGGTCGACCAGGGCACGATCTGCCCGGCTATGCGCGACTGCGGGATGTTGCCGAGCCGGCCGGCCCGGTGCGGCCCCGAGACGTACGCGGCGCGGAAGCGGGTCAGCGCCTCCACCCCGCTCTTGAGGTATCCGCTGCCGGGCTGTGGCGGCAGGTGGTAGGCGTCGGGGACGCCCAGTACGCCGCGGCTCTCCATCGCGGAGAAGGTCCGCAGGCCGATGCGGTAGGACAGGTGGCTCTCCAGCTGGTGCATCCGGCCTTCGTCCAGGCGCTGCGAGGCCAGCAGCAGGTGCACGCCCAGACTGCGGCCGAGCCGCCCGATCATCACGAAGAGTTCGATGAACTCGCGGTGGGCCGCCAGTAGTTCGCTGAACTCGTCGACCACGACGAACAGCGAGGGCAGCGGGGCGAGCGGGGCCCCGGCTGCGCGGGCCTTCTCGTACTCCAGGACAGAGGTGTAGTTTCCGGCGCTGCGCAGCAGTTCCTGGCGGCGCATGAGTTCACCGTGCAGGGCGTCCTGCATGCGCCCGACCAGTGCGGACTCGTCGGCCAGGTTGGTGATCACCGCCGAGGTGTGCGGCAGGCCGTCGAGCCCCAGGAAGGTGGCGCCGCCCTTGAAGTCCACAAGGACGAAGTTGAGCGTCTCGGACGAATGGGTGAGGGCCAGACCGAGCACCAGAGTGCGCAGCAGTTCGCTCTTTCCGGAGCCGGTGGCGCCGATGAGCATGCCGTGCGGGCCCATGCCCCCGAGCGCCGACTCCTTGATGTCGAGCTCGACCGGCTTGCCGTCCTCACCGATCGCGATCGGCACCTTGAGCCTGTCGGCGCCGTCGACCCGCTGCTGCCACAGCGTGGCCGGTTCATGGCGGCGCAGGTCGGGGATGCCGAGCAGAGCGGTGAGCTCGGTGTCGGCGGCCATGGGTTCGCCGGTGTCGACGGTGATGCCCATCCGGTACGGCGCGATCAGGGTCGCCAGGGTACGGGCGGCGGCCGGGCCGAGGGCGTCGGGGCGGCCGAGTTCGGTGGTCTGTTCCTTGCGTTCCCGGTCGGTGCGGACCAGGCCCACGCTGCCGCCCTCGACGTCCAGCCGCAGGGTGGTGCGGCCGGGCTTCCAGGACAGTGCGCCGGACAGGTCGATGACGACGGTGTTGCGGTACCCGGGACCGCCCGCGCGATGGCCCGCGGGAACCTTGCCACCGTCGATGACCAGGACGGTGTACGGCTCCTCACGGGCCGGCAGCGCCTCCGGGTCGAAAGGCGCCCGGGCGGTGAACTCCGGGCCGAGCCGGTCCTCCAGCTCCCCGAGGGCCGAACCGACCAGCCGGGCCGGGCCCGCGCCGTCGTGCTCGTCGGGATGCTGGGCGTGCGGCAGCCACTTCACCCAGTCCCAGGCGGCCCGCCGCTCGTCGCTGACGCACAGCGCGATCCACAGGTCCTCGGGGGAGTGGAAGACGGCGAGCTGCGCGAGCATCGCCCGCACCAGCGACCGGGCCCGCTCCTCGTCGCCCCGCAGCAGTACCCGGGACCAGGCCCGCAGGTACAGGGCGATGGGCTGGTCGGGGACGGTGCCGTAGGCGCGGATGAAACTGCGCAGCGCGTGCGCCGACAGTGGCTCCAGGTCCTCGACGGGCTTGGTGGACAGCGGGGCGAGACGCACCGCCAGCCGCTGGTCGCCGATCGCGATCCGGATCTCGGCGAAGTCGTCGTCGGTGGGGCGGCGTTCCCACAGCCGGGACGTGCGGGCCAGGGCCCACAGTCCGGTCGGCTCCGGATGCCGCCAGGCCAGGGCGAGCTGCTGCTCGCCGATGGTGCGGCGGACACGGCGTCGGCTCTGAGCGAGGTAGCGCAGGTAGTCGCGGCGCTCACCGCGCAGGCGGCGCTTGCGGTCGCCGGAGGTGCGCACCAACTGCCCGACGACCATGGCCACCGAGGAGAGCAGCATCAGGCCGATGGCCATGTAGCTCATGACGGTCGCCTCGCCGGGGCGGACGAACATCAGCAGCATCGCCACCGAGGTGAGGCCCATCGGCAGGTACATCCACATGGCCGAGGAGTTCGGCTGTGCCTCGGGGAGGCCGGGCGGCTCCTGGAGGCTCATCTCGCCCTGGGGCATGTCGGGGCCCCGGCGGCGGGCCGGGCGCCGGAAAAGGACCGTACTCAACGGGGGAACTCCTCGGGCTGAGACGCGGCCGGCCCGCCCGTGACACTGACGCGCAGGGCGAATCCGGCACCGTTCCGGGCTGATTGGGTCGTGGCGGGGAACTCCCCTCCGGATCACGACAGGATGAGACCGTACGTCAGATGATCGGCCGGGTGCGAGCTGGTGTGCCAATTGGCCACCCTGTAATGATGTTGTCCGATCATCAAACGGAACGCGACGCAACCCGTTCGTCGCCGTACCCCTCCTCCTGATCGCAATCCCCTCACCGAAGCGTGGCGTTCATGACTGATACCTCGGCGGCCGGCCTCTGCCGGCTCACGGTCCGTACTCCTGAAAGGGTCGTCGACCTGGCCGTACCCGCCGCCGTGCCGATCGCCGACCTGCTGCCCACGCTGGTCGGCTACGGCGGCGAGGGGCTGGAGGAGAGCGGGCTCGACCACGGCGGCTGGGTCCTGCAGAGACTGGGCGGCGAGCCGCTCGACGAGGAGGGCACCGCCCAGTCGCTGGAACTGCGCGACGGCGACGTGCTCTACCTGAGGCCGCGCGCCGACCAACTGCCGGAGGTGCACTTCGACGACCTGGTCGACGGGGTCACCACCTCCATGCGCGCCCACGGAAGTTCCTGGAACGAGCGGTACAGCCGGGTGATGCTGCGCGCCGTGATGGTGGCGCTGCTGGCGGCCGGTCTGCTGGCGCTGGCCATGCCCGGCGGTGACCGCCAGTTGCGGGCCGGGCTGGCCGCGGCGGCCGGTCTTCTGGTACTGGCCGGCGCCGCCTCCGCGAGCCGGGCCGTCGGCGACGCGGCCGCGGGCGCCGCCCTCGGTGTGATGGCGGCGCCCTATCTGGCGCTGGCGGGCGCGCTGCTGCCCACCGGAGGCGCCGCCTCGGCTGCCTCGGGGGAGCTGCTGGGGGCCCGGCTGCTGGCCGGATCGGCGGCGGGCGCGGGCGGCGCCGTACTGGCGGTGGCCGCGGTGGCCGCCTACGTACCACTGCTGACGTCCTCGGCCGTGGTGGCCCTCGCCGGAGTGGCGTGGGGCTCGCTGATGCTGCTGATGGAGATACCGGCCTCCCACGCGGCGAGCATGACGGCGGTACTGGCCGTGGTGTTCGGCTCCGCGGTGCCCGCGCTGTCCGCCCGCCTCGCGGGCCTGCGGCTGCCCGCGCTCCCGACCAACGCCGACGAGCTCCAGCAGGGCATCGACCCGCACGACAACCAACTGGTCGTGGCCCGCGCCGCGCTGGCCGAGGAGTGGATGACCGCCCTGTTCGCGGCGGCCGGACTGGTCTGCGGCGGATGCCTGGCGGGCCTGCTGCTGGACAGCCCGCGCCTGCCGGCGCTGATCACCGCCGGGGTGCTGGCCGTCCTCCTGCTGCTCCACGCCCGGGGGATCGGCGGTGCCTGGTCGCGACTCGCGGTACTGCTGCCCGGAGTCGGCGGCTGGCTGCTGCTGGCGTTCGTCGCCTCGGCCCGGGTGGCGCCGGGGCTGCGCCCCGCGCTGGTCGGCCTTCTGCTGGCGGTGGCCGCGATGACGGCGATCGCGTCCTGGACGGTGCCCGGCCGGCGGGTGGTTCCGTACTGGGGCCGCGCGGCGGACCTGCTGCACTCGGTCGCCGCGATGGCGCTGCTGCCGCTGGCGCTCTGGGTGCTCGGCGTCTTCGGCGCCGTACGCGCGATCGGCAGCTGACCGGGTGACGGTGGAGAAGAGGCATCATGCAGTCCAGGCGTGATCAGGTACAGGCACACATGTTCGTCGTCGGCAGGCTCACCGCGGGCATGCTCCGGGCCGACCCGGACGCCCCGGACAGCACGGTCGGCCGGACCACGCGCGGAATGGGCGTCGGCATCGCGGTCTCGCTGCTGCTGGCCGTGGCGTTCCTGCTGTACGGGCTGATCTCGCCCGGCGGTGGTCAGACCTGGCGCGACGGCCGGTCCCTGCTCGTCGAGAAGGAGACCGGCAACCGGTACCTGCTGCTGGAAGGCGCGCTGCGACCGGTCGGGGACTACGCCTCGGCACGGCTGATCCTGGGCGAGCAGCCCACCGTGAAGACGGTCGCCGCCCGTTCGCTGCGCGGCATCCCGCACGGCCTGCCGGTGGGCATCGCCGGAGGCCCGGGCACCCTGCCCGCCCCCGCGGACGTCAACAAGGGGATCTGGCTGGTCTGCGCGGTGACGTCCACCGACCCGTCCGGAGCGGTGAAGGCGCGCACGTCCCTGCGGATCGGCCCGCCCGCCACCGGCCACGACCCGCTGGAATCGGGCCGGGACCCCGGCGACGAGGGGCTGTTGGTGTCCGGCCCGGACGGCACCCCGTACGTGCTGTGGCACGACCGGCGGCTGCGGCTGGACACCGGACACGGCGCCGCCCAGGCCCTCGGCTACGCGGCGGCCACCGCGCGCCCGGTCTCCGGCGCCTTCCTCGACAGCGTGCCCGCCGGCCCCGATCTGGCGGCCCCCGACGTCCCCGGCCGGGGAACGCCCGGCCGCCCGCTGGGCGCCACCGCCACCAAGATCGGACAGGTCTTCCTCATCAAGCCGCCCGGCGGGCAGGAGCAGTACCACCTGATGACCGGCGACGGGCTGCGGCCCGTGTCGGCCACCGTGGCGGCCCTGGTACTGGCGGACCCGCAGACCGTGCGGCAGGCGTACGAGGGCGGCCCCGCCACCGCCCTGCCGGTGGGCGCCGACCAGTTGGCGGCCGGCGCGGCCACCGGTGCGCCCACGGGGCAGGGCCCCCCGGACGGACTGCCGGCCGCGCCGCCCCGGCTGCTGGCCCCGGCCGCCGGTGAGGGCCTCTGCGTGAGCGTACGGCCGGACGGGACCAATCCCCGGGTCGGCCTGACGGTCGTGCCGTTCGACCGCGCTGCGGCCGACGCCGAGCCGTTCACGGCGGGTCTGGGTACCGCCCCGGCCTGTCTGCCGGTGGACCGGGTGTCCGTACGGGCCGGCGGTGGGGCGCTGGTCCAGGCGCTCGGCGCCGGCGGCGGTGCCGTCGGCAGCACCCTGTACCTCGTCACCGACACCGGGGTGAAGTACCGGCTGGCGTCCAAAGCCGGGGTCAAGGCCCTGGGTTACGACGGGACACCGCCCCAGGGGGTGCCCTCGCGGCTGCTGTCGATGCTCCCGTCCGGACCGCTCCTGGACCCGGCAGTCGCGGCCCGGACGGTGACGGCGCCGCCCGCCCCGGATGAGTGCCGCGGCTGACGGCCTTCCATCGGCCGGGAGTTGACGGAGCGCCGGAAGTTTTGGAAAGAATGTTGCCCATCAGTGCAACCTGTCGGTTTTCGAAGCGGTCTTCTCCTCCACACAGGTGATCACTGCGAGCTGAGAAGGACTTCCCCATGACGGAAGCGAACCCCATGAACGGACAGCAGTCGTCCGTCACCTCCACCCGCAATGGCATCCTGGCCCTGGAACAGGCGTTCAGCGGCATCATGCGCATCCGGACCGACGTCAACTCCACCCAGCACACCCTGGGTTCCGGCTACCAGGGCTCCGACGGCGGCGGCTTCCAGAAGCTGCTCACCGCGTGGGACCAGCAGGTCGACGTCATCCTGCGCAACCTCGACAGCATGGTCGACACCCTCAACCAGACGCTCGCCAAGCACAACGAGCAGCAGGGTTCGAGCAACACCGAGATCGACACGGCGTTCAGCCGCTCCGAGGCGGCCTTCAAGGCCATCACGGGCTGAATCACGGGCCGACCCTCCCGCTGAATCGATACGCCACAACCCTACGGAGACACCCATGGCCGGAAACACCAGCGACGGCTTCATCCACGTCGACTACAGCTCCATGAACAACTCCGCCGACGACATGGTCCAGCAGACCAAGGCCATCGCGGCGACGATCGCCAGCCTCGACCAGGAGCTCAACACCCTGAAGACGACCTGGTCCGGCGCCGACGCGGCGGCGTACACGGGCAAGCAGCAGGCCTGGGACAACGCGGTCAAGGCGCTGGAGCAGATGCTCACCTCGCACGCCGGCCTGCTCGGACAGATCTCGGACAGCTACAAGTACACCGAGAACAGCCTCCAGCAGATGTGGAGTTCCGTGAAGATCGGCTGACGCCGCTCTCTCCGGGACGGCGGCGCCGGTTGCCGCTCCTCCCGTCGCGACAGCCGGCGCCGCCCGTCCTCCCTCCGCTTCCGCCGCCCCCAGGAGCTACGTCATGGCGACTGCGAACCAGAACCTCACACACCTCGACGGACAGCACCTCAGACTGTTCATCACGAACGATCTGGAACCCTTCCTCAAGGAACTGACGGCCATAGCCGCCCCTCCCACGCCGCCCGACGACTGGTATTCGATGGGACAGCTGGCGTTGTCCCTGGACATGGAGTCGAAGGAAGCCAAGCCTGATGCGCAGTTGAAGATCGGTCCGATGGGCCGCTCGGCGATCAGCACCTCCGGCAAGGAGATGATCACGAATACGCAGAAGGCCGCGGCCGCCATCGCGAAGGTCCTTTCTGATCAGAAGACGCTCTTCGGCGACATCGACACGGACCTCAAGCAGACCATCGAGAAGTACCTGAAGACGCAGGGCGACAGCCTGGATTCCATCGCGAGTTCGGACTTCATCGCGGAGATGGACCTGGTCGACCGGGACCTCACACCCCCGAAGGCCCCGCCGGTGCCGCCTCCCACGACGACCTGATTCCACCCGCCAGCCGGACACCTCGCACTCACCTCTTGGAGCCCCGTACCCATGGCCGCCGATGCATCCCAAACCAATCCCAACCACTGGGAGGTGGTGGCCGGGCTGCTCACCGGCTTTACCGGCCCCACCCGAGCCGACATGTCGAAGATAGCCGGCAGTGGCGGGCTTCCCTGGGTCAACGTGACCATCAAGAGCGGATACACCACCACGGTGGGGGCCGGTGTGGACGGCCACGACTACGTGCTTGCGTACTGTGGTGAGCCTGACGGGGCGTGGAACAAGACGTATCCCAAACTGCACAAGATCTGCATTGACTTCATCTGGGGCAGTGGAACCGGAAAGCACTTCGGTGACAGCGGGGATGCAGGATCCTATAACTGGGGCTACGGCCTGGCGCTGCAAACGCTTCGTGATGCCCACAACACCCAGTTCTTCAAATCGGGTGCGTACGAGGTGGCCACCGGGGACGTGGTGGACCTCAAGAGTTTCGAACTGGTGGCCAAATCGTTCGATAAGGTCGGGGAATTCTTCAAGGCCCACGCGAACACGCTCGCTACGTGGACCGAAGCGCTGGGCAAGCCGGATGCGGCCTGGCAGGGCAACGCGGCAGGTCTCTTCCGGCACCTGCTGGAGGATCTCGACACGGCCTATCAGGGCTACGACAAACAGCTGCACCCGGCCGGCTGGACGCCGACGCACAAGGGAATTCACACGCCCGATTACATGAGCACCACCCGGTTTGGTGACTCCCTGATCGAGGCACAGAATGCACTGCATACATGCGTGACCGAATTGTGTAAGACCTGGAAAAGTTGGATCGATGCCAAGGAGGTGGTCATACCCGGACGGAGGAGTACGTTCAACCCCGCGGGTCCGGCGAAAGCCCATTACTTGCAGACCACCACGCTGAAGTACATCCTGGACGATCTGCTCAAATGGATCCAGGAGAACAACCTCAGCAAAGTCCAGTCGACGGTCACGTACTCCGGTAAATACAGCAGCACTGCCCACTACAGCAGTTCCGCGGATTTCAAGTCCCAGACCGTGTGGGGGAATCTCGGTGACACCTCCACGTGGTCGACCATCGTGGCCGAGGCAGTGAAGATCTGGGAAAGAAACGTTGAGATCAACCTCGACGACAAAATAAAGCTTCCTGTCAGCGCCATGAACGAGGTCTGGAAGACGGTGGCCGCCGGCACCGGCGGAACGGCGGCCGGATTCTCCCCCGCCACCCTGCGGTCACTGACCTCGTACCAGACGGAGGACAACAAGAAGAAGGAGCTCGACGACAAGACGAAGGAGAAACTGGACAACGACAAGAAGCAGGACGAGATGAATAAGCTGCTGGGCGGCGGTGGCGGTGGCGGCGGTGGTGCGGGCCCCGGCGGCAATCAGCTCAAGAAGGAGACGAAGAACCTCGGGGACGGCCTGCACACCAACCCCCTCGGCAACGGCTCGGTGAAGAATCCCGACGGAAGCGTCACGACCCGCAATCCGGACGGCAGCACGACCACCCGCAACAAAGACGGCAGTACCGTCACGCGCCATCCGGACGGCACCGTGGTGACGACCTTCCCGGACGGCCGCAAGACCGTCACGGGCCCGCCGCGTTCGCTGCTGCCCAACAACCCCAACCCGCTGTTCCCCGGCGGTCCGGGCCCCGGCCCCAGGACGGTCAAGAACCCGGACGGCAGCCTGACCACGTACAACCCGTCGGACGGCTCCCGCAGCACCAAGTTCCCGGACGGCACCACCACCACGGTCGCCAAGGACGGTACGACCACCACCGCCACCCCTGACGGCAGCACCACCGTGCTGCACAAGGACGGCAGCGAAACCGTCACCTACCCGGACGGCACCCGCACCACCATCACCAAGGACGGCACGTCCACCACGCACTTCCAGGACGGCAGCAGCACCGTCCACTCCAAGGACGGGAAGCTCGTCACCACCGACGCCTCCGGCCACAGCACGGTCACCCGCCCCGCCCCCGGAACCGTGGTCCACAACCCCGACGGCGGCACCACGACCTTCAACGCCGACGGCAGCACCACCTCGACGCACATCAACGGCACGAAGACCACGATCGACCCCGGCAAGGGCATCGTCACCACCACGGACCCCGGCGGCACCAGAACGGTCTCCGATCTGAAGGACGGCACCTCGACCATCCGCTACGCCGATGGCAGCACCGCCGAGGTCGGCACGGACGGCAAGGTCACCACCCATTACAAGGACGGCAGCAGTACCGTCCTGGAGCCGGACGGCACGCTCACCACCAAGGACTCCTCCGGCAGTTCCTCCACCACCCACCTCGGAGCCTCGGACGGCGGAGCGCAGAACGGCGGGCCGAAGGTCCAGCACGGCAGCGACGGCTCCACGACCACCACGTACGCGGACGGCACCGTCACCAAGAACCTGCCGGACGGCACGGTGATCACCACCTACCGGGACGGCAGCACGCACACCACCGCCCCGGACGGCCGGGTGACCACCACCGCGGCGCTGATCAGCAGGCCGGCGCCGAATCCCCTGAATCTGGACCGGATCGGACCGGTGTCCAGTCCGCACGGCACGGGCTCGTACACGACGAACCTGGCGGCGGGCCTCAACACCGGCACCAGCGGTTCCGCGTACCGCTCGGCCGCGCCCTTGGAGTCGACCAGCCTGCCGGCCGGCCGGGCCGTGACGCCGGGAACACCGGCGCAGCGCACGTCCGTTCCGGTCACCACCGCCGAACAGGCCGCGCTGACGGGCGGCGCCCGCCCCGCGACCACGTCGAGCGGAGCCGGCGGAATGCCGATGATGCCGCCCGGCGGAGGCGGAGGCGGCGCACCCGGCATGGGAACCCAGAGCGACGAGCGGGAGCGCGTCACCTGGCTGTCGGCCGACGAGGACGTCTGGGGTACGGACGAAGGCGGCGCCCCCGCCGTGATCGGCCGCTGACCCCCGCAGCGACCCCAGCGACCACACACCCCGTCACCGCACCGCACCGAGGAGGAACCGCCGTGGGCAACCCCATGGAGGACCGCATCGCCCAGTCGATGGCCCAGTTCGAGGAACGCCGGGCCCAAATCATGGATCTGCAACGGGAGTTCCAGACCGCCAGCGTCACCGTCACCGCCAAGGACCGGTCGGTCGAGGTGACGGTCGACGCCCAGGGCAATGTCACCGGGCTGCGCTTCCCCAACTCCAAGTACCGCAGCCTGCCGCCCGCCGAACTCGCCGCCGTACTGATGCAGACGATGGGCGAGGCCCGTACGCAGGTACGCCAGCAGGTCCTGGAGGCGTTCCAGCCCCTGAGTGGCCGGAAGTTGGGAGACGGGCAACCCCTGAACTGGGAGAGTCTGTTCGGGCCGCTCAAGGAGGAGGGCATCGCCACTCCGCCGGTCCGTCCGCCCTCGTCCGGCGCGTCCGCCCGCTCGGGGCTCGCCGACGAGATCACCGAAGACGACGACAAGGACAGCCGATGAGCGAGCTCAAGGCCTCGACCTACCACATGAAGACGGGAGCCGTCACGACCGGTGACGTCTCCACCTACGTCCACGACATGATCGCGGACTTCCGCGAGGGCACGCGGGGCTGGTCGGAGTACGCCGGGACCGAAGAGATCGGCGCGGCGTTCCGCAAGCAGTACGAGTCGGCCGGAGTGCTGCTCCACGACGCGGTCATCGCCTACGGCAACGCCGTTGACGCCAGTGCCAACACCGTCTTCGACGGCGCGAACAGGCTCCAGCACACGCAGAACCACGTGAACGACACGATCGGCCGTCACGGCGGGAAGAAGTAGCGCCCCATGGCGATCCAGGTACCCAAGGACATCGTCCCCTTCATGGAAGTGCTGACAGGCATGAAGATGCCCGACGGCAATGAAGACAAGATGTTCCTGCTCGCCCAGGTGCACCACGAGCTCAGGCAGAGGCTCGAGGCGTTGCCCCAGATCCTGAACGACTGTGTGAAATACACCGCGAGCTCGTTCACCGGACCGGCGGCGAAGCAGTACCGGGACGCCATGGCGCCCTTCATCGACGGTTCGGGCATCGACTACATCAAGACGATGTCCGGCCAGGCCGCCATGATCGCCGAGTTCACCTCGGAGGCGGCGACCCAGATCCAGTACGTCAAGTACATGATCATCGCCCAGTGCATCGAACTCCTGCTGGAGATGGCGATCGCGCTGGCACTGGCCTTCATCACCGGTGGCGCCTCGATCCTCGAATACCTGGCGGGGGAGGCGGTCGCCACGTTCTTCATGCAGAACATGATCGCCCGCGTGATCGGCATGCTGGTCATGCACGAGGTCATCAGCATGGGCATGGGCGCCGCGATGGACAGCATGGTCCAGTGGATCCAGCTCCTCGAAGGCACCCGCGACAAGTTCGACACCGAGTCGACCATCCAGGCCGTGAAGTTCGGTGCCATCCAGGGCCTGATCTCGCTGCCCATGGCGCACCTGGGCGGCCTGTTCGGCAAGGGGCTCGGGAACCTCTTCGGCAAGAACGCCAAGAAGGACATCACCAACATCATCACCAACGCCGGCGGCAACAAGGCGCTGGGCAAGGACCTCGGCGACGTCCTGGGCGGCGCGTTGACCAGGGGGAACGGACCCCTCAGTGAGGCGGCCAGGAACGCGCTCGTCAAGGACGTCGGCAAGGCGTTCGCGGACAACGTGGGCACCAGTGCCGAGAGGGCCCTGGCGCGCGAGGCCGGCGAGAAGTGGGCGAAGGAGCTGTTGGACAACTTCGGCAAGGCCGGGCTGCCCAAGGCGCTGCGCGGCACGCTGGACTCGCTGGAGGGCGTCATCAGCGCCGACCTGATGAAGGCCCTGACCAAGGGCCTGCCGGACAACCTGGCCCGTGACCTGCTGCGCAGTTTCGGCAATCACCTGGGCATGGCGGTCACCGACGGTGTCACCCAGGTACTGGCCGAGGGCACCTACAACGCCATCTTCAGTGACCAGCACAATTTCGAGAGCACATGGCTGACCTTCGGGTCGGGCGTGGTGGGCGGGCGGCTCGGGCACCTGGCGAACGCGGGCGGCGAGCACCTTGGCCTCAAGCTCCACGAGAAGGCGTTCGGCGCGCCGCCGGAGGCTAACGCCGCTCCTCCGAAGGCCGGTTCGGGAGCCGGCGCGTCGACGACGGAGTCGGTGGCCGAGGGCGGCACCTCCACCACGGCGGAGGCGTCCAGTACCGAGGCGGAGAGCGAAACGAACCTCTCCGAGCTGGTCATCGACGAGGTGACGGACTCGGACTGGGAGGCGTACTGGGGCGCGGCGGACGAGGAGACGGAGACCTCGAACACGCCGAGTACCGAGGACCACTCCACGACGGCCGAAGGCGCCCCCGAAGCGCCGACCCCCGTCGTCACCGCGCCGGCCCCTGTCGTCACCGCGTCGGCCCCACCCGCGTCCGCCCCGGCTCCGGCCCCGGTAACGGCCGGAGCTTCGGCGGGCGGCGCCCGCCCGGCCACCGCGTCCACGCCAGGCAGCGGCACGACGGAGAACAGGAACACCACGCCCTCGGAGGCATCACCGAGGAAGGTCGCCACGAGCGACACCTCCACCGCACCGGAGGCCACCGCCCCCGTCCGTCCGGCGACCGAATCGGAGACGGGCTCCGAGACGGGCTCCGAGACGCGCTCCGAGACGGGCTCGGAGACGGGCTCCGACGAACACTCCGACACCGGACCGGACAGCGACGGAACCGCACCGGTCCGGCCGGCGACGGAATCGGCGACCGAAACGGAGCCGGGCCCCGGGACCGGCTCCGACGCGCACTCCGACACCGCATCGGACGGCGAAGGCCTGCAGCACCTCGTCGTCGACCCGGACCCCTCTCCCGTGGCCACCGCCTCCTCTGCGGGGAGCCTGCTCGGAGCCGCCCCCGAGTTCACGGCCAGCACCACTGCGGCGCCACCCCCTCCGGCCCGGACCCCGCTCACCAACACCGGGCGTTGGCAGATCGCGGACGGGAACCAGTCGTTCGTCCCGCACACGGAGTCGGCGAACGTCCGGCTCATCACCCCCCAGGGTGATGTCATCGGTCTGACGCCGCGCTCGGCGGAACAATGGCTGGTCGACTCCGGGATCGAGGTGAAGAGCGGCGGAATCGTCAACGCGCTCGACGGCTTCCTCTACCGGGCCGACTCCACCCAGCACGTCTACGCCCAGGGCGACGCGGCGCGCTTCCGCAGGGACCTGGCCGAGTGGTCCACCACGACGCACACCCATGAGCAGGGCATGGTGCTCGAAGCGGTCTCCGAGCTCGCGGGGAAGATCAAGGAGAAGTATCCGCCCGAGGACAACGTTTATCTCGGCCTCGGCCGCAGCCCGGCCGCCGTGATCGCGGCGCTCCAGGTCGCGGGCGTGACCGCGTCGTCGATGCCGCTCTCCGACTTCCGCCCGGGGCCGTCCGACTTCACGTCGATCCACTACGCGGCGTCCATCCCGGCGGTCGGCGATCCGTCGCCGCCGCCGACCATCAGGCAGCGGGAGATGCTGTTCGAGCACTTCAAGGAGTTCGTCCCGGAGCTTCCCCCGGGCAAGGACCTGGTGCTGATCGACTACACCCAGAGCGGCCGTTCGCTGTTCGCCGCCGAGGGGCTGCTCGGCGAGTACTTCACGTCCATCGGACGCGACGACGTCACGGTCAAGGCTTTCGCCATCCACCAGGACATCGACGGCAGGAACATCAAGGGCACCTACGACAAGATCGCCCGGCCTCGCGGCGTCTTCGAATTCGACGCCTACGTCAACACCGTCGCCCGGAAGGAGTGGGCCAAGAACGTCGAGCTGTTCTCCCTGCCACCGGTAGGGCTGGAGCGGAACAAGGAGTCGCTCGTCGGGGACGCGTTCAAGAACGAGGCGTTCGACGGAATCGCCGAATTCGACTCCTACAAGCTGCTGTCGGCCGACCCCGAGAGGTTCGAGGCCGAGCGGCCGCGGCGCGCGGACGGCGAGTCGTCCGACGGCTACCACGACGTGCTGAAGCGTGCGATCGACAAGACCCTCGTGGCCACCGAGACCGACACCACCAGCACCACCACCCGCCCGACCCACACCCCCACCACCGGCCCTACCCACACCCCCACCACCAGCTCCGACGACGGCCTGCTCGGCGCCGCGCCGCCGCCCGTCCGGCCCGGCGATCCGCGCATGGTCTTCAACGATCCCGCGCACGAGCAGGCGCAGGCGCAGATGCTGGCGCGCGACTATCCGTGGCTGGGGGACGTCAATCCGTACCGCGACAGCATCGAAGAGGCCCGCACCAACTGCTTGCTGACCGCGATCGCCACCGACCTCTCGCTGGCCGAGGGCGAAGGCCACCAGGCCCCGCCGAGCGAACTCAGCCCCGCCGAGCACCTGGCCAACTACCGGGACCGCCCGCCCGTGACCGTACGGTCGTACGAAAACCTCACGGCGACGCTCCAGGCGGCCGGGCCGGGCGCGCGCGGCATGGTCGTCGTCGGCAGCGGCGGTGAGCGCGTGGCTCACGTCTTCAACGTGGTCCACGACGCCAACGGCATCGTCTTCCTCGACGGTCAGACGGGCCGCCTCGCCGATCTCCCGCCCGGGCCCGACCGGCTGGAGTTCCTGGCCACGCACGGGGAGTTCGGGCCGGAAACGGGCCCGTCGGCGGAGACCGGTCCACTCGGCGGCAAGAACGGGACGGGCTCCTGGACGGAGAAGCTGCCCGACCCCGGACAGTGGGTGGACACGTCGAGCCGGCGCATGTCCGGGCGCTCGCCGGACCTGGTCGCCATCGACAGGGCCCTCACCGAACACCATGCCGCCGACCCGGCACAGCACCTGAACACGCTGGGCACCTTGCAGCAGGCCATCGAGGGCTGGCAGACGTCGAAGCGCGCGTTCGTCGGCGCCGACGTGGACAACCCGCGTGCGGGCGCGGTCGCCGACCTGCTGCGGTCGGTCGACGAGGAGCGCCTGCGCCTCACGGAGGCCTCGCGCGGCCGGGTCGAGGGGTACGGCAAGGCCCTTCCCTCCGTGGCGTACGACCGGGTCGCGGTCTACTCCGCGGGGGCCATGACCGAGACCGACGGAAGTTTCACCGGCGATTCGGCCGCCCTCCACGAGGCCGCGAGGCGGCGGCTGTCGGCCACGATGCCGACCAGGCCCACTGAGGTCGACATCCGCATCGAGATGCTGAGCGGACGGGTCGAGCAGGCGTACGCCGAATTCGACGCCCACCGCCAGGGGCAGGAGGAGGGTCTGCTGGGAGTCGTCACCGCCCCCGAATGGTTCTTCAAGCGGCCCGAGATCCCCTTCACCCGGGGCGAGAAGGAGATGATCACCACCGCGATGGTCGAGCTGAGCGCCCGGCACCCGGGGCTGCTGATCGTGCCGGGCTCGACGGTATGGTCCGAGCCCAACGGGACAGGGACGGTCCTCAAGGCCGGCACCTCCGTGGTGCTCAACGGCCGGCTGGTGCACGAGACGACCAAAGTGGGCGAGGGATCGGACGTCGTCGGCTACGGCCCGAACAAGGACGTCCGCGCCACGCTGAGCGAGTCGGACAGAGCGGCTGCCGAGCAGCTGAACGAAGCACGCCGCAACGACTTCGTCGCGGCGGGCAGATCGGTGACCGACAAGGCGTTGTTCACCGTGGGCAACCGTACGATCGCCCTTGAGATCTGCCTCGACCACCACAACAAGCGTGCCCTCGCGGAATGGGAGGAGGGCAGGCCGAAGGCCGACATCCAGATCGTCGTCGCCCACGGGATGGCCCTCAAGAACTCCGTGCTGACCGAGGGCGGGATCGCCGTGTTCAACGACGGGAACG
Source organism: Streptomyces sp. NPDC056224 (assembly GCF_042267665.1). Lineage (NCBI taxonomy): Bacteria > Bacillati > Actinomycetota > Actinomycetes > Kitasatosporales > Streptomycetaceae > Streptomyces > Streptomyces sp. NPDC056224. Next base: position 32,583 of record NZ_JBHJTK010000057.1, read on the forward strand.
AGCTCCCCGGCGCGGACGGCGCCCTGCGCGAAGTCCATGTCATGGACGACAACACGAGGTTCGGAGCGGCGACGCTACGGGCGAAGCTCAAGACCCGGAGCGAGATCAACACCCTCGGCATGGGCGTCTACCCGCTGCCCGAGTCCCGGACCACCACCACCGCCGCCCCGGACACGCTGCTCGGCACCGCCTGGAGCATGAGCACGCTCTCCTCGGAGCTGCCCTCGTCGCTCGCCGACGACGCCTTCCGCGCCATCATGGGGGACAGTGACCGGACCACCGGCTCCGACCGGCCCGGCGGTGGTCTCCGGCGTCCCCACACCCCCGACCTCGACGAGCCGAACCCGGCCAAGCGCCCCTATACCGACGCGCCCCAGGGCGACCGGGGACTGACCGGCCGGGGCCTCCTCCCGCCCACCCCGGAGCAGCATCAGGCGGTCATCGACCACGTGGCCTCCCTGGACGCGCAGGGGAACCGGCCGCCCGACGTCACCCCGGAACTGCTGCGGTACATCGACCCCAGCGGCAGCCGTACCAACTGCCTCGAAGCCAACCTGGCGCTCTGGGACACCCTCGACGGGCACCCCCGCGCCGCGGGCACGCTTCCCGAGGCCCAGACCGAGCGGCGGGCCGTCTGGGAGCTGTCCAAGAGCGAGGGTCCCGCCTGGCACTACGGGCGCGGACCACAGGCCGTGGAACAGGTCGTGTCGCTCGTCCGCGCGGGCGGCCCCGGTTCCCGCGGCGTCCTGCTGGTGGCCGAGGACGGCAGGATCGGCCACGCCGTCACGGTCCTGCACGGCAGCGACGGCCGCCTCCAGCTCGTCGACCCCCAGCAGCACACCGTCCGGGACATCCCGGACTCCGGCCCCGATCTCCGCCTCCTGCCCGGCGGCGACGGGTCGCAGCAGAACGTATGGGCACACGTCCGCGACGGCGGCGGCGAGTTGCTCAGGGGCGACGGCCGGTACGACGAGTCGCTCTACCACGACCGCGACACCGGCGGCCCGGCCCACGAGTTCGGAATGCTGCCCGGAGGGGAGGGCGAGGGCCTTCAGCGGATCTTCGACCGGCGGCCCGTCGTCGGCCTCCCGGGGTGGGGTGAGATCGCCTCGCGTTTCGAGACGGACGTGGCGGCCCACGCGTACAAGCTCAGCCGGGGCACAGGCCCCGACCTCGACGTCGGGTCGCCCGTCACCCGGGCCCTGGCGAAGCTGAGTACCGTCCTCGACGCCTTCCACGGCCCCGCGCCCGACACCGAGACCGCGCTGAAGCCGTTCCTGAAGAACGACGCCGGAAGCGCCGGCCAGATCGCACATTCCGATCTCGTCCCCATCGAGACCCTGACCATGCTCACCCAGGGGAATCCCCGCGAGAAGTTCACCGCCTTCTACAACGCCGCGTACTACGCGGCCGGCAACTCGAACACGCCGGAGGTCCGGGACTTCAAGAAGGTGCTGCTCGGGATCATGCAGTCGAAGGACTGGGCGAAGGCCCGGGACCTGGGACTCGACGACGCGGCGTTGAAGAGCTACAGCGAGCACCTCTTCTCGTCCACCCAGAAGGCCCTCCACGCCGCCGTGAGCACGGCGTCCCCCGGGCAGGCGCACCTCTTCGCCCAGGACCCCTTCGCGCTGGGGAATCTGATCAGCTTCAAGGACGGCCTGTTCGGCGATCTGGTGGAAATGACCCTCAGTCAGATCTACCGCAAGGCGCGACCGGAGCTCGACCAGCACTGGGGGGCCGGAAAGCTCACTCCGACGCATCTGCGGGCACGTGAGGCCGAGCTCAGCGCACGCGAGTTGCGATTCCTGTCCGAACACCAGGAGCTGACCCGCGGCCTCGGGGTCACGATGGTGGCCCTGGACCTCGCGAACGTGCACCTCCTTCCGGACGGGCTGCCGGACGTCGAGAGGATCCGCGCCGAGAACAGCACAGCCGACCGCCCGGTGATCGACGTGAAGTACCGTGCCGAAAGGGATCCGGAAATGCCGGGCACCCTCGACTCCCACTACACCGTCCAAGAGGTGCAACTCCTCTTCGAGGAGAAGGTACAGACGACATCGCGATCCGCCGACCTCCCTCCGGGCGCCGAGGGCCCCGAGTTCCCGCTGCGGTCCACCGGCGGCGAGGCGTACTACTCCCTGGACCCCGACTCGCAGTGGACCCGGGACATGGCCGGCCGCGGCCACCCGGTGATCGCCGGGCTGTCGGGCACCACGACGCGCATGCTCAGCGCCTTCAGCTGGCTCAACGTCGACGGCACCACCCAGGCGGACTTCGTCGTCGGTCTGATCGGCTGGATGCGCCTGCACAACGACCATTCGCTCTACGAGATCCTGCGCGGCGCGGACATGGCCGGTTTCGAAGGCACCGGTGGCCGCACCTTCGACCTCACCGACGCCGCGTCCATGTACCGCAGCCTGACCGCGCTCGGCCCGGAGTTCGACATGGCCGCCCTGCGTGACATCGCGGGCGGTCAGCTGAAGATGCTGCCGCACGAACGCGTCTACTACGAGCACGCGCTGGACGACGGATTCAAGGCCCTCGGAGCCGACGAACGGAGGCTGGCGAAGGACGTCATGGAGGCCATGGAGCTCGAGAAGAACGCCCTCGGCAGCTCCGGGAACGACGTGCTCCACAACTGGCTGACGGCTCACGGCATCACCACACCGGACCGGTTCGCCCAGTTGGCGACGGACTTCACCGAGGCCCACGCCCTGGCACTGGTCGCCTACACCGGCCCCAATCACCAGCTGATCAACCTCGCCATCGAACGGAATCTGAGTGCCGACGGCAAGCTGCCGGTCGTCGACACCTTCGCCCTCGCGGCGCGCCATGTGCTCGACGGCATGGTGGAGAAGGCGCTCGCGAACGAGGCGCTCGAGCCCCCGACGCTCTTCTTCGACGCCGTGGTGGACGCCCAGTTGGTCGCGTACGACAACGCGACGGCGGCAGCCGACACCGTTGCCGCCGACGCAGCCAAGGCCGAGATCAACAGGCTGCTGGACGAGCGCATGCCGGACATCGTCAAGGAGGCCAAGCTGCACGCCGACATGGCGGCCGAGGCCCTGCGCGTCCTGCCCGGCACCTCGACGGGTACCTTGTACCGGGGCGACTGGGCGGCCGGCAACGAGTCCACGCCTGCAGGGGTGTTGGGCATGCTGCCCCTCACCTACTCCGGGGACACCATCACCACCAAGTCGCTCGCGAGTACCAGCTTCGACGAGGACGTCGCCCTCGGCTTCGCACCGGACAAGCCGATGGCACACCGCGTGCTCCTGGAAATCACCCCCAACGGCAACAACGGGCGGTCCATCGCACCCTTCTCCCAGATGGCGGGGGAGGAGGAGGTCCTGTACATGCCCGGTGCCACGTTCCGTGTGATATCGCGGGCATGGACCGACAAGTTGGTCTCCGAGAACGGAAATCCGCCCGTGATGAAGAGGTATGAAGTGATCACGGTGGTGGAGGAGTGAGCAGACGACGCCCCGCGCTGCCCCGCTGGTTCGGCTCCGTAGGCCGCCCCGAACCGGCCCCGCCGACGGCGGCCGGGCGACCGGCGCAGCCCGGCGCGCCCGACAACGACGCGCCCGACGGCGACGCCCCCGACGCCGACCCGCCCGGCACCTACCGGCTCGGCGGCACCGTGCTGCTCTGCGACCCCGCGGCCTCCCCCGAGGAGGCCGGGACGCTGCGCGCGCTGGCCGCCCGCGTGGAGCCGGTGCCCCACATGCCCACGCTGCTGATCGCGGTGCCCGACTCGGCGGCTGACGCCCTCTGGCCGGCGCTGGGTGCGGAGTTGCGCCGGCTCACGGACGAGGGCGGCGACGAGGCCGCGGACGGCGACGCAGTACGGCTCGTCATGTCCGGAGCCGCAGCCGCCCCGGAGAACCCGGATCGGGCCCCTCTCGCCCAACAGCTGGCCGATGCCTGGCAGATCACCGTGGTGGCGCCGGACGCCCCCGCCGTCGTCACCCCTGGCGGCGCGCTGTTCGTCACGGCACCGGCCACCCCCGGCGGCGGCTGGTGGCAGTGCGACCCCGGCCAGCCGCCCACCGCGCTCGGGCAGCGCCACCCGGCACCCGTCTGGCAGCCCGCCATCGCCCGGATCGGGACGCGGCAGGTCGGCGACAGCGTCGCGGAACAGATACCGGCGGGGCTGCTGTTGCGGCCCCGGCGGGCACCCGCCCCGGCGCCGGGCGACCTGGCCTTCGCCGTACCGGCCGACGCCGACCGCCCCACGCTGCTGGTCGGCAGCCCGGACCACGAACCGGTACCCGCCGAGGACGTCGCCGCCCTCCTCAGCGCGCTGCCCGTCTCCTCCCGACGCGCCCTGCGACTGGCCCCTGCCGACCACCGCGACCTGCTCCCGACCGCGCGAGCGGTGGCGGACTTGCTGGACGACGAGGTCGAGGTTCTCACCGGCCTGCCGCTCGCCACCGCGCAGCGCACCCAGGTGCTGGTCTGCGCGGCCGAAGGCACCGGCACATGGCGTCCGTTCGTGGAATCGGTGTCCTGCCGGCCCGTACGGGAGAACGGCACGCGGCCGGCGGACGAACCGATGTCGTGGCGCACTCCGCCCGTGCACGCGTCCCGCCCGACCGGAGACGGCGGCCTCGACCTGGGCGACGGGTGGCAGGTACGGCTCACTCGCTGGGGCCTGTGGTTCGCCGCGAGCGACTCCCCGCCGCTCCCGGACCTGGACACCCGCCCGGTGAACGCCGCGGCGCCGGTGCTGGCCGTCTCGGGCGCGGGCGCGGAGTCCGCCCAGGACGCGACCTTCTGGCCGGCCCTGACCGACGTACTGGACGCGTTGGAACCGGACTTCCGCGAGCTGGCGGTACTGACCGTCGAAGGCCCCCTCCACGCCCGGGACCACCACGCCCTGCGCCGCCTGGCCGCGGCCCGTCAGGTCACCCTGTCCCCGGCCGCCCCGGCCGGCCCCGGTGAAACGCCCGCCCCGGACCTGTGCCCGTTGGCGGAGGCCGGCGTCGGCCCGGGCGCGGGCCGAGACCCCGGTCGGCCCTCGGCACCGGCCCCGGCTCTCGCTCCGCCATCGGTCTCGGCTTCTGCTCCGGCCCCGACTCCGATCACGACCTCGTCATCGATGTCGGTCCCGCTCCCGGCCACGACGGCCGAGGCCCCGTTCTCCCCGTTTCCGGCTGCCGCCGAGCCCATGGCCGTCGGGCCGCTGATCGTTCCCGGTGTTGCGCGCGGCGGCGTCCCGCTTACGGAGGTGCCGGCGACCCCGCATCCGCGTCCGCAATCAGGTGCCACCGGCGCGGTGGCCGTGACGAGCGACGGTCCCGTGCCCGCGCCCGACCCGGCGGGCACGGGCGGGGAGTCTGTGCGACCTGCGGCGACGATCTCCTGGCCCGTTCCCGCGTGCACGGCCGACCACCGCCATACGTTCCGCGAGTCGGTCGGCAGTCGATGGGAGCGCCACACCGGCGCGGTGTCGCGGGCGATGATCCACATGCCCGCGCTGCGGACCAGGGACGAGAACGCGGCCAAAGCCGAGTTGGTCGCCGCGCACCTGTTTCTGTCGTCCGGGGACGAGGACGCCTTCGGGGCGACGGCGCTGCGGGAGGGAATGCGGCAGGGCGACCCGGCCACGGCGGCGTACTGGGCTTGCCTGAACGCGGGTCTGCGCCGCCTGCCCGCGTACCGGGGCCCGGTGCTGCGAGCCTGGGAGCCGGACACCGACCCGGTGGCCCGGCAGGAACCGGGCGGCTGGATCCTCGTCGAGGAACCCGTCGCCGCGTTTCCCGTGGCCGTAGCCGAACCGTTGCTGCCGGCCGCGCTCGGGCGGTACGCCATCCGCACCACCTCGGGACGCCGTACGGGCGCGTTGTTCGGCGGCGCGGACGCCGCCGGCGTGCCCGAGCGGATCGTCATCCTGCCGGGCACCCGGTTGTACGTGTGCGCCGCGTACCCCGCCACCGGCGAACTGCCCGCTCGTCTGTTGCTCAACGAGACTCCGCCCGGCGCCACCGGTTCCGGGCGGAGCCTTCCCGCCGCCGACGCCCTTTCCCGGCTGGAGGACGCGGCATGCCGGGGAACCGTCGTCCCGTCGGCCGCCGGGACCTGGCCGCGGTACTGCACCGGCCACCTCGGCTCGTACCTCCCAGCATCACCGGCCTCCGCGCCGGTGACCACGAACACCCTGGAAAGCAGGTCATCGCAATGACGACATCCGCAGCCGGCCGACCCGGGACGACCGGGGGAGACCCGGTGTTGCACGCAGCCGCGCTCCCCGTCGTGAGCGGCGATCCGGGAGCGGGGGCCCTCCCCGGCGCGGCCAAACCCTG
>NZ_JBHJTK010000058.1:0-37943 GCF_042267665.1 Streptomyces sp. NPDC056224
CAGCCGCCACACTGTGTGGCGGGGCCCCTCGACTTGTTTCGTTTGCGTCCGGCTGTCAGGCGGACTTGCGGCTGTCCCGCGGATGCACGGCAATGTTCATGGCGCCGGAACGAAGGACCGCGAGCCTCTCGGCCAGCACTTCCTCCAGCTCCTCGCGGGTGCGCCGCTCCATGAGCATGTCCCAGTGCGTTCGCGCAGGCTTGCCCTTCTTCTCTTCGGGCCCGTCCCCGTCCACCAGGAGTGCCATGGCGCCGCACGCCTTGCACTCCCACTCCGGCGGAATTTCTGCCTCAACCGAGAACGGCATCTCAAATCGATGTCCGTTCTGGCATGCGTACTCCACCGCCTGGCGCGGGGCCAGATCGATGCCGCGGTCCGTCTCGTAGCTGGTAACCACGAGGCGCGTACCGCGGAGAGCTCGCTCACTCATGAATCGTGCCTCCCGGGCTTTGTCGCCCACAGGACAGGTGTCGCTGTCGTCGTCATCCGGTCAACGTCCGGTCGGCGGTATAGATTCCCGCTCCGGGTCATGCGTCGCCCGTCGTGCCGCCCCTTGTTGTACCCACCAATGCCCGTTTTGTCACATCTGGCAGCAGATGTCACCCAACGTCTACACTTCTTATGCGCGCAGTAACGGTCCGCCTGGCAGGCCAAAGGCGTACACTACCGGCCCTTTGCTTCAACGTCTAAATTCGTTCGGAATTCGTTCGCGGATCCGGGCCGGGCGCGCTCGCGGAGCCGGTCTCAGATCCGCTCGGGTACAGGATTGCCTGCCGCCTCCACCGCGCGCCGCACCGGCACTCTGGCCAGCAGCACGAATCCCAGTGCGAAGAAGACCACCAGCGAGATGATCGCGTCCCGGTAGCTTCCCGTGAGCTGGTAGGTCAGGCCGAAGACCAGGGGTCCGACCCAGCTCAGCCCGCGGTCGCTCATCTCGTAGGCGGAGAAGTACTCGGCCTCCTTGCCGGCCGGAACCAGGTGCGAGAAGAGGGAACGCGACAGCGCCTGGCTGCCGCCCAGCACCAGCCCGATCATCGCGGCCAGCGCGAAGAACCACATCGGAGTCCGGGCCGGCAGGAAGTATCCGGCGGCCAGCGTCAGCCCCCACGCGGCCAGTGAACCGAGGATCGTCCGCTTGGCGCCGTAGATCCGGGCCAGCCGGCCCATGCCCAGGGCGCCGGCCACCGCCAGCACCTGCACGAGCAGTACCGCCCCGATGAGGGTGGACTGCTCCAGCTCCAGCTCCTGCGACCCGTAGATCGACGCCTGGGAGATCACCGTCTGCACGCCGTCGTTGTAGATCAGGTAGGCGAGCAGGAACGACAGGGTCAGCGGGTAGCGCCGCATGTCCTTCAAGGTCGCGATGAGCTGCTTCCAGCCGCTGCCGGCCGCAGTCGCGCCGGGCTCGCGGACCACGGCCCGGTCCCGCAGCCGACGCAGCGGGATCAGTGCGAAGGCCCCCCACCACAGGCCCGCCGAGGCCAGGCAGATCCGCACCGCCTCGCCCTCGGTGAGACCGAAGGAGTCGTGGCCCGTGTAGAGCACCAGGTTCACCACGAGCATCACGGAGCCGGCGGTGTAGCCGAAGGCCCAGCCGCGCGAGGAGACGCTGTCCCGCTCGTCCGGCGTGGAGATCTGGGGCAGGTAGGCGTTGTAGAGCACCATCGAGACGGACAGTGAGGCGTTCGCCACGATCAGCAGCAGTCCGCCGAGCAGGTAGCGGTCACCGTCCAGGAAGAACATCCCGGCCGTCGCGGCGGCGCCCGTGTACGCGGCCACCGCGAGCATCGGCTTCTTGCGGCCGGTCCGGTCGGCGACGGCCCCCACCAGCGGCATGAGCAGGACGGCCAGGATGACCGAGGCCGAGACCGAGTAGGCGAAGAAGGATCCGGCCCGCACCGGGATGCCCAGCGGGTGCACGAAGCCCTCGGCGTCCGAGGCGGCCCTGGCGATCTCGGTCAGGTACGGCCCGAGGAACACCGTGACCACGCTCGCCGAGTACACCGATACGGCGAAGTCGTAGAAGTACCAGCCCCGCTGCTCGCGCTTGCGCGCCGCCGACGCCGACCCCGCCGCCTCCGCCGTCGCCGTGTCCTTCACGGCGGCGGCCGATCTGCCGTCCTCGGAGCTGGATTCCGCTTCGTCTTCCGTCTGCGCACTCATTCGGTGCCCCCTCGCTGGTCCCCGTTCGCGCGGCCCGCACGAGCCCGCGCGGGCACCCGCGCCCTCGTCAGGCCCAGGCCCCGCGCCGGTCGAGCACGGCGCGCAAGATGTCGATCCGGTCGGTCATGATGCCATCGACACCCAGGTCGAGGAGAGACTCCATACGTTCCGGTTCGTTCACGGTCCAGACGTGCACCTGCAGACCCCGCTCGTGCGCGGTGCGCACGAAGCGCCGGTCGACCACGCGGATCCCCGCCTGGGTCTCCGGAACCTGGGCCGCCACCGCCCCCACGCGCAGCGCCGCCGGGATCGCGTACGAGCGCAGCCGCAGGCCGAGCACCCCGCGCGCACCGTAGGAGGTGGCCAGCCGGGGACCGGCGATCTTCTGCGCCCGCGCCACCCGGCTCTCGGAGAAGGAGCCCACGCAGACCCGGTCCCAGACGCCCGCCCGCGCGACCAGGTTGACCAGCGGGTGCAGCGCCGACTCGGACTTGACGTCGATGTTCCAGCGGGCGTCCGGGAACTCCTCCAGCAGGTCCTCGAAGAGGGCGAGGGGCTCGGTGCCCCCCACCCGGGCCTCGCGGATCCGCTTCCAGGGCAACTCGGAGATCCGCCCCCGTCCGTCGGTGACCCGGTCCAGCGTGGCGTCGTGGAAGGCGACGAGTTTCCCGTCGGCGGTGGCGTGCACATCGGTCTCGAAGTACCGGTACCCGGCCCGGGCGGCCCGGCGGAAGGCGGCGGCGGTGTTCTCCAGCCCGTCCGAGGCCCCTCCCCGGTGGGCGAAGGGAATCGGAGCCGGGTGGTCCAGATACGGATGGCGAAGGCGTACGTGCGTCACGGCGGCAGTATCCCTCGTGGCGCGGGATGGTGCTGGTACGCAGGATGAACGGGGACGGGCCTCCCCTGGTGGAGGTGGATCGGCCCGTGGCAGTCTGTGTTCGCAGACTTCAATCCAATCCCGGCCTCCGGTTCCCCCTGTCGAGGCCAATCCGACGAAGGTGGACCGGACGCAATGGCCGAATGGACCTCAGCGGTCGGTGCCGCACAGCTCGCCCGTCTGATCACCTCCCAGCAGGACCGCGCCGCCGCACCCGGCTCCCGCAAGCTGCCCGCGTACCGCACCCTCGCCGACGGGATCCGCCTCCTCGTCCTCGAAGGCCGCGTCCCGGTCGCTGCCCGGCTGCCCGCCGAACGCGAGCTGGCCGTCGCCCTCTCCCTCAGCCGCACCACCGTCGCCGCCGCGTACGAGGCCCTGCGCGGGGAGGGGTTCCTGGAGTCCCGCCGGGGCGCCGGCAGCTGGACCTCCGTACCGGCCGGGAACCCGCTGCCCGCCCGGGGCCTGGAGCCGCTGCCGCCCGAGTCCCTCGGCTCGATGATCGACCTCGGCTGCGCGGCCCTGCCCGCACCCGAGCCCTGGCTCACCAAGGCCGTCCAGGGCGCGCTGGAGGAACTGCCCCCGTACGCGCACACCCACGGCGACTACCCGGCGGGCCTGCCCGCCCTGCGCCGGATGCTCGCCGACCGCTACACCGAACAGGGCATCCCCACCATGCCCGAGCAGATCATGGTCACCACCGGCGCGATGGGCGCCATCGACGCCATCTGCAGCCTCTTCGCCGGGCGCGGGGAGCGGATCGCCGTCGAGTCCCCCTCGTACGCGAACATCCTGCAGCTCATGCGCGCGGCCGGGGTCCGTCTCGTACCCGTCGCCATGGCCGACGGGCTGAGCGGCTGGGACATGGACGTCTGGCGCCAGGTCCTGCGGGACTCCGCCCCGCGCCTCGCCTACGTCGTGGCCGACTTCCACAACCCCACCGGCGCACTCGCCTCCGAGGAGCAGCGCCGCGCGATGGTCGCGGCCGCCCGCGCCGCGGGCACCGTCCTCGTCGCCGACGAGACCATGCTGGAGCTCCAGCTGGACCCGGATCTGCAGATGCCCCGCCCGGTCTGCTCCTTCGACCCGGCCGGCAGCACCGTGATCACCGTGGGATCCGCCAGCAAGGCCTTCTGGGCGGGCATGCGGATCGGCTGGGTGCGCGCCGCCCCCGACGTCATCCGCAGCCTGGTCGCCGCCCGCGCCTACGCGGACCTGGGCACGCCGGTGCTCGAACAGCTCGCGGTGAACTGGCTGATGCGGACCGGGGGCTGGCAGGAGGCCGTCGGGATCCGGCGCGACCAGGCCAGGGAGAACCGGGACGCGCTGGTCGCCGCGGTGCGCCGGGAACTGCCGGACTGGGAGTTCGAGGTCCCCCGGGGCGGTCTGACCCTGTGGGCCCGCGCGGGCGGCCTCTCGGGCTCGCGGCTGGCCGAGGTGGGGGAGCGGGTCGGCGTACGGGTTCCCTCGGGGCCCCGGTTCGGCGTGGACGGGGCCTTCGAGGGCTACGTCCGGCTGCCCTTCACCGTGGGCGGTCCGGTGGCCGAGGAGGCCGCCACCCGCCTCGCCGCGGCGGCCGCCCTGGTCAGCACGGGCGCGGCCGGCAGCGGCGCCGAACCCCCGCGGACGTTCGTGGCGTAAGCGCCGTCCCGTGAGGCCCGGTGGGCCGGCGCACGGCGTCGTCGGATGCGGCGCACCGCACGGCGGAGGGGCGTCCTCGTGCCGGGCGTGTTCGGGCGTTCGTACGCTCGGGTCTTCGGGTGGCGGGGCAATGCGGCGCGGCGCCGCAGCCGGCGTCGTGCGCCCGCCGCGGATCAGGGGACGGGGCTCGGCCGGTGCCGGGCGGGGTCACGGCATCTCCGAGGCGGTGACGGCCTGCCCCCGCAGGGCCTTGCCCAGCGTCACGCCGCCCGGCCGGTCCGGCAGGAGCTCCAGCACCGCCTGGCGGAACGCCGGGTGCGCGGCGTCGTCGTACGGGTCCGGAGTGGCCGGCACCTGGAGCCGGTGCACCGGCCCCGAGCCGAGGCGCGCGTAGCCTCGCCCCGGCGGCACCAGGGCCGTCGGCGTGGTGTGCGGCGGCAGCCCCAGCACGTCGGCGATCTGCTGGATCGCGGCGGGCCCGAGGACGGCCCGGGCGCGGGTGTGCTGCCACACGGCGTCGCTCAGCAGCTCCAGCTGGTCGAACTGCTCGGCCACCACGACGGTGATGTGCGCGGCCCGCCCGTGCCGCAGGGGCACCTGCAGCTGGGCGAGCGGGTCGGGTGCCCCCTCGGCGGCCGCGAGGTGCGTCAGCACGCTGGGCCGGTCGAGCAGGATCCAGAGGGGGCGGCGGGTGTCCTCGGGCGCCGGGCGCCCGGCCTCGCGGGCCCGGTGGGTGGCGATGAGGCGCCGCTCGGTCTCCTGGGCGGCCCATTCCAGGGTGGACAGCGCTCCGGCGGGCCCGCACTCCACGCCGAGGACGCCGCTGCGCCCGGACAGGCAGGAGTACTCGCCGCTGCCGCCGCCCTCGACGATCAGTAGGTCGCCCCCGTGCCGCAGGGCCTGCAGGGCGACGGAGCGCAGCAGGGTGGAGGTGCCGCTGCCGGGCTGGCCGACGACCAGCAGGTGGGGCTCGCTGGAGCGGGGGCCGGTGCGCCAGATCACCGGCGGCACGTCCCGGGGCTCGTCGCCCTCCAGGACGGGCAGGGTGCGCTGGACGTTCCCGGCGTCGGTGAAGCCGAGGACGGTCTCACCGGGGGAGGTGACGAACGGCTGGGCGGCGATGCCCGTCGGCAGCGCCGCCAGCACACTCAGGTCGAGCTGGTTGCCCTCCTCGTCCCAGTCGAAGAGATACTCCCGTCCGCGCCCGGACTTGGCGTGCAGCAATGCCTCGATCCGGGCCCGTGAGGTGGCCTCGCCATCGGTGAAGTAGGCCGGGTAGCGGATGTGGAGCCGGGTGATGCGGCCCGCCTCGTCGAACTCGTAGCCGCTGAAGGCCTTGTCCCAGTCCCCGCCGTGGGCGAAGAGCGGGCTCGGGTCCTCCGGGATGGAGAAGTACGGCACGAGGGCTTCGTAGAGGGAGCCGAGCCGTTCGGCCTCGGTATCGCTGGGCCCGGTCTTCACCGGGGTGCGGTCGCGTCCCTGCCAGGCCGCCGCCGCCATGAGGGTGATCAGGGCGGCGAGCGGTCCGTAGGGGACGAGTGCGACCACCAGGACGCAGGCGGCCCCCAGGAACAGCGCGGGACCACGCTTGTCCTTGGGGGTTCCGGACCATTTGCGCCGCCCGGCCGAAGCCAGGACGCGCAGGCCGCGTCCGATGGTGAGGAGCGGATGGAGGACGTCCGTGGCGCTGTCGGCGGCCGTGCGAGCGATGTCGCGGCCCCGGGCCATCGACGTGGTGCCGCGCTGAAGGATGCGGGGAAGTGGGCGCCGGGCCACGGGCGTCTCCTGGAGTTGTGGATGCTCGGTTACTTCGGGTGGGGCTGGGTGTTTTTCGATCGGCGGCGGCCTAGAGCTTGATCCCGCCGAGCAGGCTCGCGAGGCTCGCCGTGCTCGCCGTGATGCTGGGGGCGATGGCGGAGCCTGCGAGGAAGAAGCCGAAGAGCGAGCAGACGAACGCGTGCGTCAGCTTCATCCCGTCCTTCTTGAAGAACAGGAAGCAGATGATGCCGAGCAGGACGACGCCTGAGATGGAGAGGACCATGAGAATTTCTCCTGGTGGGTGGGGACAGTCACCATCAGTTCTTCCAGGCTCACAGCAAGTATCAATGCGACAAAAGGTGCATACGGGTGAATCCAGGAGTTTTTCACTTGACCGGCTCATCCCGGCTGGCGCGTCCGTCGCGCAGGGGGACGAGGGTGATCATTGCCTCGGCCTGGCCCGGACATGTGCAGGTCCGGGCGCTACCCTGACGATTCACCCGTGCGGACGCAGTGCCGTGCACCCCCCTGCCCGCCCGGCCCGGGGAACGAGCAGCGAGTGAAAGGCGGTACGAAGGATGAGCGAGCGCAGCGCGGAAGGCGCCGGTTCCCAGGACGTCCCCGACGAGGACGTCATCGAACTGGCCACCAAGATCTTCGACCTCGCCCGTCAGGGTGAGACCGAGACGCTCACCGCGTACCTCGACGCCGGAGTCCCGGCGAACCTCACGAACGACCGCGGCGACACCCTCGTCATGCTCGCCGCCTACCACGGCCACGCCGACGCCGTCGCGGCCCTGCTGGCCCGTGGTGCGGAGGCCGACCGCGCCAACGACCGCGGCCAGACCCCGCTCGCCGGAGCCGTCTTCAAGGGCGAGGGGGCGGTCATCCGCGCCCTCCTCGCCGGCGGGGCCGATCCGAACGCCGGAACCCCCTCCGCCGTGGACACGGCGCGCATGTTCGCCAAGGCCGACCTGCTGGAACTCTTCGGAGTCAAGTAATCCGCTTTTTCCCGCGACGGGGCGGGGCCCGGGCGCGTGCCGACCTCACAGGTTGGTCACGGCGGCCGTAAATGTGGTCGCGGCGCACAAACCGCCTGGGTCATCATGGCGACGGATTCGATTCGCGAACATGACGGACGGGCAGGAGCGGGCTGGACACAACGGGTGTCCGTACCCCCTGCCGGACCGGCCGCCATGGCCGCGGAGCACCGACGAGAGTGAGAAGGCAATGGTCTACATCGAGCGGAACCTGACGGCGGACGTCCTCACATGCTGTTACGCGGCCCTGTGAATCCCGATTCCCGGTTGCGTCCCCAGCTTGATTTGAGGCCATTCCCATGTTCGAACCAGTCATAGCGCCGAGCGGCACCCTGCTCGGGCTCCTCCAGCGCGGCCGCGGCGACGGCACGCTGCACGCCCTCGCGGCACCCAGGGCGGAGGCCCTCGCGGCCCTCAACCAGTGCGTGCTCCGCGACCCGCGCCAGGACTGGCAGGTCGAGAACCGCTCCTTGTACTACGCCCGGCTGTACCTGGACCTCGACGGCCCCCTCGGCGAGATCGAGGCCCACCTCTTCGGCGCCGACGACCTCGTCGACGAAGAGGACCACCGGACGGGCCTCGCCCTGTCCGTGCTGGGCCACCTGGCCTCGTACGGCCGCGACGACGCGCTCATGCTGCTGCGCCGTTACGCGGCCTCCGGGGCGAACTGGGCCTGGGCCCTCGACGAGCTCGCCCTGCGCGACGACGACGAGGGGCTGCGCGGCCTCGCCAGGCCCGTCCTCGCCAGATTCCCCGCCACGGCGGAGGGCGAGGCGCGGCTGGCCGCTGCCGTCCGCGACGCGTACGAGCCCAGGCCCTGGTGCCTGTGGGAGGAGTCACCGCGATACGGGGAGCGCCTGCGCGCAGCCCGTCAGCAGGGCTCCTTCGACCGCTGGCAGCGACAGCTGACGCCCAGCGGGCCCCGGCCGGGCTGGGGAGTGCAGGCGGTCTTCGACTGGGCCGCCGACGGCCTGCGCCGTGGCACCCCGCTGCACGTGCCCGCCGCGCGCTGCCTCTCCGCGGTGGCCGCGCCCGAGGACCGTCCCGCGATCCTCGCGGCGGCGGCCGGAGCCTCCGGCGAAGCCGCCCGCGCCACCGCCCTGCACCACCTGGTCGTCGCCGAACAGGACAACCCGGCCGTACTGGACCTCATCGAAGCCGCCGCCGACGAGCCGGCCGTGGCCGCGTACGAGCGCATGTGCGGCCCGGAGGCCGTCGAACGGGCCCGGCGCTGGATCCACCGTCCCGACGCCCTGGGAGCGGCCGCCGCGGCCACCCTGGCCGTCCGGGGCGGAGCCGAGGACGCCGCCCTGGTCCTCGGAGCCCTGCGCTCCACCGTCCGAGGCTGGGGCCCGGACACGCAGCGCCTGTTCGCCCTGGTGGACGGGGCCGGACGCCTCGCCATCGGCTGCGCCGCCCCCGTGCTGCGCCACATCTACCGCGAGACGGCCTCGTCCCACCTGCGCGGCCGTGCGGCCCGTGCCCTGGCCAGTACGGACCCCTCGTTCGCGGCGGGCTTCGCCGTCGAATGCCTGTGGGACTGCGAGGAGACCACCCGGGAGGTCGCGGCCCGGCACGCGGAGACGGCCGACGCACGCGTGGCGCCCCGCCTGCGGCACCTGGCGGCCGACCCCGCGGAGGAAGAGGACGTCCAGTCGGCCGTGCGCAGCCGGATCGCCCCGGAATCCGCCGTGTAGGCGGCGACGGGCACGCCCCCGCGGCCGGAGCGGCAGGGACGGTCCCGGGTCCCTCCGCCACGGGGACGCGGTGGCGGTCGCGGGACACGACCGGGCCCTCCACCACCCGCATCGAGACCCATCGCGTCGCGGACGCGGACCGGCCCCGGCCCTGACGGGCCGGGGCCGGTCGGCAGCGCCCACGGCTTCGGCAGCGCCCACGGCTACCGCGTGCCGGTCGGTGACGCGGGGGGCTGGGAGCCGGCGCCGTCCCGCAGGCGCAGCCTCTCGCGCGCGGCGTCCGCCTCGGCGATGTCCTTGGCTTCCTGCTCCGGGCTCGGGGAGTAGTCGATCTCGCACGACGGCACCTTCGCCGTCTCGATCACGCCGGCCGAGACGTCCGATTGGCGGATCATGGGCCTCGCCGTTCTCCCGATGACGAGGGTGTAACCGTCGGGGACGGTTTTCGCGTTGATCGTCAGCCTCATACCGTCGCCACGCCCGCGGAGGGGTTCCGTGTCGAGGTCGAGGGTCTCGGTGCCGGTGCCCGGAACGAACCGGGGACCGAGGTACCCGCCGCCCGGATTCGAACACTCCGCCGGGGGCTTCTTCTGGACCATGGCGACTCTGGCCCCGACCGCCTGCAGCTTCCGCACCGTCTCGGGCACCTCGGCCCACTTGGGCATGGCGATCACGATGCTGCCGTCGCGCTCCACCACCGGCTCGCGCGGCGCCACCGACGTGGCCGGGGCAGGATGCGCCGGCAGCGAGCCGTCGCGGCCGCCGGAGCCGGGGACGGCCACCAGCGCCACGACGGCGGACGTCGCCACGCCGACCGCGAGCGGGATGCCGTACCGCCCGGCGAAGGAACGGACGGGCGCGGGCGCGGGAGGTTCGGGGAGCCGCGCCAGGAGCGCCGCCTTCAGCTGCTCCTCGAACGCGCGGGGCCTGCTGCTCATCGGGTTGCCTCCAGCTGGTGATCGCGGACGGGATCCGGGGCGCCCAGGGCGCGGCGGGCGCGGTGCAGGCGGACCCGGATGGTGGCCTGGGTGACGCCGAGGGCCTGGGCGGCCTCGGCCGGGGTCAGTTCGTCCACGACGACCAGGTCGAGGGCCGCGCGCAGCGGTTCGGACAGCGCGGCATGACGCTCGGCCAGGGCGCGGAAGGCCGGCTGGGCGTCGATCCGTTCCTCCAGCGCCGCGACGTCCTCGTCGGCGAGGAGCCGGCGCCCGCTCAGCCGCGCCAGCGCGCCGCTCTCGCGGGCCTGTCCGCGGGCGTGTCCCGACAGGACGTTGCGGGCTATTCCGAACAGCCAGGCGATCGGGGCTCCCCTGTTGGGCCGGTAGCCGGAGGCCGATCCCATCGCCGCGAGGAAGATGTCCGCCGTCAGGTCCGCCGCCAGGTGCGGGTCGGCGACCCGGCGGGTGACGAATCCGAGCACCGCGTCGATGTGCTCCTCGTAGAACGCGCCGAATCCCTCGTGCGTCGTGAGATCCGGTGGTCCGGTCTTCTGTCCTGGGCTTCGCACCCTGGTTCCTCCCCTGCGCAGGGGACCCGGCCGGCCCCCTCACCCAGTACTTGGCCGAAGCCCGCCGGAACGTTTCACCGGGACCGGAGGAACCTGACGGGAACCCCCGGCCGGGCCTGCGCCGCCGCGTCCAGGGCCGGGCCCGGCGGGACCACGCCCACCACCGGGTAGCCGCCCGTCACCGGGTGGTCGGCCAGGAACACCACCGGCAGGCCGTCCGGGGGGACCTGGACCGCGCCCAGCACCATGCCCTCGCTGGGCAGTTCACCCGCTCGGGCACGGACCAGCGGGGGGCCCGCCTCCGTCCGCAGGCCGATGCGGTTGGACTTCGGCGACACCCGGAACACCGAACGCCACAGCCCGGCGAGCGAAGCCTCCGTGAACCAGTCCGCCCGGGGCCCCGGCCGCAGCGGGAGCAGCAGTTCCGAGGGCGCACCCGGCAGACCGCAGGCGTCCGCCCCCGGCACCGGGTCCGGGCCGGGCGGGCCCACCGGCAGCACCGTCCCGGCCGACAGGACCGGCGGCCCCAGGCCCGACAGCAGGTCCGTCGAGCGACTGCCCAGGACCGGCGGGACCGCCAGGCCGCCCCGCACCGCGACGTAGCCGCGCAGCCCCGACTCCGCCCGGCCCACCTCCAGCTCCGCACCGGCCGGCAGCCCGACCGGTGCCCCCCAGGCCACCGGGCGCCCTGCCACCCGTACCGAACAGGGCGCGCCCGTGACCGCCACGGTCACCGGCGCGAGGGCCCGCAGCCCGACCCCGTCCAGGGTCGTCTCCAGCGCCGCCGCGTCCGGCGGGTTGCCGACCAGCCGGTTGGCCAGCGCGTACGCCGCCGTGTCCAGCGCCCCCGAGCGCGGGACCCCCAGGTGCGCGTACCCCGCGCGCCCGGGGTCCTGGACCGTGGCCAGCGCCCCCGCCCGTACCACCAGCAGCCCACTCACGCCGCCGCCTCCGTGAACCGCACCCGCACCCCGGGCGCGAACAGCGCCGCCGGCTCCCGGTCCGGGTCCCAGAGCACCCCGTCGGTGGACCCGATCAGCTGCCACCCGCCGGGGGAGGAGCGCGGATAGACCCCCGCGTACTCGCCCGCCAGCGCCAGCGAGCCCGCAGGGACGGCCGTGCGGGGCGTGGCCCGCCGGGGGAGGTGGAAACGCTCCGGCAGACCGGTCAGGTAGCCGAAGCCGGGGGCGAACCCGCAGAAGGCCACCCGGAAGACGGTGCCGCCGACGATGCCCGGGACCTCCGCGGGGTCCACGCCCCACAGCCGGGCGGAGTCCGCCAGGTCCGGTCCGTCGTACCGCACCGGGACCGTCACCAGCGGCCCCTGCGTCTGCGCGAGGGGCGGCACCTGCCACCGGGAGATCCGGGCGCCCAGCCCGGCCGGGTCCCGTACGCCGTCCAGCAGCACCGTGCGCGCCGCGGGCACGAGGTCCCGTACGGCGCCCAGCTCGCCCGCGTCCCGCCGGCGCAGCAGCTCGGCGTGGAGCGCGGCGACCTCGGCCGCCGAGCCGAGCTCGATCAGCAGTGCCTCACCGCCCACCACCAGGGGCCTCACGCGAAGGCCTCCACCCGGACCCCGGCAGCGCCCAGCGACTCCCGGACCGCGCGGGCGAGTTCCGCGGCGCCCGGGGTGTCCCCGTGCAGACACAGCGAACGGGCGGCGACCGGGACCTCGGATCCGTCGGTCGCCGTCACCGCCCCCTCGGCGGCCATCCGTACGGCCCGCGCCACCACGGCGGCGGGGTCGTGCAGCACCGCCCCCGGCTCGGAGCGCGGCACCAGCGTCCCGCCCGGCGTGTAGGCGCGGTCGGCGAAGGCCTCCGGCACGGGAGCCAGTCCGGCCTCCGCGGCGGCGGAGAGGAGCGGCGATCCGGGAAGGCCGAGCACCGGCAGGCCGCCCGTGGCGCCGGCCCCGGCCGCCATCCGGACGCCCGCGACCACGGCGGCGGCCTGTTCGGCGTCGTGCACGGTGCGGTTGTAGAGCGCACCGTGCGGTTTCACGTACGACACCCGGGAGCCGGCGGCCCGCGCGAACACCTCCAGGGCCCCGATCTGGTACGCCACTTCGTCGGCCAGCTCACCGGCCGGCACGTCCATGGAGCGCCGGCCGAAGCCCGCCAGGTCACGGTAGGACACCTGCGCGCCGATCCGTACGCCCCGCGCGGCCGCCAGCTCGCAGACCTGGCGCATGATGGACGGGTCCCCGGCGTGGAAGCCGCACGCCACGTTCGCGCTCGTGACGACGGACAGCAGGGCCTCGTCGTCGGTCAGGGTCCACCTCCCGAAGCCCTCGCCGAGATCGGCGTTGAGGTCGATCACCGGAGCGGATGCGATCATGGAAGCCATGCGCCGAGCGTAGAGCAGGCGGGCCGGGGACGATCCGGCCGAACCATGCCGTTTGGGATGTTGTCCGTGACAGCGCCTAGTCTTTGTCCGTGACTCTCCCCGCCCCGGCGAAGCCCCTTCCCTCCCCGGCGCCGGGCCCGGCCGCCGACGAGGGCCTGGCCCGGCGGCTGCGCGCCCTCGCCTGCACCGCCCCGCTGCACGACCTCGACGTACGCAAAGCCAATCTGGCGGGCGAGTACGGGGTCTACGCGATGGCGGAGGTCGCGCTGGCCGCGATCGACCTGGTCACGCTCAACATGGACTTCGACACCGGCGCCGACCACGAGCAGATAGTGGCCAGGCTGCTGCCGCGCGTCCACGCCCAGGCCCCGGCCCGCCCCGCGGCCGAGCACGAGCGCGTCGCCCGCTGGGTGCTGGAGAACCTGATCAACGTCGGCAGCGTGGACCGCGGCTTCCGCGCGATCTACGGCACCTTCGGCCCCGACGGCGTCTACGTCCGCCGCGACTACGACTTCAAGCTGATCGAGGAGGTCCCCGGCTACGGCGGCGCGGTCTACCTGCGCACCACCGACGAAGCCGTCAATGTCCTGGTCGGCGCCCTCGACACCGACGTCACCAGCGCCCAGATCGCGGCCGAGGTCAAGCTGGAGGTGTTGATCAGCCGGGGCCGGCTGGCGGACGCCCAGCTCGCCGCCGAACAGGCCCGCTACCGCACCGTCCAGTACGCCGAGACCCTGCGCCGCACGCTGGACGCGACGCGGCGCAACGTACGGGCGGTGGACTGGCTCCAGGCCGTCCCCGACATGATCGCGGAGGCCCTCGACCACGTCGCCGACCGCTACCGCCACGAGAACGCGATCCTCACCAACATCCGCAAGGCGCGGGACGAGGCGGAGGAGCCGGAGAACAAGCGGCGCGCGGCCGAGCTCGTCGACATCGTCAAGGACTGCATCCGCCGCCACACCCAGCTCCAGTCCCGGCTCCTGGACGCCGGGCCGCTCTTCCGCGCCGAGCAGGACCGCCAGGCCTTCGCCGCGCCCGCGCGGCGCTCCGGCATCGACCTGTACGGGCAGCTGGTGGCCCCGCTGCTGCCGCTGCCGCTGGAACGGGCGAGGCGGGTGACGGACGCGTTCTTCGCCTCCGGCGCGGGGCTGCGCACGCCCGTCTCGGTGCGGGTGGGGGACCTGGTCGACATCCTGCTCACCCCGCCCGTCGAGCGGGAGCACCTCGGCGCGGAGATGCCCGAGCCGGACCTCATCGCCACGCCGGACGACAGCCGCTTCAGCGAGGAGCAGCTGGCCGCCGCGAAGGAGCTCCTGGACCTTCCGCACGACGCCCCGCGCAGGCTGTCCGGCCTGCTCGCCGAGGCCCGCCGCAGCGACCCGGACCTGCCGTACCTGGTGGCACTGCTGGCCGTCCACGCGGCCAGCCCGGCCGTCGGCACCGCGTACCGCCAGGGCGAGGAGCGGCTGCTCTTCGCGGTGGACGACGGCACGCAGCTCGACGACCCCGAGTTCGGCGGCGCGGACCTGATCGTCGGCACCGCGCTTCTCGACGCGGCCGGCATGGCCGCGGACCGCGCGGAGGCGGCGTGACCCGGCCGCCCGCCCGCCCCGTGCGACCGGCGGCGACCGCCGCCGCCACACCCACCCGGCCGTGCCGGGGCCCGGCCCTGCCGTCGCCCGCTCCGCGGGACGCCGTCCGGGCGGCTGCCGCTGACCGGGCCGCGCCGGCTGTCGTCGAGTCCGCGTGGGCTGTCTCCGTGCCCGCGTCCGCTGTGGCTGCCGCTGCGCCGTCTGACGGGGCTGCGCCTGCTGGCGCGGTGCCCGGCCGGGCTGTGGTCGTGCCCGCGCGTGCTGTGGACGCCCCTGCGTCGGCTGACCGGGCCGCGGCCGTGGATGTGTGGCGGACCGGGGTGGTGCTCGTGCCGCCCCGGTCCGCCACCGGCCGAGGTACCCGGGCCTCCCTGGTCGCCGGGGGAGGCCGGCGGGGAGTCCGGCCCGGCCGCCGGGCCCGCGCCGGCGCAGCCGCCGACGGGGCGCCGCGACGCCGCCCCGGGGCCCGGAGGCCCGCCGTCGAAGCCACCGCACCCCCCACCACCCGAACCCGGAACACCCGCACCGCCGAGGAGACCCACCCGTGAGCGACCACCACGCCGAGCACACCGCGTGGAGCGAGCCGGACGCGCCGTCGGCTCCCGTCGCGCTCGCCCCCACCGCCGCGGTGACCCCTGCCGACGCCGCCGACGCGGCCCGGCTCGTCGCCTTCGGGCTGCAGCCCAAGCTGCTCCCCGCCCGTGACGCCGAGTACGCCGAGCTGCTGCGGCGCTACCGAGAGGACTCCGCCTTCGGCCGCCTCGCCGACGCCGTCGCCACCGGCCTCGGCCTCGTCGTGCTGGAGGTGTCCCCGCGCGCCGGAATGGCCGTGGCCGCCGGCGAGGACTCCGTCTTCGCCGTGCGCATGGGCGACTACGCCCGCCGCACCGCCGCCGACTCCGCAGACCGCTTCCTGCACGGCCTCGCCCACCTCGCGGTCGCCGCCCTCGCCTTCCCCCGCCCCGAGGACCTCGCCGACGACGGCTACATCGGCCGCGTCACGGTCAACGGCGTCGACGCCTTCGTCCGGCAGACCTGCCGCCGCCTGGAGGAGCGCGCCGAGGAGCTCGGCGAGAACTCCGACCCGGCCTCCGACGCCCCAGGCCTGGAGGCCGCCTGGCGGGTCTACGCCCGGCGCAGCGCGACCGGAGCCACCAAGGACGCCCGCCGCCTCGCCGGCTCCACCACCGGCATCGTCGGCAAGGCCGCCGCCTTCCTCACCGAGTCCGGTTTCCTCCAGCGCACCGGAGACGACGCCGGAGGCACCTACCGCACCACCCCCCGCTACCAGCTCCAGGTCCGCGACATGGCGGGCAGCGCGGCCATGGCCGAGCTCCTGGAACTGGGCGTGGTCCCCGTCAGCGACGGCTCCGCCACCCTCCTGCCGCCGCCCGAGGGCGACGACCTGGAGCTCGCCGCCGACGCCGGCCTGCCCTTCCACGCCTGATCCACCCGCCCCCGCCCCGCCCCCGTCCCCGTACGTCCTACGAAAGACCACGAGAGTCCGCCGCCATGTACGAGCTGTCCCGGATCCGCCTCTACTCCATCGGGCCCGCTGGCGCGCGCTACGCCGACACCGTGCTCGACCTGCGCGGAGTCGGCGAGCCGGTGCCCCACCCGGCGCCGGCCCAGGCGGAGTTCTTCGAGGACGAGCCCACCGGCCCGCCGCGCCGCCCCGCGCCCGCAGGCGTGCTCTTCCTGGAGAACGGCGGCGGCAAGTCCGTCCTGCTCAAGCTGATCTTCTCGGTGATGCTCCCCGGCCACCGCAACACCCTCGGCGGCGCCAGCTCCGGCGTCCTGCGCAAGTTCCTGCTCGCCGACGACTGCGGCCACGTGGCCCTGGAGTGGCAGCACACCCAGACCGGCGAGTGCGTGGTCGTCGGCAAGGTCAGCGAATGGCGCGGCCGCCAGGTCTCCAACGACCCGCGCAAGTTCGCCGAGGCCTGGTACTCCTTCCGCCCCGGCCCGGGCCTGAGCCTGGACAGCCTCCCCGTCGCCGAGGCCACCGCGGTCCGCCCGCCCGTCGAAGGCGCCTCCGGTGCCCAGGGCCGCCGCCGCACCATGAAGGGCTTCCGCGACGCCCTCACCGAGGCCGGCAAGGCGTACCCGCACCTGGAGGTCTCCTTCGAGGAGATCCACGACCGCTGGAACGAGCACCTCACCGAACTCGGCCTCGACCCCGAACTCTTCCGCTACCAGCGTGAGATGAACGCCGACGAGGGCGAGGCCGCAGGTCTCTTCGCGGTCAAGAAGGACTCCGACTTCACCGACCTCCTGCTGCGCGCCGTCACCGACACCCGTGACACGGACGGCCTCGCCGACCTCGTCCACGGCTTCGGCAACAAGCTCGGCCGCCGCGCCGAGCTGATGGCCGAGCGGGACTTCACCGCCGGGTCGGTGGACCTGCTCAGCAAGATCGTGGAGGCCGCCGGGACGCGCTCCCGGCTGCGCGACGTCCACGCGGGCGCCGAACGCCGCACCCGCACCCTCGCCCGGCGGCTGTCCGCCCGCGCCACCGAGGAACGCGGCCGGGCCGCCGACCTCGCCCAGCGCGTCACCGGCGCCGCCCACCAGGTCACCGCCGCCGAGTCCGCGCGCGCCCGCAGCGCCGCGATCTCCGCCGAACTCGCCTACCGGCACGCTTCGCTGGCCCTCACCGTCGCCGACAAGGCCGCCGCCGCCCAGCGCCGCGAACTCCTCGAAGCGCGCACGCTGCACTCCGCCTGGCAGGCCGCCGAGAACGTGCTGCGCCACCGCGCCGCCGCCGACCGCTCCGCCCGGGTCGCCGCCGCGATCCTGGAGGCCGAGCGCGACGCGGCCCCGGCGCTGGCCGCGCGCGCCACGGCCGCCGCCGAGCTCGTACGGGCGCTGCACACCGCCGCCGAACACGGGGAGCGGGTCGCCAACGAGGAGGAGGAGCGGTCAGCCGGGCTGCAGGCCGTCGGCGAGGCCGCCCACCGGGACGCGACCGCCGCCGCCACGGCCGCGCAGCGGGCGCGCAGCGAGGCCGAGCACCTGCGCTCGCGCCTCGGCGAGGTCCAGCAGGAGACCGCCGAGGCGGTCCGGGCCGGCTGGCTCGACGACTCCGCGCCCGACGCCGACCCGGCCCGCGCCGCCCTCGCGGCCACCGACGCCGAGAAGACCGCGGTCGCCGCCTGGGACGAGTCCCGAGAGGCCGCCCGCGCCGCCGCCGACGCCGCCCGTGAGGCCGCCGCCGCGGAATCCCGCGCCGAACTCACCGCCGCCCGCGCCGCGGACGCCGCCGACGCGGCCGACGCCGCCCATGACGCGGAGCAGCGCGCCGCGGCCTCCCTCGCCGCATCCCCGCGCCTGGCCGCCCTCCTGGGCCTCCCGGACGCCCCCGCCCGGGCTCCGGGCCTTCCCGGGCCCCGAGGCGAGGGCGACGCCTCCCGCCCGTCCGGCCACCAGGACGCACGGCCGGACGGGCGCCCGGACCGGTCCGCCGACCCGGGCACGGCCCAGGACCACCGCGGCGCCGGACGGCTCACCGCCGAGGACCTCGACCGGAACGCCGAGGACCTCCACCACCTGCTGACCGACGGGGTCGCGGCGGCCGAACGCCAGCTGTTCGAGCTGCGCACCGCCGCCGCCGACGACGCCCGCATCCTCGGCGCCCTCGGCGACGGCGGGCTGCTGCCGCCCGGCCCCGACGTCCTCGCCACCGTCGAGTACCTCGGCGAACACGGCATCCCCGCCCTCCCCGGCTGGCGCTACCTCGCGCAGTCCGTCGACCCGGCCGACCACGCGGCCGTCCTCGCCGCCCGCCCGGAACTCGTCGACGGCGTCGTCATCACCGACCCCGACACCCACAGCCGCGCCCGCGAGGTCCTCTCCGCCGCCGCCCTGCTGCCCCGCTCCACCGTCGCCGTCGGCACGGCCGCCGCCCTGCTGGCCCCCGTGCCCACGGTCGCTGACGACTCCGACACCGGGGTGTTCCTCGTACCGCCGAACCCGGCCATGCACGACGAGCACGCCGCCGACGAGGAGCGGCAGGCGCTGCGCTCCCGCGCCACCGCCCGGGACGCCGAGATCCGCGACCTCGCCGCGCGCCTCGCCGGGGACCGCGAGCTCGCCGCCCGGCTCGCCTCCTGGCGCACCGGCTGTCCGGCCGGCCGGCTCGCCGAGCTGGCACGGCAGGCCGCGGCCGCCCGCACGTTCGCCGAGGAGGCCGACGCCGAGCTCGCGGAGGCCCGTACCGTGCGCGCGGAGGCCGACGAGGCCGCCGCCGACGCCGCCCGCGTCCGCGACGAGCGCCAGGACACCGCCCAGCGGGCCCGCCGGGTCGCCGACGCCCTCGCCGGGCTCGCCTTCCGCCTGCGCGAACGCGCCGGCTGGCAGGCGAGGCTGCGCGAACTCGCCGACGAGGCCGCCGAGTCCGAAGCCCGCGCCGAGGTCTGCCTGGACCGGGCCCGCGCCGCCGACGAGGACCGCCGTGCCGCCCAGCGGGCCGCCGACGACGCCCGCCGCACCGCCCGCGCCCTGAGGGCCGAGCGCGCCGAGATCGCCGGCGCCCCCGAGCCCCTTCCCGAGGACGACGGGACGGTCAAGGCGCCGCTCCCCGACCTCCGCGAGGCCTACCGCGCCGCGTCCCAGCTCTACGAGAAGGTCGGCGTCGGCGCCGACCTGCGGGCCGAACAGGCCCGCGCCGAGAGCGACGAGAGCGCCGCCCTCGCCGAACTCGACCGCCTCACCAACAAGGTCCGCACCCGCGCCGCCCAGCTCCTCGAGAGCACCGACGGAGCCGACGGACCCTCCCGCCAGGCGGCCGCGGCCCGCGCCGAGTCCCTCGTGCAGATGCTGGAGACCCGGGCTTCCCACGCGAGCGAGCAGCTCGGCCGGCTGCGCGGCGAGGCCGAACGCCACGCCCCCGCCGAGGGCGAGGCGCACACCGAACTGCCCGAGGAGCTCGTCCCCGAGCACGTCGAACACGCGCAGGCGCTGCTGCGTACGGCCACCGCGCAGCTCGCCGCCCACACCGCCGCGGTGGAGAGCGCCCGGGCCGCCCACGCGGACCTACTGCGGGCACACCGCACCGCAGAGGACGGGGCCGGCGGCTTCGACGAGACCGCTGCCATGCTGCGCGACCTCCTGCGCGACCACACCCACGCCGAGGACGAGCAGGAGCCGGTACCCCACCCGGGCACCCTGGACGAGGCCCGCCAGTCCGCCACGGAAGCCCGGCGCTCCCTGCGCGGCTGCGCGGCCGACCTCTCGGCCGCCGAGGCCGCGGTGCGCGAGGCCGCCGACATCCTGGTCCGGCACGCCAACTCCAACCGCTACGAGCAGGTACGCACCCCCGCGCGGCAGCAGATCCGCGAACTGCCCGCCTCCGCCCTGCCCGAGCACGCGGCGGCCTGGGCCACGGCCTTCGCCCCGCGGCTGCGCGTCCTCACCGACGAACTGGCCCAGCTGGAGCGCAACCGCGACAGCATCGTCGACCGCCTGCGCGGCCTCGTGGAATCGGCCCTCGCCACCCTCCGCTCGGCCCAGCGCCTGTCCCAGCTCCCGGAAGGGCTGGGGGAATGGTCGGGGCAGGAGTTCCTGCGGATCCGCTTCGAGGAGCCGGACCAGGCCACGCTCACCGAGCGGCTGGGCGAGGTCATCGACGAGGCCACCCGCGCGGCCGTGAAGAAGAACAGCGCCGCCTCCTTCGGCGAGGGCCGCCGCGACGGCATGTCCCTGCTGCTGCGAGGCGTCCAGGCGGCCCTCGAACCCAAGGGCATCTCCGTGGAGATCCTGAAGCCGGACGCGGTGCTGCGCGCCGAGCGCGTGCCGGTCGGGCAGATGGGAGACGTGTTCTCCGGCGGTCAGCTGCTGACCGCCGCGATCGCGCTGTACTGCACGATGGCTGCGCTGCGCAGCAACGACCGCGGCCGCGACAAGCACCGCCACGCGGGCACGCTGTTCCTCGACAACCCGATCGGTCGCGCGAACGCCACGTACCTGCTGGAACTCCAGCGGGCCGTCTCCGACGCGCTCGGTGTCCAGCTGCTGTACACGACGGGCCTGTTCGACACCACGGCGCTCGCCGAGTTCCCGCTGGTCATCCGGCTGCGCAACGACGCGGACCTGAGGGCGGGCCTGAAGTACATCAGTGTCGAGGAACACCTCCGCCCGGGCCTCCCGCAGCAGTCCCCGGAGGAGGAGACCATCCACGGCGAGATCACGGCCACCCGCATGTTCCGCCGAAGCTGAGCCCTGGAGCCCTGGAGCCCTGGAGCCCTGGAGCCCTGGAGCCCTGGAGCCCCGGACTCCGTCCGGCGGCCCGCCCCCGGGCCCGGGCGTGACCCGGCAGCTCCGCCCGCGCAGGGCGGGCTGCCCCGCCCCGCCGCCCCGCCGCCCCGCCCCGCGCCCGGGCCGGGGGCGGTACGGGCGGCCGCCGGGCAGCCGTCCGGGCACCGGGATGCGCGGTCAGCGGCGGCTGAACGCCGCGAGGGGGCCGTCCTCGCGGGGTATTCGCGCCGGGGCGGCCTTGCGCGCCGCCCGCGCGGACTTGGCGGCCCTGCGGGCCTCTCGGCGGCGGCTGCGCGCCGTGCTGCTCGGCTCCGAGACCACCCCGTACCGCTGGTTCCACGTCTGCCGGGTGATCCACACGTCCAGCACGCCCCACGTGGCCACGATCGTCCCCGCGACCGCGCCGAGCGCCATGGGGAAGGCCAGCCACGAGCCGGTGAGCGTCAGGAAGAAGGTGACCGTCGCCTGGGTCAGCGTCACGGCCACGATCAGCACGGCCCGCACCGCGGAGGTCCGCACCGGATCCGGCATCCTCCGCCGCCGGGCCGGCTCCTCGACCCACAGCCCGCGCGCGCCGCCGACACCCGCGGCCCGGGCACCCGCGGCCTCGCCACCCGCACCTGCACCCTCACCCGTGCCACCGGCGGCCTCCGCACCGCCGCCCGCATATCTGTTCATGGTCCGCTCACTCCCCACCGCGCGGTCCGCAACGCCTACCCCGCCATGCCTACCCGGTCACGTCTACCCCGACATGTCCCCCCGAACAGAAGACGTCCGGCGAGGGCGAGAGATTCCCGCTCCACGGACACCGTCACCATCGGCCCCGTCGAGCACGGAACGAATAATTCCAGCCATCCATCCAGTTGCGGGAACTGACGCCCCACCAAGTGTCATCTGCCACATATCGGGCCGCACTTGACCGGAAGTATCGGACAACTCCCGATCTTCGACCGGGGGTCCGGCCGAAAACGTCCGGACACGCCTTCGAAGCCGCTCCCCGGCAGTAGTAGGCTCACGCCGTTTAAATGACGGAACACCGAACCCCCCGACAACGGGGTTGAGCTGGGGGAGGCTGGGGAGGCCATGCGCTTTCGCGGGAAGTCCATCCGCCGGAAGATCGTGGCGTTGCTCCTTGTGCCGCTCGTCTCCCTGACCGCCCTCTGGGGCTTCGCGACGGTCATCACCGGTCGTCAGGCCGTCCAACTCCTGGACGTCGCCTACATCATCGACAAGGTCGGCTACCCCATCGAGGACGTCGTCCGCGTCATCCAGAAGGAACGCCGCCAGACCCTCGTCGTCATCGGCGACCCCCGGGCCTCCACCGCCACCACCGAGCTCGCCAAGCGCCGCGCCGCCACCGACGAAGTCGTCGAGAAGATGAGTGCGAACGCCCGCGACCCCGAGGTCATGGACCAGCTGAGCCCCCAGAACGCCCAGCGCCTGCGATCCATCCTCGGCGCCGTCCACGGCATCGGAGCCCTCCGCCGCTCGGTCGACGAGAACACCCTCGACCCGGGCCAGGCGCTGGACCTCTACAGCCGGCTCGTCGACCCCTGCTACGAGTTCCTCATGAACCTCCACGCGCTGGAGAACGTCGAGATGGACAAGCAGGGCCGCGCCCTCGTCGGCATCACCCGCGCACGTGAGACGCTCTCCCGCGAGGACGCCGTCATCGCCTCCGCCCTCGCAGCCCGCAACGTCAGCGCCGCCGACCTGCGCCACGTCTCCGACTTCGCGGCCAACCGCACCCTGCTCTACGACTTCAACCTCGCGATCCTCCCGGCCGCCGACCGCGAGCGCTTTTGGCACTACTGGGGCGGCGCCGAGACCAAGTCGATGCGCGACGCCGAGGAGCGTTTCCTCGCGGGCGGCGCGGGCAAGAACCCGCGCGTCACCGCCGCCCAGTGGGACGAGGCCGCGACCAAGGTCCTCGACGAGCTCGCCGCCATGGGCACCGACGCCGGCGACCGCTACCAAAAGCGCGTCGAGCCCGTCGCCATGGACGTCCTGGTGCAGGCCGCCGTCGCCGGCGTCCTCGGCTTCATGGCCCTCGCCTTCTCGCTGTTCCTCTCCGTCCGCATCGGCCGCGACCTGGTCCGCGACCTGTCCCGCCTCCGCAAGGAGGCGCACGAGGCCTCCGGTGTCCGGCTGCCCAGCGTGATGCGCCGCCTCGCCGCGGGCGAGCAGGTGGACGTGGAGACCGAGGCGCCCCATCTGGAGTACGAGAAGGACGAGGTCGGCCAGGTCGGCCAGGCCCTCAACTCCCTCCAGCGCGCGGCCGTCGAGGCCGCCGTCAAGCAGGCCGAGCTGCGCCGCGGCGTCTCCGAGGTGTTCGTCAACCTCGCCCGCCGCAACCAGGTGCTCCTGCACCGCCAGCTGACCCTCCTCGACACCATGGAGCGCCGCACCGAGGACACCGAGGAGCTCGCCGACCTCTTCCGCCTCGACCACATGACCACCCGCATGCGCCGCCACGCCGAAGGCCTGGTGATCCTCTCCGGCGCCGCGCCCTCCCGCCAGTGGCGCAAGCCGGTCCAGTTGATGGACGTCGTACGGGCCGCCGTCGCCGAGGTCGAGGACTACGAGCGCATCGAGGTGCGCCGACTCCCGCGCCTGGGCATCGCCGGCCCCGCCGTCGCCGACGTCACCCACCTCGTCGCCGAACTCCTCGAGAACGCGACCGTGTTCTCGCCGCCGCACACCGCCGTCCAGGTGCACGGCGAGCGCGTCGCCAACGGCTTCACCCTGGAGATCCACGACCGCGGCCTCGGCATGAACCCCGAGGCACTGCTCGACGCGAACCTCCGGCTCGCCGAGACACCCGACTTTGAACTCTCCGACACCGACCGTCTCGGCCTGTTCGTCGTCAGCCGCCTCGCGCAGCGCCACGGCGTCAAGGTCGTCCTCCAGCGCAGCCCGTACGGGGGCACCACCGCGGTGCTCTTCCTGCCCGCGGCCCTGCTGACCGATGCCCCCGAGACCAACGGCACGGGCATCCGGCTCGACGGGGCCGGCAAGGCCGGCCGGTCCGGCAGGATCCCCTCCGCGCGGTCGGTGTCCGCCGCCGTCGAGCGGGCCCCCGCCGGCTCCGGCCGCCCGCTGCCCGCCGCCGAACT
Organism: Streptomyces sp. NPDC056224; assembly: GCF_042267665.1. NCBI lineage: Bacteria > Bacillati > Actinomycetota > Actinomycetes > Kitasatosporales > Streptomycetaceae > Streptomyces > Streptomyces sp. NPDC056224. The sequence continues at coordinate 23,993 of NZ_JBHJTK010000058.1, forward strand.
GCGCGGCCCGGTCGAGCTGGAAGCCCCGATCGACGTCCTCGGCCTCGGCGCGGTGGACGGCCTCGACGCAGAGCCCGCCGTCCCGTCCGGCCCGGGTGCCCGTCCGGCCATGGCCACCCTGGACGACGAGACCCCGCCGAGCGGCACCCCGCGCAGCGCCCTGCTGGGGCTGCGCCCGGCGGACCGGCCGCACACCGACCGCCACCGGGACCGCCACGCGGAGCGGACCGATGCCCGCCCGGGCGACCGCGACCGCGAGACGCAGGTCCCCACCGGCCTGGTCCGGCTCGACACCCAGCGCGCCGACACCCAGCGCGCCGACACGCAGCGCGTGGAGACCGTACGCCCCGACGGCCCCCGTTCCCCGGGAGCCGTCCCGCTGCCGCGCCGCCGCCCCACCCCGACCCTGGTCGCCGAGCACGGCCGCCGCGTGGCGCCGCGCCCGGTGTCCGTGGTCCCGCAGCCCGCACCGGCGCCCGCACCCGGCGGGCCCGGCTCACCCGCGGCGCCCGGGGCAGCGGGCGCCGGGCTCCCCCGCAGGGTCCGCCAGGCCAGCCTCGCCCCACAGCTCAAGAACGCCCCGGCCGCCGCGCCCGACCCCGCGGCCACCGCCCCGGTGGCGGACCGCGACGCGGAGGACGTACGTACGCGCATGTCCGCACTCCAGCGCGGCTGGACGGCGGGCCGCAACCAGCACGCTCAGCAGCAGTCCGAGACCGGGGCAGGCACCCCCGCCACCACCGGTCCCGCGAACGAGAACGAAGGGGACGGTCGATGACCGCACCGCAGACCGGAAACGACACCAGGGGCCGCGGCTCCGCCCCGCTCAACTGGCTCCTCGACGAACTCGTCGACAAGGTCGGCTCCATCCGCAAGGCGGTGGTCCTGTCGGGCGACGGCCTGCCCACCGGCAGCTCCGCGGACCTGACCCGCGAGGACAGCGAGCACCTGGCGGCCGTGGCCTCCGGCTTCCACAGCCTGGCCAAGGGAGTGGGCCGGCACTTCGACTCCGGCACGGTCCGCCAGACGGTGGTCGAGCTCGACGAGGCCTTCCTGTTCGTCATGGCCGCCGGCGACGGCAGCTGCCTGGCCGTGCTCGCCGACGCCGACTCCGACGTCGGGCAGGTCGCGTACGAGATGACCCTGATGGTCAAGCGAGTCGGCGACCACCTGGCCATCGCCCCGCGCACCGGGCTGCCAGCCGGAGGGTGAGTCGGACGGCATGAGCGATTCAGGCCAGGACCGCCCCACCCGCACCCCGGCCGGGGACCGGGATCCCGCCCCCGACCACGCGCACTGGTTCGACGACGACGCCGGTCCCGTCGTACGTCCGTACGCCATGACCCGCGGCCGGACCAGCCACGCGGGCCAGCACCGGCTCGACCTGATCGCGCTCGTCGTCGCCGAACCGGCCGCCGACGACCCGGTCTGGGACCTGACGCTGTCCCCGGAACACGCCCACATCCTCGGGCTGTGCCGGGACCGGCCGCAGTCGGTCGCCGAACTCGCGGCGGAGCTCGACCTCGCGGTCGGCGTCGTACGGGTTCTGATCGGCGACCTGACCGACGAGGAACTGGTCCATGTGACCCGGCCGGTGCCTCCGGCCGAACTGCCCGATGAATCCATTCTGCGTGAGGTGATCGATGGCCTTCGGGCGCTCTAGCCGCACCGGTGCCATGCACGCCGTGTCACCGGTCGAGCCGCTGACCTTGAAGATCCTGGTCGCGGGCGGCTTCGGGGTGGGCAAAACCACCCTGGTCAGTGCAGTAAGCGAGATCAGGCCGCTGCGGACCGAGGAACTCCTCTCGGAGCCGGGCGCCGGCATCGACGACACCGGGGGAGTGGAGGGCAAGAACACCACGACCGTGGCCATGGACTTCGGGCGCATCACGCTGCGCGAGGACCTGGTGCTGTACCTGTTCGGCACGCCCGGGCAGGACCGGTTCTGGTTCCTGTGGGACGAGCTGGCCCAGGGTTCGCTCGGCGCCGTGGTCCTGGCGGACACCCGCCGCCTCGCCGACTGCTTCGCCGCCATCGACTACTTCGAGCGGCGCGAGCTCCCGTTCGTCGTCGCCGTGAACTGCTTCGACGGCGCGGACCGGCACCCCGTGGTGACCGTACGGGAGGCACTGGACCTCGACCCCGGGGTGCCGGTGCTGCTCTGCGACGCGCGGGACCGGGAGTCCGTGAAGGACGTGCTCGTGGGGGTCGTGGAGCACGCGATGTCCCTGGCACGGGCGCGGCGGGGCCTGACGGCCGGAGCCTGACGGCCGGGGCCTGGCGCGGAGGCGGCCCGTACCCCCGCCGACTGGGGTACGGGCCGCAGCTCTCATGGGGGGATCGGGGTGTCCGGGGCGCGGTGCGGGACCGTGGAGCGAGTGTGAACCCGCCACCGGGGGCCGTCAAGCGTTGCGGCACACCGGTCGTCACCCCGGTCGGCGAAACCTCCGGACACACCCGCCGGCGCCCCCCACCGGCCCCACCGGCCCCACCGGCACCGCCCGCTCAGCGCACGGCGATGACGGCCGACCCGTGGCCGAACAACCCCTGGTTCGCGGTGATCCCGGCCCGCGCCCCCGGGACCTGCCGGTCCCCGGCCGTGCCGCGCAGCTGCCACGTCAGCTCGCAGACCTGCGCGATGGCCTGCGCCGGTACCGCCTCCCCGAAGGAGGCCAGCCCCCCGCTCGTGTTGACGGGGACCCGACCGCCCAGCGCCGTCGCCCCCTCCCGTACGAGCTTCGCCCCCTCGCCCTGCGCGCACAGTCCGATGTCCTCGTACCACTCCAGCTCCAGAGCGGTGGACAGGTCGTACACCTCGGCCAGGGAGAGGTCGTCCGGGCCGAGCCCCGCCTCCTCGTAGGCGGCGCGCGCGATCGAGGACCGGAAGGAGCCCGCCGCGGGCCGGACGGCCACCGCCGAGTCGGTGGCGATGTCCGGGAGGTCCAGCACCGTACGCGGATAGGTGGGGGTCACCGTCGACACGGCCCGGATCCGCACCGGGTCCGCGATCCCGCGCGAGCGGGCGAAGTCCATGCTGGTCAGCACGAGGGCCGCGCCCCCGTCGGAGGTGGCGCAGATGTCGAGCAGCCGGAGCGGATCGGCCACCACCGCCGACGCCGCGACCTCCTCGGCGGTGACCGCCTTGCGGTAACGGGCGTTCGGGTTCAGCGCCCCGGCCGCCGCGTTCTTCACCTTGACCTGGGCGAAGTCCTCCGGGGTGTCCCCGTGCATGGCCATCCGGCGGCGGGCGTACAGCGCGAAGTACGCAGGATTGGTGGCGCCCAGCACGCGGAAGCGCAGCCAGTCCGGATCGTCCGGCCGGTCGCCGCCCGCCGGCGCGAAGAACCCCTTGGGCGCCGCGTCCGCGCCCACCACCAGGACCACGTCCGCCAGGCCGGCCAGGATCTGCGCCCGGGCCGCCCCGATCGCCTGGGCGCCGGAGGCGCAGGCCGCGTACACGCTGGTCACCCGGGCGCCCTGCCAGCCCAGCGCCCGGGCGAAGGTCGCACCGGCCACGTAGCCCGGGTAGCCGGAGCGCACGGTGTCGGCGCCGACGATCGAGCCCACCTCCGACCAGTCCAGTCCGGCGTCCGCCAGCGCCGCCCGCGCGGCGGCCCGTCCGTACTCGACGAAACTGCGGCCCCACTTGCCCCACGGGTGCATCCCCGCCCCGAGGACGGCGATGTCCGCGCTCACACCGCACCTCCGACCGGCTTGAACCGCCAGGTGGTCCAGGCGGTCCCGGTGTCCGCGTCCTCGTTCAGCACACCGCCCACCACCTCGACCTCCATCCCGACCGCCAGGTCGCCCACGCCCACCCCGGGCGCCGCCTGCCCCAGCACCACCATCCCCTCGGCCTCCAGCTCCACCGCCACCAGGGTGTACGGCTCCCAGGGCGCGGCCGGGTCGGACACGTACGGGGCGGGCGGCCGGTAGCGCCCGTCGGTGTAGGACCACACCCGCCCGCGCGGGGACAGCGGCACCTCGGTGAGCTCGCCGTCGCCGGCGCAGTGCGGATTGCGGCAGAACGCGTCCTCGCGCGGGAAGTACACCGCGGTGCAGGCCGAGCACCGGGTACCGAGCAGCCGGAAGCCGCCGTCCGCGGCGCCTTCGGTGAACCACCCGCTCACGACGGGTGTACGTGTGAGTGCCAAGACCCCTCCCTCCAGATAGCTGACGCATCGTCAGAAGTCTGTCACGGGCGGGCCGCCGGGTCACCGGTTCTCGACGAGCCACTGAAAGTCACGCGGGCACGGCACTCAGGGCCGGACGGCGGCGACAGCGACGGGGAAGTCGAAATACGAGTCGGGGAAAGCCTCGGGCCTGAAGGTGAAGTGCCACCACTCTTCGGGCAGGTTGACGAATCCCTGCTCGCCGAGCGCGCGCCCGAGCAACCGGCGGCCCGCGCGGGCCCCGCCGGCGATCCGGGGATCGTCGGTGTGCGACAGCGGATCGAAGAAGTCGAACGCGGTCCCCATGTCCACCTCGCGGCCAGAGAGGTCCTCCAGCGTCACGTCGACCGTACTCCCGCGGCTGTGCCCCGACTTCTCGGCGATGTACCCCTCGGGAATCAGCCGGTTCCGCTCCACGTGCGGGTAGAACTCCGCCTTGGCCGCCCGGTCACCCGGGCCGTCGGGCTCCCGCGCCCACCGCACGAACCGGTCTACCGCCCGCTGCGGCCGGTAGCAGTCGTACACGCGCAGCGAATAGCCGCGCCGGAGCAGCACCCGCTGCGCCCGCCGCAGCGCCTCCGCGGCCGGCCGGGCCAGCAGGCACACCGGCTCCTCGTACCCGTCCACCACCCCGCCGGTGAAGTTCCGCGACCCGGCGTACCGCATGTCCTGCCGGATGCTCGGATCCACCTCGCGCAACGCGGCGAACCCGGGCGGGGCCGCCGCCCCGCCGGCCAGCACCGCGAGCAAACCCACAACCACCGTCATCCGCATACCCCTTGGCATACCATCGCGGGATGCCGGAACAGCTGAGGGACTCGCACTGCTCCACCTGCGGAACGCGCTACGCCACGACCGGCTGGCCCCGCACCTGCGAGGCCTGCGGAGCCACCGCCTACCGCAACCCGCTCCCGGTGGCCGTCGCCCTCCTCCCGGTCGAAGACGACCAGGGCACCGGCCTCGTCGTCATCACCCGCTCCATCCCCCCGGCCCTCGGCGGCGTCGCCCTGCCCGGCGGCTTCATCGACTTCGGCGAGGACTGGCGTGACGCCGTCGTCCGCGAACTCCGCGAGGAGACCGGCATCCAGGCCCCCGCCTCGGAGGTCACCCTGGCCGACGCCCTCAGCTCCCCGGCCGGTCACCTCCTGCTCTTCGGTCTCCTCCCGCTCCGCCCGGCCGCCACCCTGCCCGCCTCGGCCGCGACGGACGAGACCACGGGCTGGCACATCCTGCGCTCCCCGGCCGAACTGGCCTTCCCCCTCCACACGCAGGCCGCCGCCGCCTGGTTCGCGGGCCGCTACACCTGCTGAGCCGCGTCGAGACCCCGTACGACGACGCCCTCCACCACACCCCCGGCCTCCGACTCCACCACCACCGAGTCCCCGGCCCACCGCACGGTGTACCACTCCACCTCACCCGGCTCGAAGCCCGGACCGGGGTCCCGGATGACCACCCCGCCGCCCGTGCGGCCCCGCGCCGGAGCCCAGACCTCCAGGGCCACCCCGCCGTCACCCGTGGCGGACCGCACCGGCAGCACGGCCCCCGCCCGCGCCAGCACCGGGATCCGCCCGGGCGGCGCGTCCAGCAGGATCTGGCCCGGCCCCTCGTGCGCCGCACCGGTCGCGGTGTCGTACCAGCGCCCCCGCGGCAGCCGCACCGCCCGCCGGTCCGCCCCGCACTCCAGCACCGGGGCGACCAGCAGCGCGTCGCCCAGCAGGAACGCGTCCTCGCAGTCCCGCAGCCGCCGCTCCTCCGGAGCGCCCCACCACAGCGGCCGCACGTACGGGGCCCCGGTCCGCCGTGCCAGGTGGGCCAGCGTCACGAAGTACGGCCGCAGCCGCTCACGCTCCGCCAGCAGCTCGCGCGCCCGCTCCTCCACTTCCGGCCCGAACTCCCACGGCTCCCGCCGCCCCGCCCAGATCGCCGAATGGGTCCGGAACAGCGGCAGGTACGCACCCAGCTGCAGCCACCGCAGGTACAGCTCCGGGGAGGGGGACCCGCCGAAACCGCCGACGTCCGGGCCCGAGTACGGCACTCCGCACAGGCCGAGCCCCAGCACCAGCGCCAGCGAGGCCCGCAGCCCCTCCCAGCTCGTCTCCACATCCCCCGACCACGTGCCCCCGTACCTCTGCATCCCCGCCCACCCCGACCGGGAGAACAGGAACGGCCGCTCGGCGGGCCGCAACCGGACCAGCCCCTCCCAGCCCGCCCGAGCCATCCCGAGCCCGTACACGTTGTGCCCCGCCCGGTGGTCGCCGCCCGCGCCGTCCATCGCGTGCCGCGCCGACCGCGGCAGCGTGGCGTCCCCGAAGGGGGTGAAGGACACCGGCTCGTTCATGTCGTGCCAGAAACCGGCGAAGCCCTGCGCGAGGCGCTCCTCGTACAGTCCGCCCCACCACTCCCGCACCGCCGGATCCGTGAAGTCCGGGTACACGCACTCGCCCGGCCAGACCTCGCCGCGCACCTCCCGGCCCTCCGCGTCCCGTACGAACGCACCGCCCGCCCCCACCGCGCGCCCCGAAGCGTGCACCCCGTCTCCCGTCTTCACCGCCGGATCCACGATCGAGACGAGCCGCACCCCCCGCTCCCCCAGCTCACGTGCCAGCCCGGGAAGATCGGGGAACCGCTCCTCGTCCACCGTGAACACCCGGTGCCCGTCGTAGTGGTCGATGTCCAGATGGACGGCCGACAGCGCGAGCCCGCGCTCCGCATAGCCCCCGACCACCCGGCGCACCTCCGCCGCGCTCCCGAACCCCCACCGCGCGTGCTGGTACCCCAGCGCCCACTCCGGCGGCACCGCCGCCGCACCCGTCAGCCCCGACCAGCCCTGCAGCACCCGCGCCGGCGTCCCCACCAGCACCCAGCACCTGAGCGGCCCGCCCTCCATGCGCAGCTCGCCCGCCCCCGGACGGTCCACCCCCGAACCCGCGCCCTCCTCGCCCTCGCGCAGCACCACCCGGCCTTCCCACGAGTTGTCGTGGAACACCAGGTGCGTCCCCGCGTCCGCCACCACCATCTGTACCGGCATCGTGAGGTACAGCGGATCGTCACCCGGCCCGAAGCCGCCCTTCGGGTCCGTGTTCCACAGCCGGTACACCCCGTCCCGGAGCCTCGGGCCCGCGGCCCGCCCGCCGAGCCCGAAGAACCGCGCGTCCGCCGCCACCTCGCTCCGCTGCAGCCACCGCGCCCCCGCACCGTCGACGGCGTCCGCCGGCTCCCACCACCGCGGCGGCAGCTCCCGCCGCAGCACGGCCCCGCCCGGCGTGCGCACCTCCACCGCCCCGTGCCGGGACACCGCCACCGTCACCCGCTCCGACACCACCCGCCACCCGCCCTCGGTGTCAGGCTCCAGCACCGCCCGCGGATCCGGCTCCGGCCCCGTACCCACGACCGCGTACGAGGGAGTCGGACCGGCCCCGTCCCAGCCCCAGAACACCGCCCCGCCCACGGTCACCCGCACCAGCAGCTCCGACCGCGCGAACCGCAGCACGCCACCGCCCGGCCGCGGCTCCGTACCGATCAGCAGCCCCGGCACCCGCGCCCGCTCCGCGCCCCGGCGCGCGAGCCCCACCGCGTCCGCACGCCGGTGGCGCCACGACGCGAGCCAGGCGCGCCGCCCGCGCTCCGTACCGATGTCCTTCACAGCACGCACCAGATCACGACCGTTCATGCCGCTCACCCTGCCACCGCCCCCAGGCCGAGGGTGTGGCGTTCAACTGTCGTTCACCCACAGGCGACCGCCCGCGCGACCAACGGCGACTGGTGGCGGTACACATGCCGCCGTCCCGCTGAGCGGTGATGACGACTCTGGTGCGGACGTCGATCACATGGCATCGTCCCAGTGAGCCGCCGCGCGTACACCCCCCGCGCGATGGCACCGTACGCACACGAAGCGCGAGCCGCAGACTTGACCGGGAGCCGACCCATGACCTCAGCCACGCAGCCGGAACCCCTCTGGGCCCCGGGCCCCGACCGGATCGCCGCGGCCCGGATCACCGCCTTCCACGCCTGGGCCGCGGAGCGCTTCGGAGCCCCCGCCGAGGGCGGCTACCCCGCCCTGCACAGCTGGTCCGTCGACGCGCTCGACACCTTCTGGCAGGCCGTCGCCGAGTGGTTCGACGTCCGCTTCACCACCCCGTACCAGTCCGTCCTCGCCGACCGCTCCATGCCCGGCGCACGCTGGTTCACCGGCTCCACCCTCAACTACGCCGAGCACGCCCTGCGCGCCGCCGAGGACCCGGCCCGCGCCGACGACGCCGCCCTGCTGTACGTGGACGAGACCCACGAGCCCACCCCCGTCAGCTGGGCCGACCTGCGCCGCCAGGTCGGCTCCCTCGCCGCCGAACTGCGCACCCTCGGCGTACGCCCCGGCGACCGGGTCAGCGGCTACCTCCCCAACATCCCCGAGGCCGTCGTCGCCCTCCTCGCCACCGCCGCCGTCGGCGGGGTCTGGACCTCCTGCGCCCCCGACTTCGGCGCCCGCAGCGTCCTCGACCGCTTCCAGCAGGTCGAGCCGGTCGTCCTGTTCACCGTCGACGGCTACCGCTACGGCGGCAAGGAGCACGACCGCCGCGAGACCGTCGCCGAGCTCCGCGCCGAGCTCCCCTCCCTGCGCGCCGTCGTCCACGTCCCGCTGCTGGGTACGCAGGCCCCCGAGGGCGCCCTCGCCTGGTCGGACCTGACCTCCGCGGACACCGAGCCCGTCTTCGAGGCGGTCCCCTTCGACCACCCCCTGTGGGTCCTCTACTCCTCCGGCACGACCGGCCTGCCCAAGGCCATCGTCCAGTCCCAGGGCGGCATCCTCCTCGAACACCTCAAGCAGCTCGGCCTGCACTGCGACCTCGGCCCGCAGGACCGGTTCTTCTGGTACACCTCCACCGGCTGGATGATGTGGAACTTCCTCGTCTCCGGCCTGCTCACCGGCACCACGGTCGTCCTGTACGACGGCAGCCCCGGCTACCCCGACACCGGCGCCCAGTGGCGCATCGCCGAGCGGACCGGGGCCACCCTCTACGGCACCTCCGCCGCGTACGTCATGGCCTGCCGCAAGGCCGGGGTCCACCCGTCCCGCGACTTCGACCTGTCCGCCGTCAAGTGCGTGGCGACCACCGGCTCCCCGCTCCCGCCCGACGGCTTCCGCTGGCTGCACGACGAGGTGGCCGAGGACCTGTGGATCGCCTCCGTCAGCGGCGGCACCGACGTCTGCAGCTGCTTCGCCGGCGCCGTCCCCACCCTCCCCGTCCACATCGGCGAGCTCCAGGCCGCCTGCCTCGGTACGGACCTCCAGGCCTGGGACCCGTCCGGCAAGCCCGTCACCGGCGAGGTCGGCGAGCTCGTCGTCGCCAACCCCATGCCGTCCATGCCGGTCCGGTTCTGGAACGACCCCGACGGCAGCCGCTACCGCGAGAGCTACTTCGAGATGTTCCCCGGCGTCTGGCGCCACGGGGACTGGATCACCCTCACCGACCACGGCTCGGTGATCATCCACGGCCGCTCCGACTCCACCCTGAACCGCCAGGGCGTCCGCATGGGCTCCGCCGACATCTACGAGGCCGTGGAGCGCCTCCCCGAGATCAAGGAGTCCCTGGTCATCGGCCTGGAGGAGCCGAACGGCGGCTACTGGATGCCGCTCTTCGTCCACCTCGCCCCCGGCGCCGCCCTCGACGAGGACCTGCGCGCCCGGATCAAGGCGACCATCCGCGAGGAACTCTCCCCCCGCCACGTCCCCGACGAGATCATCGAGGTCCCGGGCATCCCGCACACCCTCACCGGCAAGCGCATCGAGGTCCCGGTCAAGCGCCTCCTGCAGGGCGCGCCCCTGGCCAAGGCGGTCAACCCGGGCTCCGTCGACAACCTCGACCTCCTCCACTTCTACGAGGAGCTGGCCCGCACCCGCGGCTGACGCCACTGTCAGTGGCTCTGATTACTCTGAGTGAGCAAGCGATTGCCGGGCCACGGCCACTCAGGGGGAGCCATGCCACCGAAGAACGACACCACCAGCACGAACAGCGCCGCCAGGACCTCGCGGACCCCGCGGACCGACCGGTACACGCGGGCCGCGAGGAAGAGCGGCACCGACCGGCGCCGCAGGCTGCGCCGCGAGGTCCCCGGCACCGTCGGCCTCCTGGCCGACGCCGGGGACTTCGCGGCCATGCGCGACTACCGCAGCTTCGTCTTCGACGACCACCGGGACTACCTCCGCCACGTCGACGGCCTGCTCCGGTCCCTCGCGGCCCAGGGAATCCACACCACCGTGGCGCTCTTCGATCCCGAGGAGTTCGCCGCATACGCCGCGGAACACGGCCTCGACCCGGACACCGCCGAGGCCCGCACCCTGTTCACCGCGGAACTGGCGGGCGCGGGCCTGCCCTATACCGGCCAGCCCATCGACGACCTCGTCCCGCTCCTCGTGGACGAGGCGGTCCGGCAGGCCACCTGGGAATATGCGACCGCACTCCTCGCCGGCGTCGGCACCTGCGCGGACTGCGGCGAGGACATCGGCCACGCCTCCTTCGAGCGCGCCGCGGCCGCGCTCCGGCGGCTCATGGCCGGCGCCGGACCCGGCCGGCACCACCTCGTGTGCAGCGTGCCGACGGAGACGGAACAACTCGTCGCCGTCCTGCACGCCGAGACCGGCCCCGACCCCGAGGAACCGCCCCGGATCGAGCGCCGCGACGGCCTCGACTTCGTGACGGTGCTGGCCGCCGGGCTCGCCCTCGGCGGCCCCGGGGGACTGGTGCTGCGCAGCACCACCGAGGAGCACCGGGACCGGGTCCACGGCTGGCGCCTGGACCGCGGTCGCCTCGCCGTACTCTCGGCCGCGGCCGTGTTCAACGCCTACTGCACGGACGCCGACACCGGGGAACCCGTCGCCCCCGAACCGGGCGTGGAGTACTGCCCGGGCTACGAGGTGGACGGTCCCGGCCCGCACCACTGAGAGGCGGGCAGTGCGGCAGAACGGCCGAGGGGCCCCGCCACCGGCGAAGGCCCCTCGGTCGAACAGCGGACCACCTCTGCGGCTACTCGCCGGAGAGCACCGCCTGGGCGGCCACCCGGGCCTCCTCCGCGCTGTCGCACGCACGCGCCGCGGCGGCGGCGCGCTCGCACTGCGCCAGGGTGTACTTGGCGAGCGTCGCCCGCACGTACGGAATGGAAGCGGCACCCATCGACAGAGAGGTGACACCCAGCCCCGTCAGCACACAGGCCAGCAGCGGATCCGACGCGGCCTCGCCGCAGACGCCACAGCTCTTGCCCTCCGCCCTGGCGGCATCGGCCGACATGGCGATCAGGTCGAGCAGCGCCGGCTGCCAGGGGTCCTGCAGCCGCGACACCGCACCGACCTGACGGTCGGCGGCGAAGGCGTACTGGGCCAGATCGTTCGTGCCCAGCGACAGGAACTCGACCTCCTGGAGGATCGAGCGCGCCCGGAGCGCGGCGGAGGGGATCTCCACCATGGCCCCGAACTTCGCCTTCAGTCCCGCGTCGCGGCACGCGTCCGCGAACGCCTTGGCGTCGGTCCGGTCCGCCACCATCGGGGCCATGACCTCGAGGTAGACGGGCAGCCCTTCGGCAGCCCTGGCCAGCGCGGTGAGCTGCGTACGCAGCACGTCCGGGTGGTCCAGGAGCGAGCGCAGACCACGGACACCCAGGGCCGGGTTCGGCTCGTCGGCCGGGGTCAGGAAGTCCAGCGGCTTGTCCGCGCCGGCGTCCAGGACGCGTACGACGACGCGGCCCTCGGGGAAGGCAGCGAGCACCTTGCGGTAGGACTCGATCTGCTTCTCCTCGGACGGAGCCTTCTTGCTGTCGTCCAGGAACAGGAACTCGGTGCGGAAGAGCCCCACACCCTCCGCCCCGGCCTCCACGGCAGCGGGCACGTCCGCCGGACCGCCGACATTGGCCAGCAGCGGCACCTTGTGACCGTCGGAGGTCGCACCCGGACCGGACGACGCGGCCAGAGCGGCCTTGCGCTCGGCCGCCGCGGCCTCCAGCTCGGCGCGCTTCTCGTCGCTCGGCTCGACGAACACGTCACCGGTGCTGCCGTCGACGGCGATGACCGTGCCCTCGGCGATCTCAGTGGCACCAGGCAGCGCCACGATCGCCGGCACGCCCAGCGCCCGCGCGAGGATCGCGCTGTGGCTGGTGGGGCCGCCTTCCTCGGTGACGAAGCCGAGGACCAGGGTCGGGTCGAGCAGAGCGGTGTCGGCGGGGGCCAGGTCCCGCGCGATCAGCACGTACGGCTCGTCGCTGTCGGGCACGCCCGGCATCGGGACGCCGAGCAGGCGCGCCACGATGCGGTTCCGTACGTCGTCCAGGTCGGCCACCCGGCCGGCCATGTACTCGCCGGCCCCCGCGAGCAGGTCGCGGTAGGCGGCGAACGCGTCGTAGATGCCGCGCTCGGCAGTGCTGCCGACGGCGATCCGCCGGTCGACGTCCGCCATCAGCTCGGGGTCCGTGGCGATCATCGCCTGGGCCTCGAGCACGTGCTGGGCCTCACCGCCGGCCAGCTGGCCGCGTGCGGTCAGGTCCGCCGATACCGCCTCCACGGCCTTGCGGGCGCGCCCCTGTTCGCGCTCCGCCTCGTCCGCGGTGATCTGCTTGGCCGGCGGCTCGAGAACCGCCGTACCCATGTGCCGGACCTCGCCGATCGCCACCCCGTGGCTCACGCCGACGCCTCGCAGCGTTGTCTCCATTTCACCCGTCTCCGATTGAGCGGCGGCCCCGGCCGCCGCGGTGGATGTCCGACTCGCCCGTGCAGGCGGAGGGCTTCACTGCCAGCTGAAGAGGGCGTCGTCAGCCTTCACGTCCCCGGACTCGACGACGTCGGAGAGGGATTCGGCGGTCGCCTCGAGCGCCACGACGGGGCAGATGGGGGACTTGCCCGCGGCCTCGACCGCGGCCGGGTTCCAACGGATGACGGCCTGACCGCGGGTCACGGTGTCGCCCTTGGCGACGAGCAGCTCGAAGCCCTCGCCATTGAGCTGAACGGTGTCGATCCCCAGGTGCGTGAGCACGCCGTGGCCTTCGCCGTCCACTACTACGTACGCGTGCGGATGCAGGGAGACGATCACCCCGTCGACCGGGGACACCGCCTCCGAGGGCTCGCGCACCGGATCGATCGCAGTGCCGGGCCCCACCATCGCGCCGGAGAACACCGGATCGGGCACTGCCGCGAGTCCGATGGCGCGCCCGGCGAGTGGGGACGTCACGCTGGTCATGGGGGCCTCCCAGGGGTGGGGCTGCTCGCGTCGCCGTCACTACCTGTCGCGAACGGCGCACTTTTCAGCAGGATATGTCACGGGTTGTTCGGGTTCGCCCGACGCTTCTCCTGATCCGGGCTGGTGCTTCGGCATGGAGACTAGTGGACTAGACCGGTGGACTAGACCATACGCCCTGAGCCGATTTGCTTGGGCATCAGCAGGCCTGTACTGTCGTGTTTCCCGCCAGGACGCCTCGTGTGAACATTTTCGAGAACGTCTGATGGACGGGACTCCTCCTCTTCAACCCTTCTCTTCTTCTCCATCGCTTTTCCTCATGCCTTTCGGTAATGCGGCGAGTGGTGAGAGGGGCAGGGAATCGCTGATAGAGTCGGAACCGCCGGAAAGGGAAAGCGCGAAAGCGAAGAACCTGGAAAGCGCCGAGGAAGTCGGACACGAAAGAGTCTGATAGAGTCGGAAACGCAAGAACACAGAACGAAAGCCCGGAGGAAAGCCCGAGAGGGTGAGTACAAAGGAAGCGTCCGTTCCTTGAGAACTCAACAGCGTGCCAAAAATCAACGCCAG
>NZ_JBHJTK010000059.1:0-36251 GCF_042267665.1 Streptomyces sp. NPDC056224
GGCCCGCAGCAGTGCGGGTCGCGGCCTTCGCCGTATCTGTCGTGCGGCCGGCTCAGTGGAAGAAGTGCCGGGTCCCGGTGAAGTACATCGCCACGCCGGCCTTCTGCGCGGCCTCGACGACCTGTTCGTCGCGGACGGAACCGCCCGGCTGGACCACGGCCTTGATACCGGCGGCCGTGAGGATCTCCAGCCCGTCGGGGAAGGGGAAGAAGGCGTCGGAGGCGGCGTACGAGCCCTGTGCGCGCTCGGCGCCCGCCCGCTCGACGGCGAGCTTCGCCGAGTCGACGCGGTTGACCTGGCCCATGCCGACGCCGACCGAGGCGCCGTCCTTCGCGAGCAGGATGGCGTTGGACTTGACGGCGCGGCAGGCCTTCCACGCGAAGGCGAGCTCGGCGAGCTCGTCCGCGGAGAGCGCGTCGCCGGTGGCGAGGGTCCAGTTGGCCGGGTCGTCGCCCTCGGCCTGGAAGACATCGCTCTGCTGGAGCAGCACGCCGCCGGAGATCGGCTTGAGGTCGCCCGGCTGGTGCGGGTGCCCGTCCACCTTCAGGACGCGGATGTTCTTCTTCTTGGCCAGGATCTCGACGGCGCCGTCCTCGTAGGCGGGGGCGGCGATGACCTCGGTGAAGATCTCGGCGACCTGCTCGGCGAGCTCGACGGTCACCGGGCGGTTGACGGCGATGACGCCGCCGAAGGCCGACAGCGGGTCGCAGGCGTGCGCCTTGCGGTGGGCGGCGGCGATGTCCTCGTCGTTGCCGGCGACCGCGATACCGCACGGGTTGGCGTGCTTGATGATCGCGACGCAGGGCTCTTCGTGGTCGTAGGCGGCCCGGCGGGCGGCCTCGGTGTCCACGTAGTTGTTGAAGGACATCTCCTTGCCGTGCAGCTGCTCGGCGTTGGCGAGCCCGCCCGGCTGGCCATCGGTGTAGAGGGCGGCGGCCTGGTGCGGGTTCTCGCCGTAGCGCAGGGTCGACTTGCGCTCCCAGGCGCCGGCCAGGAACTCGGGCAGCACGGCCTCCGGCTCCGGGGCGTACGTGTTCGTGAACCAGGAGGCCACGGCCACGTCGTAGGCGGCGGTGTGCTGGAAGGCCTCGGCCGCCAGCCGCTTGCGCGCGGTGAGGTCGAAGCCGCCGCCCTGCGCCGCCGCGAGGACGTCGGCGTAACGCTCGGGGCTGGTCACGACCGCGACGGAGGGGTGGTTCTTGGCGGCGGCGCGGACCATGGAGGGGCCGCCGATGTCGATCTGCTCGACGCACTCGTCGGGGGTGGCGCCCGAGGCGACGGTCTCCCGGAACGGGTACAGGTTGACGATCACCAGGTCGAAGGGCTCGACGCCCAGCTCGGCGAGCTGGTTGCGGTGGTCCTCCAGGCGCAGGTCGGCGAGGATCCCGGCGTGCACGCGCGGGTGCAGGGTCTTGACCCGGCCGTCCAGGCACTCGGGGAAGCCGGTCAGCTCCTCGACCTTGGTGACGGGCACCCCGGCCGCGGCGATCTTCGAGGCGGTGGAGCCGGTGGAGACGAGCGCGACGCCCGCCTCGTGCAGGCCGCGGGCCAGCTCTTCCAGTCCCGTCTTGTCGTAGACACTGACGAGCGCACGCCGGATCGGCCGCTGGGTCGTGGTCGGGTCGTTGCTCTCTACGGCGGTCACTGGATTGTTACCTTTCGTCCCTCAATGCGGTAGCCGTGTCGGGCCAGGCGCCCCACGACGTCGACGAGCAGCTGGCGCTCGACTTCCTTGATGCGCTCATGGAGAGCGGCTTCGTCGTCCTCGTCCCGGATCTCGACGACACCCTGGGCGATGATCGGCCCGGTGTCGACGCCGGAGTCCACGAAGTGGACCGTGCAGCCGGTGACCTTCGCCCCGTAGGCGAGCGCGTCCCGTACGCCGTGGGCGCCGGGGAAGGCGGGGAGGAGGGCGGGGTGGGTGTTGATGAACCGGCCGCCGAAGCGGTCGATGAACGCCTTGCCGACGATCTTCATGAAACCGGCGGACACGACGAGGTCCGGAGCGTGGGCGGCGGTCGCCTCCGTGAGGGCGGTGTCCCACTCCTCGCGGCTCCCGTAGGCCTTGACCGAGCACACGAAGGTGGGGATCCCCGCCTTCTCGGCGCGCTCCAGGCCGACGATGTTCTCGCGGTCGGCCCCCACGGCGACGACTTCGGCGCCGAAGCCCTCTGATCCGCCGGGGTGGGCGTCGATGGCGTCGAGCAGGGCCTGGAGGTTGGTGCCGGAACCGGAAACCAGCACGACCAGGCGGGAGGCGGCCATGGGAGGCCCTTTCTCACGGAATGCGGTGTTCGTCTTTGTATGGTCATACGAAACTTCGGGGTACCGATATACGGGGGACCATACGAAGCAACCGACCGCCTGCAACGATACCGGCACACGGGACGGCCCCCGAGGGACGGGGGGACGGCCGAGGGGTAGCGTCTGCGTACAAGCCGAACCGACGTCGTCGTGACGTCCTTGACACAGGGGAAGTAACACACCCGATGCCGGACCGCCGTCAGCCCGACTCCCCCACCGACGACAACCCCTTCGCGGCTCCCCCGGAAGGCCGGCCCGACCAGCCGTGGCAGCCCCGCGGCGGGGGCGACGGCGGCGGGGACGGGAACGGCCGGCCGGATTCCGAGGGCCGGGGCGGACCGGCGCGCTGGGACCCGACGGACCCGATCCAGCGCCGCGCCCGCTACGCGCTGCTGGCCGGCATGTGGGGCTTCTTCTTCGGGATCTTCGGGATCCCGTCGGTGGGACTGCTGCTGGGGGCGCTCGCCCTGTACTGGGGCATCAGCGCGCTGCGGGGCAAGCCCGCGCCGAAGGAACCCGGCCAGGAGACCGCCCCCAGCGGCCTGGCGGCCCTCGGCGAGGCCGCCCGCCCCCAGCGCACGGCGGCGGTGAGCGGCCTGGTCACGGCCACACTGGCGATCCTGCTGGCGATGAGCTCGTACGCCGTACAGCTCGCGTACAAGGACTTCTACGTCTGCCGCGACGACGCCCTGACGAACGCGGCGGAACTCCAGTGCAACAGGCTCCTCCCGGACAACTTCCTGGGCCAGGTCCTGAAGGTCCGCCAGTAGCGATCGCCCTACGCCGACCGCCCCCTGAGCCGCGTCGGGCGGAAGGAGCCGTTCAGCTACTGCGCCGGGGGCTTCTCTGCCACGCTGTGACCGGCGTGGCAGGGCGGGCCGGGTGGTCGAGGTGCCTTCGGGGGGAGGGATCCGTGCAGGAGTTCGCGTACGACGCGTTCATCTCCTACAGCCGGGCCGCCGACCGCGAGCTGGCCCTCGCCCTCCAGTACGGGCTGCACACCTTCGCCAAACCCTGGCACCGCCTGCGGGCCCTTCGGGTGTTCCGGGACGAGGGGAGCCTCGCCGCCGGCTCGCGGCTCTGGGGCTCGATCGAGCGAGCCCTGGACTCCTCCCGCCATCTCATCCTGCTGGCCTCGGCGGACTCGGCCCGCGCTCCCTGGGTCGAGAAGGAGGTGGAGCACTGGTGTGCCCGCCGGGGCACCGACAACCTGCTCATCGTCCTCACCGAACCGCCCGCTGCCGACGACGACGCGGGCGGCGGCGGTGCGCGGCAGCTTCCGGGGATGGCCTGGGACGCGGACCGCAACGACTTCGACTGGCAGAGGACCACCGTGCTGCCGAGGTGCCTGGCGGGACGCTTCCACGAGATGCCCCTCGTCGTGCCGCTGGGCTGGGCCCGTGCCAGGTCCGAACTGTCGTTGCGCGACCCGGACTTCCGCACGGCGGTGGCCGGCCTCGCGGCGGCCGTGCGGGGCGTCGAGAAGGACACCCTCATCGGCGAGGACGTCCGTCTGCACCGCAGGACACGGCACACCGTCCGCTCGGCACTCGCCCTGCTGACCGCCCTCGCCGTGACCGCCTCGATCGCCGCGGTGACGGCCGTGCGCCAGCGGGACCTGGCCCGGGACCAGACCGCGCTGGCCGAGGTGCGCCAGTACGTGGCGCAGTCCCGCAACGCCTCCGACCCCTATGTGGCCGTGGCCCTCGCGATCGCCGCCGAACAGCGGATCGCCCCGGCCCTTCCCGAGGCCCGTGCGGCCTTCGGCGATGCACTGCGCGGACTGGACTCCTGGAGTTCACGCCTGGTCGGCGAGGTGCCCTTGGAGACGTCCGGCGTCTTCGGCTCCCTGAGCTGGTCGGCGGACGGCACCCAGGTGCGGATGGCCGACATCGACGGAAGGGTGTCGGGCTGGACGGTTCGGGACGGCCGTGCGGTGCAGCCGCTGCAGGCTGTGGCCGTACCCACGGGCACCATGACACCCGACGGCGTCCGGTGGAGCCCGGACGGCGGGTCGTTGCTGTCAAGACTCCACGACGGCCGCATGACGATGTCGTACCTGGTGAGCGACGCCGTTTCGGGCCGAGCGACGGCCGGTCCGTTCACCGTCTCGGAAGAAGAGGGCTTCATCAGGGACCTCGCCCTGTCCCCGCGCGGGAAAGTGCTCGCCACCAGCCAGCAAGAGGGAATCAAACTCTGGGATGTCGGGACCGGCCGCCGGCTCGGCGATCCGCTGCCCGGTTCCCAAGCGGACAACTACCCCCTGATGTGGTCTCCCGACGGGGGAAGGCTCGCCACGGTGGGCACGGCGGGCATAGGGGTCTGGGACGCGGACCGGGGCACGTTGCTCTGGTCCGACCGACGGGCGGTCAATGACAACGCCCTGTCCTGGTCCCCGGACGGGAGCCGCGTCGTCACCGGAGGTCATGACGGAACGGTCCGCTGGTGGGACGCCCGTACGGGCGCCCTGTCCACGGCGTCCTCCGGGCAGCACGACCCCATCAGCCAGGTCCTCTGGTCGCCCGACGGCGCCCGCGTGGCGGTGGCCGATGACAGCGGCACGATCCGGCTCTGGGACGCGGGCGCGAGCAGTCCGGTCGCGACGACGCTCGCGCGCGACAGCAAACACTTCCTCCGGTCGCTCGCCTGGTCCCCTGACGGCCGCTTCCTCGCCGGGGCGTTCAGCAGCGACATCGGCAGCGGCCCCAGCCGCTCCGTGTTCCGCCTGTGGGAGGTGGCGCAACAACCACCTCCGCAGGCCGGACTCAGCGGCCCGACCGAGGGCGTGCTCGCCCTGGCCTGGTCCCCGGAGGGCCGACACATCGCCGGCGGCAGCACCGACGACGCCGTGTGGATATGGGACGCCGTGACCGGGGATCCCGTCGGAGGCAGCCCGATCCGGGAGGAGTACCCCCGCGACCATGTGCAGGCCATCGCCTGGGATCCCGGCGGGCGTCGGCTGCTGCGGGCCACTGGCAACGGACTGCGGGTGTGGTCGGCGACGACCACGGCGGATACCTCCCGCCCCTGGTGGGGAAGCGGGGGCGCGGTCACCGTCGCCTGGTCCCCCGACGGCACGAAGGTGGCCGACGGAACGGACGAGGGCCAGGTCCGTGTCTGGGACCCCGACACCGGCCGGCCGGCTGCCGAACAGCCCGACCGTGCCACCGCGAGCGGCGAGGCCACGGAAGGCGGCAAGGACTCCTGGACCAGGACCGGAGGGGTCCAGTCCGTGGCCTGGTCCCCCGACAACCGGCGACTGGCCGCCGTCCTGGGCGACGGCTCGCTGCACCGGTGGGACGCGGACAGCGGCCGGCCGCTGGGCCCGGCTCCCCAGGCGTCACCACACCTGGCTCGCTCCATGGCCTGGTCGCCCGACGGCGCACTCATCGCCACCGGTGGCGTGGACGGCACCATCCGGCTCTGGGACGGCGGCACCGGCCGACAGCTGCCGACGGAACTCAGAGGCGGCGACAGCGTGATCGATTCGCTGGTCTGGTCCCCTGACTCGACCGCGCTGGTCTCCGGCGACGACGCGGGAACGATCCGGGTGTGGGACCCGCGCCACTACGCACTGCTCCAGCAACGTGAGGCCGCGCACCCCGGCGGCGTCACCGCGCTGAGCTGGTCCCCCGACGGCAGCCGGCTGGTCAGCGGCGGCAGGGACAAGACGGTGCGGCTCTGGCAGGGCACGACCGAGCGAGAGGCCTGCCGCCTGGTCGCCGAGGCCCTGCGCCGGACGCCGACGACCCCCGAACTGAGCGGGGCCACCGGCAGCGGCGCCGACATCTGTTCCCGGCCCTCGCGGATCCGCGACTATCCGCTCCTCCCGCTCCTGCCCGCCCGACGGAAATGAGCACGCCATGACCCGACCCGTCCTACGCACCCTGCCGCTGCTCCTGGTGGGCCTGCTCCTCGCCGGATGCACAGGCTCGTCGGGAGGCGGGAACACCCCGCCCCGCACCACTGTCTCGACCTCCGCCACCCCGAAGACCGCCTCACCGGCGTCCGCCGAAGGGCTGGCCGGCGTGGACTGGACGAAGGTGATCGACGACATCGACTGTCTCGCCGCGGGGAACCAGGGGATCGAGGTCCTGGGCACCAAGCAAGCCGACGTCCGCGGCAAGGGCGTCCGCGACACCTTCGTCTGGTTCGACTGCGTCCACGGGGCCTCCACCTGGCCCGAACAGCTGGAGGTGTTCGACGGATCGTCACCAGCGGGCGACCCGAGGCGGATCGCCGTACTGATCAGCGCCGAGGAATCGTCGGGGGGCCCACCTCTGCGGATCAGGGACCTGTCGTTCTCCGGCGACACCGTCACCGTGGACCTGAGGACGTACGGCCCGCAGGACGCCCGGTGCTGCCCCACCGGCTCCGAGCGCCGCTCCTACGCCTGGACCGGGAGCCGCTTCGTCCAGCGGCCCGCGGCCTAGCCAGGGGATGTCCGGCTAGGCAGGCGGCTTTCGGCGGGGCAGGACGCGGGCGCCCGACACCGGCGGGGCGAGCGGCGGGGACGGCGGCTTCGCCGGGGTCAGGATCGGGGTCAGGTCCAGGCTGAGGCCGGGCACCACCGTCACCGGCCGGTGCTGCCGGGCGGGGTACGGGGCTGGGTCTGAGACCGGGGCCGGGTCTGGGTCTGAGGCCGGGGCCGGAGCCGGGGCCGGGGCCGGGGCCGGGGCCGGGGCCGGGGCCGGGGCCGGGGCCGGGGCCGGGGCCGGAGCTGGGGACGGGGCCGGGGCCGGGGCCGGTGACGGGGCCGGTGACGGGGCCGGGGCCGACGTCAAGGCCGGAGCCGGAGCCGGGGAGGGGGCCGGCGTCAAGGCCGGGGACGGGATGTCAGGGACCAGGGTGCCCGCCGCGCGGCGCAGCGCCGCCCACCGAACCTCCCGCACACCGCTGTCGTGCCACCCGTCCTCCCCGGCGACCGCAGCCCCGGCCCTGACCGGCCGCGTCCGCCACGCCTGCACCCCCACCGCCACCGGCACGGCCAGCGCCAGCGTCCACGCGGAGGCCGCCGCGCCCACCGCCCACCACACCGGCCCGAAGTCCGCCAGCCCCCGCGACCCCAGCGGCCCCGCCGACGCCGCCGCCAGCCCGGCCATGAGCAGCCCGCACACCAGCGCGCCCAGCGCGGCCGTGAGCGCGGTCTCCCCGTACGAGACCTCGCGCGCCCGGCGCACCGCGAACCAGCCCACCGCCAGCCCGGTCGCCACCGGCACCCCGACGACCGCCCAGGTCAGCGGCGTCCCGGGCCCCTCGGGCGGAAGCGCCGCCAGCAGCGGGAACCGGGGCAGAGCGGGCGACCCCGTGAACCCGAGCGGCGTGGCGCTCACGCCGGCGCCGAGCGCGAAGCCCGGCCCGAGCGCATAGGCCGCGCCCCACACCATGGCGTTCGGGATCAGCGCGAACGCCAGCAGCAGCACCGCGAAGCGGCCCGACCACACCCCCGTGAGCCCCAGGAAGGTCCCCTGGACCTCCGCACCGTGCCACGCGAGCGAGCCGCCGACGAGCAGCACGCCTCCGCCCAGCAGGACGAGGGCCCCGCCCGCCCCGGCCCGGAGCGCCAGCGCGTACCGGGGGCGCGCGACTGCCCTCCGTACGCCCGCCGGAACCCAGGACACCGACAATCCGGCCGGCCGCCCCCGGACCGCCCACACCCCACCGGCGGCGCCGATCACGGCGACCAGCGGAACGTGCCAGGCCGCACTCAGCGGGTCGGCCGGCATGGGCCCGCCCGCCGCGTACACCGTGGCGAGGGCCCCGACGGCCAGATAGCCGCACAGCACCGCCGAGACGACGGCGCCGGCCGGCAGCACCTCCTCCCCCTCCGTCTCCTCCTCGGAGGCGCTCCCCAGCCGCGCGGCCCGCCGCACGAGCAGCACGGGCAGAGCGACGAGCAGCAGCGGGGTCAGGCCGACGGGCGCGGGCACGCCGGAGAGCGTCTCGTACCGCACCAGTTCCGTCCCGTGGGCGAGCAGCCACAGCCCGGCGGCGAGGTGCAGGGCCCCGCCGGGGCCGCTGTCGGGGTAGGGCGAGCTGATCCACAGCACGATGACGAGCACGGCGAGGAAGCCGAGCCCGAGTCCGGCCGCCACGGCGCCGCCCACCACGCATGCGGCCGCCGCCGGGGAGCGGCGCCGCCGGACGGGTCGCGGGGCTGCGGACAACGGGGTCCCGCGTTCGGTCACTTGGGTCACCCCGCCATGGTGCCAACGACACGCGCTATGGGCGGGTAACAGGCGAATATCCGTGGTGTCGCCCAATATACGTTTATGTACTTTTTCGCCCAGAGCGGTCGGGTCGCGGGGAGCGTGGCATGACACAAAGCGTCGAGAGGGGCTCGGAGCTGTACCTCCCCGCCCCGAAGGAACGCCGCCGGCTGCGCGAGGCGGCGGACCTGACGCACGAACAGGTCGCGGCGGCCGTGGGCGTCACCGTGACCACCGTGCGCTCCTGGGAGGCGGGCCGCACGGATCCGCGCGGGCGCAAGCGCGAGGCGTACGCGAAGTTCCTGACCGGCCTCGCGGAGCCGTCGCAGGACGCGCCCAGTCCCGAAGCCGAGGGCCCGACATCGGCCGACCCGGACCCGCCGTCACCCGCCGCGTCCGCGTCCCGGGCCGAAGCCGAGGGCCCGACATCGGCCGACCCGGACCCGCCGTCACCCGCCGCGTCCGGGGCCGAAGCCGACCCCGCCATGACGCCGGACGGGCCCGCCGACCCGGCCGCCACGCCGGCCGAGCCCGTACCGGCCGTCGTCGTCGCCGGGCAAGAGCCCGTCGGAGACCACCCGTCCGGCGCACCCGGCGCGGGCGAAGGCGGCGTGGGTCCCGGTCCCGGGACAGGGACCCACGCCCCGTCCGGCACGGACGGGGCGTGGGCCCCGGACGCGAGTGAAGGCGGCGCAGCCGCCGGGGCACCCGGGCGCCCCGCCCCCGGCGGGGCCGAACCGGCTTTCGACGACCTCTACGCCCAGGCCGCCTCCGGCCTCGTCCACCAGGCCTACCTGCTCACCGGCCGCCGGGCCCTCGCCCAGGAGGCGGTGGAGCGGGCGTTCCGCCAGGCCTGGCGGCAGTGGCCGGAGGTGGCCACCGATCCGGACCCGGTGGGCTGGGTCCGGATCGCCGCGTACGAGTACGCCCTCTCCCCCTGGCACCAGATGCGCCCGGCCGGCCGGGCGCCCGACGAGCCCCCCGCCGAGCCCGCCGACCGGATCCTCCTCGACGCCCTGCTCGCGCTCCCCACCGCCCACCGCCGCACCGTCCTGCTGTACGACGGTGTCGGCCTCGACCTCCCCGACACCGCCGCCGAGACCGAGGCCAGCACCCCCACCGCGGGCGGCCGCCTGCTCCACGCGCACGCGGCCCTCGCCGAACGGATCCCCGAACTGGCGGACGCACCGCCCGAGGAGTTTTCCGCGCTGCTGCACGCCCGGCTCGCCGCGCTGACCCCGGCGGTACCGCTCGAACCGCGCCCCGCCGCCGCCGTACGGGGCCACGCCGAGCGGCGTACCCGGCGCTGGACCCGCGCCGCCGTCAGCCTGACCTCGGTCATCGCGGTCGCGACCGCCTATACGGCCGCGACCGCGCCCACCCGCTACGAGCCGCCGATCGCCCCCGGCTCGAACGTCTCGGGCGTACCCCCGCTCAGCGGCCCCCAGCAGCTGACCGAGCAGAGCAGGCAGCTCCACGACAAGCTGCGCGCGGACCCGGCCGCCGGTCCCGCCCGCATCGCCCCGCGGACCGAATGAGAAGTCGACGGGAAACGGGGCGTGGCCCGCACCCGGGAAGGGTGCGGGCCACGCCCGTAACACGTACTGCTACTGCTACTGCTACTGCTGCTTACTGAGCGGCGTTCAGGATCTCGCGCGCCAGCTTCGCGGTCTCGGTCGGCGTCTTGCCGACCTTCACGCCGGCGGCCTCAAGGGCCTCCTTCTTGGCCTGCGCGGTGCCGGAAGAGCCGGAGACGATGGCGCCCGCGTGGCCCATGGTCTTGCCCTCGGGGGCGGTGAAGCCCGCGACGTAGCCGACGACCGGCTTGGTGACGTTCTTCGCGATGAAGTCCGCCGCACGCTCCTCGGCGTCGCCGCCGATCTCGCCGATCATGACGATCAGGTCGGTGTCGGGGTCGGCCTCGAACGCCTCCAGGGCGTCGATGTGCGTGGTGCCGATGACCGGGTCGCCACCGATGCCGACGGCCGAGGAGAAGCCGATGTCACGGAGCTCGTACATCATCTGGTAGGTCAGCGTGCCGGACTTGGACACGAGACCGATGCGGCCGGGCTTGGTGATGTCGCCCGGGATGATGCCGGCGTTGGACTGGCCGGGGGTGATCAGACCCGGGCAGTTCGGGCCGATGATCCGCGTCTTGTTGCCCTTGGCGGTCGCGTACGACCAGAAGGCGGCGGAGTCGTGCACCGCGATGCCCTCGGTGATGACGACGGCCAGCGGGATCTCGGCGTCGATGGCCTCGACGACGGCGGCCTTGGCGAAGGCCGGCGGGACGAAGAGGACGGAGACGTTGGCGCCCGTCTTCTCCATCGCCTCGGCGACGGAGCCGAAGACCGGGACCTCGGTGCCGTCGAAGTCGACGGTGGTGCCGGCCTTGCGCGGGTTCACGCCGCCGACGATGTTGGTGCCGTCAGCCAGCATCAGCTTGGTGTGCTTCATGCCCGTGGCACCGGTCATGCCCTGGACGATGACCTTGCTGTCCTTGTTGAGGAAGATAGCCATGTGAGTCTGTGACCTCTGCCCTTACTTCGCAGCCGCGAGCTCGGCGGCCTTGTCGGCCGCGCCGTCCATGGTGTCCACGCGCTGCACCAGCGGGTGGTTGGCGTCCGAGAGGATCTTGCGACCCAGCTCGGCGTTGTTGCCGTCGAGACGGACGACGAGCGGCTTGGTGACCGCCTCGCCCTTCTCCTCCAGCAGGGCCAGCGCCTGGACGATGCCGTTGGCGACCTCGTCGCACGCGGTGATGCCACCGAAGACGTTGACGAAGACGGACTTGACGTCCGGGTCGCCGAGGATGATCTCGAGACCGTTGGCCATGACGGCGGCGGAGGCGCCACCGCCGATGTCCAGGAAGTTGGCGGGCTTGACGCCGCCGTGGTTCTCGCCGGCGTACGCGACGACGTCGAGGGTGCTCATGACGAGACCCGCGCCGTTGCCGATGATGCCGACCTCACCGTCGAGCTTCACGTAGTTGAGGTTCTTCGCCTTGGCGGCGGCCTCGAGCGGGTTCGCGGCCGCGTGGTCCACGAACTCCTCGTGGCCCGGCTGGCGGAACTCGGCGTTCTCGTCGAGCGAGACCTTGCCGTCGAGCGCGATGACGTCGCCGGAGGCGACCTTCGCGAGCGGGTTGACCTCGACGAGGAGCGCGTCCTCGGCGATGAAGGTGTCCCACAGGGTCACCAGGACCTCGGCCACCTTCTCGGCGACCTCGGCCGGGAACTGCGCCAGGGCGACGATCTCGCGGGCCTTCTCGATGGTCACGCCCTCGTTGGCGTTCACCGGGACCTTGGCGAGCTTCTCGGGGGTCTCCTCCGCGACCTGCTCGATGTCCATGCCACCCGCGACCGAGGCCATGGCCAGGAAGGTGCGGTTGGTGCGGTCGAGGAGGTAGGAGACGTAGTACTCCTCCAGGATCTCCGGAGCGGTCTCGGCGATCATCACCTTGTGGACCGTGTGGCCCTTGATGTCCATGCCGAGAATGTCCGTCGCCCGGGCGACAGCCTCGTCCGGGGTGGCGGCCAGCTTCACGCCGCCGGCCTTACCGCGGCCGCCGACCTTCACCTGCGCCTTGACGACCGACTTGCCGCCCAGCCGCTCGGTGGCCTCGCGAGCCGCCTCAGGCGTGTCGATGACTTCACCGGCCAGCACCGGTACACCGTGCTTGGCGAAGAGGTCCCTCGCCTGGTACTCGAACAGGTCCACGCGCGTCCGTCCCTTGTCTTTTTAAAGATTCGCAGTGATTCGCGGTTGTCTGCTATCTGCGTGGGCGTGCCGCGGAGGGCAACGTGACGGCGCTGTCACAAGGAAGGCGCACACGGTGACCGTGGACGCGGCATGTCCGTCCCGCAGGTTATCCCCGTGGGACGTAGGTCCCTAAATCGCAGATCACACCTGAGCGGTGATACCTGTCACAGAACACCTCACGGTTGAACAGGAGGTTCGTGTGATCTGCCGATTCCCCGTGGTCCGCGCGCGGCCGGTCACGACACCGGCAGGGGCCGCTTCTCCAGGGCCGCGGCCATCACCTCCGGGAACAGGTCGGGGGTGCAGGCGAAGGCGGGCGCGCCCAGCGCCGCGAGGGCCGCGGCGTGCTCGCGGTCGTAGGCCGGGGCGCCCTCGTCGGACAGGGCCAGAAGGGTCACGAACTCGACGCCCGCGGCCTTCATCGCGGCGACCCGCCCCAGCATCTCGTTGCGTATGCCGCCCTCGTAGAGATCGCTGATCAGGACGACGACGGTGTCGGCGGGACGGGTGATCTTCGACTGGCAGTGGGCGAGGGCGCGGTTGATGTCGGTGCCGCCGCCGAGCTGGGTGCCGAACAGGACGTCGACCGGGTCGTCGAGCTGGTCCGTGAGGTCGACGACGGAGGTGTCGAAGACGACGAGGCGGGTGGCGATCGAGCGCATGGAGGCGAGGACGGCGCCGAAGACGGAGGCGTAGACGACGGAGGCCGCCATCGAACCCGACTGGTCGATGCAGAGGATCACCTCCTTCTTCACCGATTGGGCCGCACGGCCGTAGCCGATCAGCCTTTCGGGGACGACGGTGCCGTGCTCGGGCAGGTAGTTCTTGAGGTTGGCCCGGATCGTGCGGTTCCAGTCGATGTCGTGGTGACGGGGGCGGCTGGTCCGGGCGGAGCGGTCGAGGGCGCCCGTGAGGGTGGCCCGGGTGCGGGCCGCGAGGCGCTCCTCCAGCTGCTCGACCACCTTGCGGACCACGGCCCGCGCGGTCTCCTTCGTCGTGTCGGGCATCGCCTTGTTCAGGGAGAGCAGGGTGCCGACCAGGTGCACGTCGGGCTCGACGGCCTCCAGCATCTCCGGCTCCAAGAGGAGGGCGGACAGGCCGAGCCGCTCGATCGCGTCGCGCTGCATGACCTGGACCACCGAGCCGGGGAAGTACATACGGATGTCCCCGAGCCAGCGGGCCACGTGGGGCGCGGATCCGCCGAGCCCGGCCGACCGCGCCCCCGACGCCTTGCGGGAGCCGCCCGCGCCGCCCGCGCCGCCTCCGTCGTACAGCGCACCGAGGGCGGCGTCCATGGCCGCGTCCCGCCCGCTCAGCGCGCACCCGGTCCCGTCGCCGTCGCCCCCGCCGAACACCATCCGCCACCGCCTCAGCCGCTCGGCCCCGGCGGTGTCGCCCGCGCCGCCCCCGCCGCCGGCCGGCTCCCCCTCCGGCCCGGCGCCCGGGCGGCCCGCGGCGGCCGCGCCGTACGGGTCGGCGCTCCGCGCCGGGCCGGGCCCGGGCGTCCCGCCGGTCCCGCTGCCCGTGCCGGCCGCGTCGGTCACCGCCGGGTTCTCCGTACCGGTCATCTGTCCGTCCCCTTCGACTCGTCGTGTACCGGCGGCCATCCGCCACCGGTCTCCCCCGCCCCTGCCGTGCCCCGCGCCTGCCGCCGCCCGCGCCTGCGACCGGCCGTGCCGCCACCGCCTCGCCGGACCTCCCGGCCGACGGACCGGCGGACCGGCGGACCGGCGGACCGGCGGACCGGCGGATGCTCCCGCGCTCCCTGGGCGGGGGACCGCTCGGTGCCCCCTCGCGCCGCCGCCACCCCGCCGCCACCCCGCCGCTACCCCGCCGGGAGGCGGCCCGGCGGCGACAGCAGGAGCAGGACCAGGTCCAAGGCCGCGTCCGCGCGGGCCGGGTCCAGCTCCGGGGCGAAGCCCTCGGGGGCCGCGCCGGTCCGGGACCGCGCCGCCGGGCCGCCGGGGCCGCGGCGGACCAGCTCGCCCAGGGTCCGCTTCACTCCCGGCTCGTACGCCCCGAACGTCCGCCGCAGCAGCGGCAGTACGTCGGTGAACGCGCGCTCCGGCACCCCCGTCAGCCAGGCGTCGATCAGGCCGAGCAGCCGGTCGTCGTGGACCAGCAGCGTGCCGCCGCCCGAACTCCCCCCGGCGAAGCCCTCGATCCAGCCCGCCGCATCGGCCGGGGAGGCCGCCGGGGACAGCGCGAGCCCCATCAGCCGGGCCGTCTCCCCGGCCGGGAGCCATCCGCCGTCGAGCAGCAGCCGGGCCGCGCGGCCGCGGATCAGGCCCGGCACGGTCTCCCGGCCCGCCAGTGTCCGCAGCACCGCGGACCAGCGCTCGCGCAGCCCCTCGTCCGCTTCCGCCAACAGCCCGACCGCCCCGTGCACCCCGTCCACATGGGCTCGCAGTTCCGCCGCCGCGTCCGCGTCCAGCCCGGCGGTGCAGGCCGGCGGCAGCGCCACGCATATCCGTTCCGCGAGCCCGGCCGCCACCGTGCCGAGGGCCGCCGCGTCGGTGCCCCGGACGTCTCCGTACCGCAGCGAACGGGCCAGCGCGGGAAGGGCCTTGGCCAGGCGCGCCACATCGGTGTCCAGTGCCGCCCGGTCGGCGAGCGCCCGCAGCACGGCGGGCAGCGCCTGCGACAGCCCGGCCAGCAGGCACCGCTCGGCCAGCGCCGTGACCTCGCCCAGTTCCCCGGCGCCCGCGGCATCCGCCTCCGCCTTGGCGGTGGCCGCCGCCGGGACGGTGGTTCCCCAGATCCCGGCCTCGGCCACCCGCACCGAAAGCTCCGGCTCCCAGCGCAGCCGCCAGGTCTCCCGGAACGTGCCGGTCGCGCCCCGGGAGGCGGCGGGTACGCCCCAGTCGATGCCGAGCAGCCGCAGCCGGTGCAGCAGCAGGGACTTCGCCGCGTCGGTCTCCTTGCGCAGATCGAGCTCCAGCTCGCGGTCCTGCGCCTCGGGCTTGAGCCGCAGGGAGCGCTGCCGCCGCGTGAGGTCGCGGTGCAGCGGTACGGCGGGGGCCGTGTCCGGGACCCCGCCGAGCACGTCGCCGACGACCAGGCGGTCCTCGATCAGCGCGAGCGGTACGTCGGACCCGTCGCACATCACCGCCCGGACCGCTTCCATGGTCTCCGTCAGTCCCGGCAGCGGGCGCCCCCGCATCGCGGCCAGGGCCCGGGCCAGCCGCACCGCCTCGATGACGTGGGCGGTGGAGACCTGCCGGTCCTCCTCGCGGAGCAGCCCGGCGATTTTGGTCAGCCAGCGCTCCACGGGCCGGTCCCGGGCGGCGAAGAGGTGCGCGTACCAGCCGGGCGAGGTGATGCCCGCTCCGTACCCGCCGGCCCGGGCCAGCCTGCGGTGGGTCCAGGGCACCCAGGTGGTCTCCACCTTGACCTTGGGCAGGCCGGTGAGCAGCGCCCTGTCGGCGGCCGCGGTGGTCTTCGCGCGCAGTGCCGGGACGTGCCACGCCCCGCACACCACGGCGTACGCGTCGCCGAATTCCCTGCGGGCGGCCCGCATCCGCTGCCGCATGTACGCCTCGCGCAGGAGGTCGCGCCCGGAACCACCGCGCCCGGAACCACCGCCCCCGGGACCGCCGCCCCCGGGACCCTCGCGCAGGGCCCCCATGGCCTCTTCGAGCGCCTCGAACGGGGCCAGGGGGTCCCGTGCGGCCCCGGAGCCCCGGTGCTCGACCACGTCCTCCCACCAGCGCTCGGGGTCGTCGTACCCGGCGGTCTCGGCCAGTACCGCGAGGGGGTCCGGCCCGGCGGGGTCCGGCTCCCCGCCCTCCTCCCGCGCGGCCAGTGAGTGCGCGGCGGGCAGGTCGATGAACCGGACGGGGACGCCGGCCTCCTGGGCCCAGCGGATCGCCACCCACTCCGGGGAGAACGCGGCGAGCGGCCAGAACGCGGCCCGGCCGGGGTCGTCCGCGGCGTGCGCGAGGAGCGCCACGGGCGGCCGCATCGCGGGATCGGCGGCCAGGGCGAGCAGCGCGTCCCCCTCGGGCGGTCCCTCGATGAGCACGGCGGGCGGCCGGGCCGCGTCGAGGGCGGCGCGCACGGCGCGGGCCGAGCCGGGCCCGTGGTGCCGCACGCCCAGCAGCAGTGGGCTCATACGGTCACCTCCCGGCAGGCGCGGTAGAAGTCCTTCCAGCCGTCCCGCTCGCGCACCACGGTTTCCAGGTACTCCTGCCAGACGACCTTGTCGGCGGCCGGGTCCCGTACGACGGCGCCGAGGATCCCGGCGGCCACGTCGGAGGGGCGCAGCACGCCGTCCCCGAAGTGGGCGGCCAGGGCCAGGCCGCCGGTGACGACGGAGATGGCCTCGGCGGTGGACAGGGTGCCGCTGGGCGACTTCACCTTCGTCCGGCCGTCGTCGGTGACTCCGTCGCGCAGCTCCCGGAAGACGGTGACGACGCGGCGGATCTCCTCCAGGCCCTCGGGCACGGCCGGCAGGTCGAGGGAGCGGCCCATCTGGTCGACGCGGCGGGCGACGATGTCGACCTCGGCTTCGGCGGTGGCGGGCAGCGGCAGGATGACCGTGTTGAAGCGCCGGCGCAGCGCGCTGGAGAGCTCGTTGACCCCGCGGTCGCGGTCGTTGGCGGTGGCGATGAGGTTGAAGCCGCGCACGGCCTGCACCTCTTCGCCGAGTTCCGGTATCGGGAGGGTCTTCTCGGACAGGATGGTGATGAGGGTGTCCTGGACGTCGGCGGGGATGCGGGTGAGCTCCTCGACGCGCGCCGTCATGCCGTCGGCCATGGCCCGCATGACGGGGCTGGGGACGAGGGCCTCGCGGCTGGGTCCGTGGGCGAGGAGGCGGGCGTAGTTCCAGCCGTAGCGGACGGCCTCCTCGGGCGTTCCGGCCGTGCCCTGGACGAGGAGGGTGGAGTCCGCGCTGACGGCGGCCGCGAGGTGTTCGGAGACCCAGGTCTTGGCGGTGCCGGGGACGCCGAGGAGGAGCAGGGCGCGGTCGGTCGCCAGGGTGGTGACGGCCACTTCGACGATGCGGCGCGGCCCGACGTACTTGGGTGTGATGACCGTGCCGTCGGCGAGCGTGCCGCCCTGCAGGTACGTGGCGACGGCCCAGGGGGAGAGCTTCCAACGGGCCGGACGGGGACGGTCGTCGGCCGCCGCGAGGGCTTTCAGTTCGTGTGCGAAGGCGTCTTCGGCGTGCGGTCGCAGCGCCTCGGCGCGCTTGGTGTCCTCGGGCATGGTCATGGTCCCCCTCCAATGCTCGGCAGTCGCTCCCGACTGCTGCGTCCACGGTGCACCACGGCACTGACAACGCAGCTTGTTCGAGGTGTTGTTGCAGGTCAGGGCAATTGTCAGAGGCGGTCCGTACGGTGGTTCACATGACTGAGCAGCAGGTCCGCTGGACGGCGGAACAGGTACTGGCTCTGGCTCCTGACGATGCCTCACGCAAGGCGGGAGGCAGGCTCGGCGGGGCGGGTCCGTGGTCGCAGATCGGAGGTTCCGCTTCCGGTTCGCTGTGGGGGTTGTGCAAGGGCAGCGGCAGCACGCCGTACCGGACGGTCGTGGATCTGGCGGGACCGGCGTACAAGTGCTCCTGCCCGAGCCGGAAGTTCCCCTGCAAGCACGCGCTGGGGCTGCTGCTGCTCTGGTCGGCGGAGGGGGTGGGTGAGCCGGGCGAGGCGCCGGAGTGGGCCGCGCAGTGGCTGGCGGACCGGGCGGCGAAGGCCGCGCGCCCGGCCGCCGCCGCGGCGGCCGGGCCGGCGGACGGGGAGGGGGCCCGGCGGCGGGCCGAGCGGCGGGCGGCGCGGATCGGCGCGGGCGTCGGCGAGCTGGAGCAGCGGCTGGCCGATCTGCTGCGCGGCGGTCTCGCCGGCCAGGAACAGTCGGGGTACGCGGGGTGGGAGGAGACGGCCGCCCGGATGGTCGACGCCCAGGCACCCGGACTGGCGGCGCGGGTCCGGGAGTTGGGGACGATACCCAGTTGCGGCCCCGGCTGGCCCGCCCGGATGCTTGAGGAGGCGGCGCTGCTGCACCTGCTGGACCGGGCCTGGCTGGGGGTCGCCGCGTTGCCGCCGGAGCTGGCGGCGACGGTGCGCAGCCGGGTCGGACTGCCGGCCTCCGGGGAGGGGGAGGCCGTACGGGACCGATGGCTGGTGCTCGCCCAGTACGACTCGGTGTCGCCGGACGGCCGGCTCACCACCCGCCGGATATGGCTGCGCGGGCTGGAGAGCGGGCGGCCCGCCCTGGTGCTGGACTTCGGACCGCCCGGGCGGCCGCCGGGGCTGGCGCTGCCGGTGGGGCTGGCGCTGGAGGCGGAAGTCCGCTTCCGGCCCGGGTCGGCGGGGCTGCGGGCGGATCTCGGGGAGAGGGGGCCGGCGGCCGTGCCGTGCGCGGAGGTTCCGGCCGGGGTGGGCACGGGGGCCGCCTTGGAGGCCTATGGGGCGGCGCTGCGGCAGGACCCGTGGCTGGAGTCCTGGCCGGTGGTGCTGGGCCCGGTGATCCCGATACCGGGTGAGCTCGGCTGGCAGCTGGCGGACGCGGAGGGCACCTCCGCCCTGCCGGTGCCCCTCACCGGGGCCGGGAGCCGCTCCCGGCCCGGCCTGTGGCAACTCGCCGCGCTGTCGGGCGGGGGGCCGGTGACGGTGTTCGGGGAGTGCGGCCACCGCGGCTTCACCCCCCTGACGGCCTGGCCGCCGGGTTCACCCGAGCCGGTGCCGCTGGCCTGAAGGGCCCGAGCGGCCCGGCCGGCCTGCACACGGTGCGGGCGGCGCGCAGGAAATCGCCGGGGGCCTGGGGGCCCGTGTGCCGCGGGGGCGGCGGGGAGGGGAACGGGGAGGACACGGCGGCGCGGGAGCGCCGGTGTGACGTGACGAGAAGCCGGGGGGCTTTGCCATGAACGACAACCACGCCAGCTGAACGCATTCAACGGCGGCATCGACAGCTCCGGTCCCGCGGAGGGGGCGGGACCGGGGCGCAGTACTCGCAGAGGGCAGAAGGCAGAGGACAGAGGACAGGGGGAGGGTTCGATGGACAAGCGCGACGAGGGCTACGGGGACTGGGAGGAGCTGGTCGGCGCCGCGCTGCTGGGCACCGACCGGCGCCGGGGCGGGGGCCCGGCCGGCTCGCCGGAGGCGCTGCTGGACGCGGCGGCCGTGCACACCGTACGGCGCCGGGCCGGATTGCGGCCGGCCGAGGCCGGACCGCGCCCGGAGCCCGCGCCCCGGGACCCGCGCCCGGAGCCGCCGGCGGCGGCCCGGCAGCGGCTCGCGCGACTGCTGGCCGGCCGGACCGCCGCGGCAAGCGGCGGGCGGCGCGGCGCGGCCCCGGATCTGACGGAACTGCTGCCCCAGTGGCTGGCCGCGGCCGGCCGGCACGGATACCGCTCACCGGCCGCGCTCGTGCCCGCGCTGCTGGACGCGGCCCGGGCCCGCACGGATCTGAGGGCACCGGCGCTGGCGCTGGCCGGGGCGCGGGGGATGTGGCTGGCACGGCTGAATCCGGACTGGCGGTTCGCCCTGCGCGGCGGAGCCGGAGGGGCCGGGGAGCTGCCGGACGTGACGGACCGGGCCGCGGTGGAACGGCTGTGGCAGGAGGGGCTGTTCGCGGAGCGGGTGGCGCTGCTGGGTGCCGTACGGGCCCACGAGGCGGCGGCCGCGCCGAGGCTGCTGACGACGACCTGGGCCGCCGAGCGGGCCGAGGACCGGCTGATGTTCCTCGATTCGCTGCGGTCGGGGCTGTCGCCGCAGGACGAGCCGTTCCTGGAGGCGGCCCTGGGCGACCGCAGCCGCAACGTCCGCGCGACGGCGGCCGAACTGCTGTCGGCGCTGCCGGGCTCGGCGCTGGCCGGGCGGATGGCGCAGCGCGCCCTGGCCTGCGTGGGCCCCGAGGGGGTGACCCCGCCGGCCGAGTGCGATGCGGGAATGCTGCGGGACGGGGTGGTCAAGCGGCCACCCGCGGGGCGCGGGGAGCGGGCCTGGTGGCTCGGCCAGCTGGTGGAGGCGGCCCCGCTGTCCTGCTGGCGGGAGCGGTTCGGGGGGCTCGGCCCGGCGGAGATCGTGGCGCTGCCGGTGGCCGGGGGCGAGGAGTGGCGGGAGGAGCTGCACGCGGCGTGGTGCCGGGCGGCGGTGCGCCAGCGTGACGCGCGGTGGTCGCGCGCCTTGCTCGGCGCGGCGTCCGCGCCGCCCGCGGCCGGGCCGGGGACGGCCTCGCTGGCGGAGCGGGCGAAGCTGCTGGAGACGCTGTCGGATGCGGAACGGGCCGACTGGGTCGCGGAGTTCATACGGGCCCACGGGCTGTCGGAGGCGTTCCAGCTGCTCGGGGTGTGCGTGGTGCCGTGGGCCGGGGCGCTGGGGCGGGCGGTGGTCGACGCGCTGGACTCCGCCCGGGAGGCGGGCAGCTACCCGTGGAGTTTCAGCGGTGTCATGGGGCTGGCGGAGCGCTGCCTCGATCCTGCGGAGGCGGGGCGGCTGGAGATGCTGACCGCGGCGGCCCCGGCGCCGCCGGACGCGGCGTCCGGCGCGGCCGCCTACTGGGCGGAGGCCTTTCAGCGGCTGGTGGCCACCCTTCGCCTGCGCGAGGCGATGCTGGCGGAGCTGGCCCCGACCTGACCCCGCCCTCCGGGGGCGGGGCCCTGCGGGCAGGGCGTCCCGCGCCGGACGGACGCGGGACGGCCACCGGCGGACGCGGGACGGCCACCGGCGGACGCGGGACGGCTACTGGCGGACGTGGGCGCGGACCCAGTCGACGATGGAGGTCGTGGTCGCGCCCGGGGTGAAGATCTCGGCCACGCCCTTCTCCTTCAGGGGGGCGATGTCGTCCTCCGGGATGATGCCGCCGCCGAAGACCTTGATGTCCTCCGCCTCGCGCTGCTTGAGGAGTTCCAGCACGCGCGCGAAGAGCGTGTTGTGGGCGCCGGAGAGGATCGAGAGGCCGATGGCGTCGGCGTCCTCCTGGATGGCGGTGTCCACGATCTGCTCGGGGGTCTGGTGGAGGCCCGTGTAGATGACCTCCATGCCCGCGTCACGCAGCGCCCGCGCGATCACCTTCGCGCCGCGGTCGTGGCCGTCGAGACCCGGCTTGGCCACCACCACACGGATCGGACCGGTCACACCCATCGCACTGCCTCCCGAGTGAACGAACGTTAAGTACAGCATCGCGCACGCCGCCGTTTCACGGTCAACCAGGAGGGGGAAATCACACGTGGGACGGCATTGCGCCACCGTGCCGGCAGCCGCACGGCACGGTGGCGCGACCGGCCGCAGTCCCAGGAGGCTCAGGGGAGGCCGTCGATGGGGCTGTCCGTACCCGTGTCCATTCCCGTATCCGGCGCCGCGCTGCGGGCCGGAGCACTCGAGGTGGTCGTGCTCGGCGGGCGCCTCCTCATGTATCCCACCGGAGTGTGCCAGGAGAAGGCCGGCGCCGGCCCGCCGGCGGCGCGCTCGTCCGCGACGCGCCCGCCCGCCCTCCTCCTCCACGGGTTCACCGACAACCGCTCCGTCTTCGTCCTGCTGCGCCGGACCCTCGGGGCGGGGGGCGGGCGGCACGTGGAGGCGTACAACTATTCGCCCTTCACCCGCGACCTGCGCGTGACCGCCCGCCATCTGGCCCGGCGCGTCGAAGAGCTGTGCGCGCGCACCGGACAGGAGCAGGTGGACCTGGTCGGCCACAGCCTGGGCGGACTGGTCGCCCGGTACTACGTCCAGCGCCTCGGCGGTGACGCCCGCGTCCGGACGCTCGTCACGCTCGGCACCCCGCACTCCGGCACGCTGGTCGCCCCCTTCATGGACGCGCACCCGCTGGTCCGGCAGATGCGCCCCGACTCGGAGGTGCTGGCCGAACTGGCCGCGCCGGCGCCCGGCTGCGCGACCCGGTGCGTGGCGTTCTGGAGCGAGTTCGACACGCTGATGAGCCCGGTCGGTACGGCCCGGATCGAGCACCCGGATCTGCGCGTGGAGAACGTGCAGGTCACCGGCATCGGGCACCTCGCCCTGCCCGCGCATCCCACCGTGATCGCGGCGGTCCGGCGCGCCCTCGACGGGCCCGCGCCGGTGTCGGCCGGGAGTTCGCAGGCCACGTCCGTCGCATAGACGCACCACGACGAAGAGTCGAACGAATTTCGAACTCAAGGCCAAGGGTGCGTCTTTGTGCGACCGAAAGACGGCCGAATGCCCGGTTCCCGGGATATGGAAGCCCGCCGAAGATTGTCGTTGCCAGTAACCGCCGGGTACAGTCACGCCACTGCTCTCCTCCGGTGAACCCCGCGTTCCCCGGCCACCCAGGCCCCCAATGCCGAGGCGAAAGAGAAGTTGGTGAACGACCGCCCCTCGCCGGGCCAGTACCCGGATCCCGGGTATGACGGCCTTGCCACCACCACTTTCGCTGGTGACTCGACCTACGTTTCCTACGAAACGCAGGGCCAGGGGGTCAACTACGCGGCATACGGCTCCTATGAGACCGGCGCGTACGACACCACCGCGTGGACCTCGCAGGACCCCTACCTGTCCTCGATCCCGGCCCAGGGCGCACCCGCGGACGCGGGGAGCGCCTGGAGCACGCCGAGCGCCCCGGGTACGGACTACTCCGGTTACACCGAGTACCAGCAGCCGCAGGCCTCCTTCGGCTACGACACCTCCGCCGAGCACACCGGCCACTGGGCGATGCCCGGCTACGGCACCGTCACCGGTACCGAGACGGGGGCGTACGACGCCAACGCCTGGAACACCGTCCCGCAGACGCAGGACCAGCCGCAGCCCGAGACCGGCTACATGTACGGGTACGAGTACCAGCAGCCCGCGCAGCAGGGGCAGGAGTTCGCGCAGCAGGAGTACACGTACGAGACGGCCGCCTACAGCGAGACCGCGGTCTTCGAGCACGTCACCGACGAAACGCCCGAAGCCCTCGAAACGCCCGAGGCGCCCGAGGCTTCCGAAGTCACCGAAGCGCCCGAGGTGTACGAGGTTCACGACCTCCCCACCCAGGCCGTTCCCGTGACCTCCGTGCCGCGCGCCGCGCGCCGGACCGCCGCCAAGGGCGAGAGCAAGACGGGCGCCAAGACGGGTGCCAGGACGGGTGCCAAAGCAGGCGGCAGCAGCCGTCGCCGCACCCCGGCGAAGCGTTCCGCCTTGTTGACGGTGGCCGTGCCCTCCGCCTGCGTGATGGGCGTCGCCGGCGTCGCCGCCGCCTCCGTCGGCGGGCTCACCGGCACGGACAAGCCCGCCGAGGACACCACCACGATGGCCGCGCCCGACCCGGCCTCCGTCAAGCCCGTCGCGGCGAACACCAAGCTCGACACCCAGCTGGCGGCGCTCAGCGCCGACGCGGGCGACTTCGCGGACCGCGCGAGCCGTACGCAGGAGCGCATCGACCTGCGTCTGCGCCAGGACGAGGAGAAGAAGAAGAAGGCGGAGGAAGCCGCGGCCAAGGAAGCGGCCCGCCCCAAGTTCGCGATCCCCGTCGGGCAGCACGGCCTCAGCGCCAGCTTCGGCCAGGCAGGCGGCATGTGGATGTCCGTGCACACGGGCATCGACTTCCCGGTCTCCTACGGCACCCCGGTCATGGCCGCCACCGACGGCACCGTGCGCACGCAGTGGAACAGCGCCTACGGGAACATGGCCATAGTGACCTCGCCCGACGGCACCGAGACCTGGTACTGCCACCTCAGCAGCACCAAGATCCGGTCCGGCAAGGTGAAGGCCGGCGACGTCATCGCCTACTCGGGCAACTCCGGCAACTCCACCGGCCCGCACCTGCACTTCGAGGTACGGCCCGGCGGCGGGTCCGCGATCGACCCCCTGCCGTGGCTCCGCAGCCACGGCCTGGACCCGACGTAACCCGCCAACCCCCTGAGCCCCTGAGCCCCTGAGCCCCAGCTCGTCAGCCCGTCAGCCCCCCCAGGGGGTCAGAGCTTCTGCACCGGCGCGTAGCGCAGCAGCAGCCGCTTCGGCTTGTCGTCCCCGAAGTCGATCGTGGCCTGCGCGTCCGCGCCCGCTCCCTTGACCTCCATGACGGTGCCGAGCCCGAACTGGTCGTGCGTGACCCGGTCCCCGACCACCAGGGCGATGACCGGCTTGTCGGTGGCCCGGCGCGTCGCGAACCCGGACGGGCCCGACTTCGCACGCGGCGAGGACAGGAACGACTCCGGCGAGGTGCCGAACGAAGCCTTGCCGCCGCCGAAGCCCGAACCCGAGCCGGAAGACCCGTAGCCCGAACTCCGCATCGGCCCGGCCGGCTTCTGCGCCGCGCCCGTGCGCTTCCACTGCAGGTACTCGGCCGGGATCTCCTCCAGGAACCGCGACGGCGGGTTGTACGAGGGGGTCCCCCACGCACTGCGCATCGAGGACCGGGTCAGGTACAGCCGCTCGCGGGCACGCGTGATGCCGACGTACGCGAGGCGGCGCTCCTCCTCCAGCTCCTTGGTCTGGCCGAGCGACCGCATGTGCGGGAAGACCCCGTCCTCCATGCCGGTCAGGAAGACCACGGGAAACTCCAGGCCCTTGGCGGTGTGCAGGGTCATGAGCGTGATGACGCCGCTGCCCTCGGTGTCCTCGTCCGGGATCTGGTCGGAGTCGGCGACGAGCGCGACCTGTTCCAGGAACTCGGCGAGCGTGCCGGGGCCGGGGGCCGGGGCGCCGGCCTCGGCCGCCTCGGTGGCCGCCACCTCGCGCGCCTGCTCGAACTCCAGCGCCACCGCCGCGAGTTCCTGGAGGTTCTCGATGCGCGTCTCGTCCTGCGGGTCGGTCGACGCCTGCAGCTCGGCGAGGTAGCCCGTGCGCTCCAGCACCGCCTCCAGCACCACCGCGGGGCCCGCGCCCGAGTCGACGATCGTACGGAGCTCCTCCATCAGCACGTTGAACCGCTTCACCGCGTTGGTGGACCGCGCTGCCATGCCGAAGGCCTCGTCCACGCGCCGCAGCGCCTGCGGGAAGGTGATCTTCTCGCGCATCGCGAGGGCGTCGATCATCGCCTCGGCGCGCTCGCCGATGCCGCGCTTGGGCACGTTCAGGATGCGGCGCAGCGGGACGTTGTCCTCCGGGTTCGCGAGGACGCGCAGGTACGCGAGGACGTCGCGGACCTCCTTGCGCTCGTAGAAGCGGACGCCGCCGACGACCTTGTAGGGCAGCCCGACCCGGATGAAGATCTCCTCGAACACGCGCGACTGCGCGTTGGTCCGGTAGAAGACCGCCACGTCGCCGGCCTTGGCGTCCCCGGCGTCCGTCAGCCGGTCGATCTCGTCGGCGATGAACTGCGCCTCGTCGTGCTCGGTGTCCGCGACGTAGCCCGTGATCACGGCGCCGCTGCCGGCCTGCGTCCACAGGTTCTTGGCGCGCCGGTTCTCGTTGCGCTCGATCACCGCGTTGGCCGCGGAGAGGATCGTCTGCGTGGAGCGGTAGTTCTGCTCCAGCAGGATCGTCGTCGCGTCCTTGTAGTCCTCCTCGAACTGGAGGATGTTGCGGATGGTCGCGCCGCGGAAGGCGTAGATCGACTGGTCGGCGTCACCCACCACGCACAGCTCCGCGGGCGGCAGGTCCGGGTAGCCGGTGCCGACCAGCTCGCGCACCAGCGTGTACTGGGCGTGGTTGGTGTCCTGGTACTCGTCCACCAGGACGTGCCGGAAGCGGCGCCGGTAGTGCTCGGCCACGTCCGGGAAGGCCTGGAGCAGGTGGACGGTGGTCATGATGATGTCGTCGAAGTCGAGCGCGTTGGCCTCGCGCAGCCGCCCCTGGTACATCGCGTACGCCTGGGCGAGGGTCTTCTCGAAGCCTCCCCCAGACTCCGTCTGGGAGGTGCCCCCAGCGGCCTGGTCGGCGAAGGCTTCCTCGTCGATCAGCTCGTTCTTCAGGTTGGAGATCTTGGCGTTGAAGGCCTTGGGCGGGAACTTCTTCGGGTCCAGGTCCAGGTCGCGGCAGACGAGCGCCATCAGGCGCTTCGAGTCGGCCGCGTCGTAGATCGAGAACGAGGACGTGAAGCCGAGCCGCTTGGACTCGCGGCGCAGGATGCGCACGCACGCGCTGTGGAAGGTGGAGACCCACATGGCGTTCGCCCGCGGACCGACCAGGCCCTCCACGCGCTCCTTCATCTCACCGGCGGCCTTGTTGGTGAAGGTGATCGCCAGGATCTGACCGGGGTGGACGTTCCGCGCGGCCAGCAGGTGGCCGATGCGGTGGGTCAGCACCCGGGTCTTGCCGGAGCCGGCGCCGGCCACGATGAGCAGCGGGGAGCCGGCGTGCACCACGGCCGCGGCCTGCTGCTCGTTCAGCCCGTCCAGGAGCGCCGCCGGGTCGATGACGGGCCTGGGGGCTCCGTCCCGGTAGTACGCGTCACCGCTCATGGGCACGTCGAACCGGCCCCCGAAGAGATCGTCCGCGCCCGCTTCCGGGGCGGCGTGGTCCTCGGGCGGCGGCGGGACCTCGTCGGAGGGGGTGAGGTCCGCCAGGAAACTGTCGTCAAAGAGGCTGCTCATCGCATTCCGAGTCTAGGGGGCGGGACCGACAGCCGGTTCCGGGCCCGGAAAATAGCCCAAGGCGAGCGTCAGCAGTACCAACTGTACGCAGAACCGAACGGATGCCCGGGTCGTCCGCGTCGACGGCAGCGGGCGCTGCCTCCCGGGGGAACAGCCGGGTCCCTCGCCCCGCCCCCGCCCCGCCCTCGCCCTGCCCCCGGCCCGCCCGAAAGCCGCGGAAGGCCGCCCCGTACGCTCGACGCATGACCGTCCTGATCAATGTCTTCGTCGGCCTGCACATCATCGGCATAGCCTCGCTCCTCGGCGGCTTCCTGACCCAGATGAAGGCGATGAGCGCGGGCACCGCCCGCTTCGTGCCCGCCATGCTGCACGGCGCGCTGACCATGCTGGTCACCGGCGTGCTCCTGGTCGGCTTCCGCGAGATGGACGGCTCCGCCGTCAACAACATCAAGATCGGCGTGAAGCTCGCGATCCTGTTCGTGATCCTCGCCCTCGTCTACGTGAAGCGCGACGAGGAGCGGGTGGAGAAGGCGCTGTTCGGCGCGGTCGGCGGACTGACCGTGGTCAATATCTTCATCGCCACCCTCTGGCACTGATCCACTTCGGTCCCGTGCGGCCATCCCCGGTCGCATCAGGTCACTTGCGGGCATCCCGTCATCCGGCCGTTACCTCCGGGTCTAGCGTCCTCCTCCAGGCACCGACGGAGGAAGGACGTGAGGCCCTCGTGGCCAGTCATCGAAAGCCCAGGCAGCGCCCGCTTTCCGGCGGCACGGTGCGGACCGCCGCCACCCTCGCCCTCGCAGGCGCTGCCACCGCCACCGCGTTCGAAGGCACCTCCCAGGCCGACCCGCAGCCCACCGCCGCGCAGGTCGAGTCGGAGGTGGACCGGCTCTACGAGGAGGCGGAGGCGGCGACCGAGCGGTACAACGGGGCGAAGCAGAAGGCCGACGAGGCCGAGCAGGCGCTGGCGGGACTGCGCGACGAGACCGCCCGCAAGACCGACCAGCTCAACGCCGCCCGCGGGGCGCTCGGTTCGCTCGCGGCCGGTCAGTACCGCAGCGGGGGGACCCTGGGCGCGGCCGTGAAACTGGCGACGGCCGCCGACCCGCAGGAGTACCTCTCGCAGGCCTCCTTCATCACCCGCGCCGGGGACCGCAACGCCGCCGGGGTCAGCACCGTGCGCCGCAAGATCGACGAGGTCGGCAAACTGCGGGAGCGGGCCGCCGGGCGGCTCGCCGAGCTCCGCGCGCAGCGGGACGAACTCGCCGGGCACAAGGCCGAGATCGAGGGCAAGCTCGCCACCGCCAAGCAGCTGCTGGCCAAGCTCACCGCCGAGCAGCGGGCCGCCTACGAGGCCCGTACGGTCGGCGCCTCCCCCGCCGCCGGCCCGCAGTCCGCGCAGTCCCCGGCGCCGGCGCCGGCCCCGGCTCCGGTCGGCGGATCGCGCGCGGCCCGCGCCGTG
The DNA here is from genome assembly GCF_042267665.1 of Streptomyces sp. NPDC056224. NCBI lineage: Bacteria > Bacillati > Actinomycetota > Actinomycetes > Kitasatosporales > Streptomycetaceae > Streptomyces > Streptomyces sp. NPDC056224. The sequence continues at coordinate 28,169 of NZ_JBHJTK010000059.1, forward strand.
GCCTTCGCGCACGGGGCGATCGGCAAGCCGTACGTGTGGGGCGCGACGGGTCCGGGGTCCTTCGACTGCTCGGGCCTGACGCAGGCGGCCTGGCGCGCTGCCGGAGTCTCCCTCCCCCGCACCACCTACACCCAGATCAACGCCGGACAGCGCGTCTCCCGCGACCAGCTGGCCCCCGGCGACCTGGTGTTCTTCTACTCCGGCGTCACGCACGTCGGCATGTACATCGGCAACGGCCAGATGATCCACGCCCCGCGGCCCGGTTCCACGGTCCGGGTGGCGCCGATCGACTCGATGCCGTGGGCCGGCGCCTCCCGCCCCGCTTGACGGCTCCCGCCCCGCGCAGCGCCTCCCGTCCGCGCAGCGCCTCGCATCCGCGCCGCGCCTCCGCCCGCGTAACGGCCGCTACGGCGTCTTGACCACGGTGCTGAGCCACTGGAAGGTCTGCGGCAGCTGCTTCGACCACGATTCGAGGTTGTGTCCGCCGACCACCTTCTCCGCGTGCACCACCGTCGGGCTCTGCGCGATCGCCTTGAGGTCCGTGCCGGACAGATAGCCGTCCTGCTCGGCCCCCGACATCCACAGCGAGACCGCCGGCGGCGTCGGCGCGGCCTTCAGCACGTTCTTCAGGTTGTGCGCGGTGCGCATCTGCGGGTCCTGGGCCACCAGGGAGGTGGGCTCCTGGCCGGGGTCGTTGTAGCCGGACAGGGAGACGGCCGCGCTGTAGCGGTCGGGGTGGGCGATCGCCAGCTTGGCGGCGCAGTACGCACCGGCCGAGTACCCGGCCACGCCCCAGGTGCGGGCCTCGTCCGAGACGCGGAAGTTGTCGGTGACCATCTTGCGGACGTCGACGCTGAACCAGCTGTCGGCGTTGACCTTGCCGGGGATGTTGGCGCAGCCGGTGTCGGCGTTGCCGAGCAGCATGGCGCGCGGCGAGACCAGGATGAACGGCTGCACCTTGCCGCTCTTCATCAGCGGCTCCAGCACCTCGTGCGCCTTGAGCCCCTGGAACCAGGACTTGCCCGTCCCCGGTATGCCCGGGATCAGCTCGACCACGGGGAACTTCTTGTCCTTGAAGGCCGGGTCGTCGTACTGGGGCGGCAGCCACACCATGACGTCGCCCTTGACGCCGGAGATCTTGCCGTCGAGCTCGGTCTTCTTGACCCGGCCGCCGAGGCCTTCGACCGGCTGGAAGGTCTGCTTCACCTTCGGCTCGGCCTTGACCTCCGCGGCCTTCTTCCCGCCGAGCCCGTCCGGCCCGAGGTCGGGGGCGGCGGTGACGTATTTGCCGGTGCCGAGCAGGTCACCCCAGGAGGCGTAGAAGTTCATGTCCCGGTTGATCGCGATGAACACCACCGCGATGGCGGTGACCTGGGCGAACACCACCATCAGGGCGCGGGTGGCCACGCGTACGGCGGCGGGCCCGCGCACCTTGCTCCACACGGCCAGCGGCAGGACGACGGCGATCACGCCGAGCGCGATCACCGTCACGAACAGGGGGGTCCCCGTCAAGCTCATCACGGGAACGTAGAGGGCGCCGCGGCCCGCCCCGGTTGCCCGGGCGGGCTGCGGCATGGATCACACCGTTGTCCGCCGGAGGGTCACACCAGGCGGCGCGCGGTGGCCCAGCGGGTCAGCTCGTGCCGGTTGGAGAGCTGGAGCTTCCTGAGCACCGCCGAGACGTGGGACTCCACCGTCTTCACCGAGATGAACAGCTGCTTGGCGATCTCCTTGTACGCGTACCCGCGCGCGATCAGCCGCAGCACCTCGCGCTCCCGCTGGGTGAGGCGGTCCAGGTCCTCGTCCACCGGCGGCGCGTCCGTCGAGGCGAAGGCGTCGAGCACGAAGCCCGCGAGCCGCGGCGAGAACACCGCGTCCCCGTCCTGCACCCGGAAGACCGAGTCCACGAGGTCGGTGCCGGTGATGGTCTTGGTGACGTAGCCGCGCGCGCCGCCCCGGATGACCCCGATGACGTCCTCCGCCGCGTCCGACACGGACAGGGCCAGGAACCGTACCGGGTTCTCGGCCGCCGTCATCAGCGGGGCGCAGCGCCGCAGCACCTCGACCCCGCCCCCGCCGGGCAGGTGGACGTCCAGCAGGACGACCTCGGGCCGGGTGGCCGTGATGACGGTGACGGCCTGGTCGACGTCGGCGGCCTCGCCGACGACCTCGACCCCGGTCCGCGCGGTCTCGCCGATCTCGGCCTGTACGCCGGTGCGGAACATCCGGTGGTCGTCGACGAGCACCACCCGGACGTGCCGGGCCCCGGTCCCGTTCTCAGTCGTGCCCGCTGCCTCGGTCATGCTGCGTTCGCCGCCCTCTCCATCTCCAGCTCGACTTCCGTGCCGCCGTCGGGCGCGGACCGCAGCCGCGCGGTCCCGCCGTTGCGCTGCATCCGGCCGATGATCGATTCTCGTACGCCCATGCGGTCGTCCGGTACCGCGTCCATGTCGAAGCCCGGTCCCCGGTCCCGTACGGACACGAACACCACCTGCCCCTCCACCTCCGCGTACACCTGCACGGGCCCGCCCTCGCCACCGTACTTGGCGGCGTTGACCATTGCCTCGCGCGCGGCCTGGACCTGCGCCGCCAGCCGCTCGTCGAGGGGGCAGTCGCCGACGACCACGACCTCGATGGGGACGCCGTGGTGGTCCTCCACCTCGGCGGCGGTCTTCTTCACGGCCTCCGCCAGGGTGGCCGCCGCCTGCTCCTCGTCCTTGCCGGTGCCCTCGGGCCTGTACAGCCAGTTCCGCAGCTCCCGCTCCTGGGCCCGCGCGAGCCGACGCACCTCTCCGGCGTCCTCCGCGTTGCGCTGGATCAGGGTGAGGGTGTGCAGGACGGAGTCGTGCACGTGGGCGGCGACCTCGGCGCGCTCCTGGGCGCGGATGCGCATCAGGCGTTCCTCGGAGAGGTCCTGGGTCATCCGGATCAGCCAGGGTCCGGCGAGCAGGGCGACCCCGACGAGCACGGCGAGGGTGGCCGTGAGGACGTTGCCGAGCTGCGCCGCGGAACCGCGTACGACGATGAAAACGGTGAGGCCCACGCCGACCAGCACGACACCCGCGAGCGCCCGGGCGACGGGGAGCAGGCGCCCGCGCCGCGCGGCGGACGCGTTCCAGTGGGCGCGGCGGGAGTTGTCCGCCTGCCGCCATACGAGGACCACCCCGGCCCCGACCAGCAGCGTCGGCCACACGTACCGGCCGGAGGCGCCGCCGACCTGGACCTTGGAGATGAAGATGCCCGCGCCGATGCACAGGGCGATCAGCGCGGTGATCTGCCCCCGGTCGGGTTTGCGCAGGCGGCGGGTGCCGTCGGGCAGCGTCTCGAAGTAGGAGCGGTGTCCGCTGCGGCCGCCGACGCCCAGCGGTACGAACACCCAGAACGCCGCGTACAGCAGCACGCCGAGGCCGTCCCCCCACATGAACAGGCCGAGGAAGGCCAGCCGCACCCAGAGCACGGGCAGTCCGAGGTGCCCGGCGAGACCGCGCGCGACACCGCCGAGCATCCGGCCGTCGGCGCTGCGGTAGAGCCTGCGCTGCGGGACGTCCTCGATGTCGGACGCGTGCGGGGTGCGGGGGGCGGCGGCTAGGGGCATGTCACCGATGGTCACACGCGCGGGGGCGGGCGGACATCAGGGCTGCCCCCCAATCCGGCCCGCGGGATATCAGGGTTGTGCCAGGGTCGGGCCGGATGCCGGCGGCGGCCGGGGCCCGTCACCATGGACCCATGACCGAAGTACACGACGCCCCGCCCGGGGGTCCCCCCGGACGAAGCCCGGGGGAAGAGCCCGGGGCACCCCAGTCCCCCGAGGCCCGGCCACCCCTGCGCCGCAGCAAGCGCGACAAGGTCCTCGCGGGCGTGTGCGGAGGGCTGGGCCGGTACTTCGACCTGGACCCGGTGGTCTTCCGGATCGTCCTCGGTGTCCTCGCCGTCACCGGCGGCGTCGGGCTGATCTTCTACGGCTTCGCGTGGCTGCTGCTCCCGCTGGAGGGCGAGGACGACAGCGAGGCGAAGAAGATGCTGACCGGCCGGGTCGAGGGCGCCACGCTCGCGGCGGTGTTCGCCGCCCTGGTGGGCTGCGCGCTGTTCCTGTCGATGCTGGACAACGGCGGCCTCGCGGTGTTCTCGGTGCTGGTCATCCTGGCGCTCGGCGGTGCCTCGTACTGGTCGCAGCGGCGCCGCCTCGTCCAGCCCCCGGAGGCGCAGGCCCCGGACGCGCACTCGCCCGCGCCGCCGGAGACGAAGGCTCCGCCCGCCCCGGGGGCCCCGTCGTGGTGGCGGGACCCGCTGGTCAAGGACGGCACCACCGGCCCGGTCGGTGCCACGGGGTACTTGTGGGGGCCGGACGGCGCCGCCGACGCGGTGCGCGCCGCCGGTGCTCCCAGGACGGCCGCGAAGGCGCCCGCCGTCCCGGCACGGCCGCGCGGCGGGATCGGCGGCCGGGTCTTCGTGCTGGCGCTGGTCGCCGGGATCGTCGGCACCGCGGTGGCCTGGGAGGGCCATCCGCTGGGCGTGGCCCTGCAGACCGGGCTCGCCGCCGCGCTGGCCGTCTTCGGCCTGGGCCTCGCGGTCAGCTCCCTGCTGGGGCGGACCGGCTTCGGGACGGTCGTGCTGGCCCTGCTGACCTCGGGGCTGCTCGCGGTCGCGGCCGTGCTGCCCCGGGAGATCGGCACCGACTGGCAGCAGACCGAGTGGCGTCCGGCCGCGGTGGCGGAGGTACGGCCCGTGTACGAGGCGGACACCGGGTTCGCCACCTTGGACCTCAGCGGGCTGGACGTGCCGAAGGGCACCACCCTGGCGGTCGCCGCCTCCCTCGACGCGGGCCGGCTCAAGGTGATCGTGCCCCGGGAGGTGACGGCCGAGACCGACGTCACGATCGAGCTGGGCGACATCCGGATGCCCGGGGACACGAGCCAGGACGTACGGATCCGCAGCGGCGGCGAGCACCGGCGGGAGACCCTGCCGCCCCCCGCCGGCACCGAGGCCGGCGGGACGGTCGAGCTGCACCTGAACGCGGGTGTGGGACAGGTGGAGGTGGCCCGTGCGGCGTCATGAGTTCCAGCCGGGGCGGCTGATCGCGGGCCTGGCCCTGCTGGTGGCGGGCGTGCTGTACCTGCTCGACAGCAGCGGCGAGGCCGACGTGCCGTGGTTCGTGGTGGTCCCGATCGCGTTGGGCGGGCTCTGCCTCGCGTCGCTCGTCGGGATGGTGACCTACGCCGTACGCCGGGACCGGCGGGGCCAGTTCGATCGGATGAACGAGTCGAGGGACAGGTAGGGCGCACCGGCGAGGATCAGCGGGGTCCAGGCCATCAGGTAGATCAGGTCGTTGCCGTAGTAGTACGGGGTCACCGCCCACGACACCGTGAGCCACAGGCTGAGCGAGATCAGCGCTCCGCCCACGGCCGCGACACGGGTCAGCAGGCCGGCCAGCACCCCGAGGCCCACCAGGATCTCCCCGATGGCCAGGATCACGGCGAAGCCGACGGGGGCCTTCAGCGCCAGGTCCACCAGGGCGGGGACGGCAGCGGTGTCGCGCACGCCGCGCATCAGCTCGCCGACGGAGCCCGCGCCGGAGGCGGAGCGGAACGCGGAGTCGGTCAGCTTGTCCAGACCCGCGTAGACGAAGGTCACGCCGAGGAAGATCCGCAGGGGCAGCAGGGCGTGCCGGGCCGCCGACTCCTTCAGCGAGGAGCGCTTCGGCGGGAGGACTGAGACATCGGTTCGGGTCGTCACGAAGTCATGTGTACCCCGGTCACTCGGCCACGTCGATGGTGCAGCGGTTGGATTCCACTCCTGCGGCGGTGACCACCTGGACCTCGACGCGCCCCGGTTCCACTTCCGCCGGGACCGGCACGGTCAGCACGGCGTCGGAGGGATTGGTGAAGCCGCCCGCCACCGGGACCAGCGGCACGTGCACGTGCACCGCCCCGATCCGTACGACCAGACGGGCCAGCATCTCCGGCGTCTGCGCCCCGGGCGGCACGAAGCCCACGCCGCGGATCTCGATGTCGTCCCCGGGGCGGACGGCCGCGTCCAGGTCCCCGGGCTCCCGTCTGCGCACCACCGACAGCACCAGCGGGCGGGTGCCCTCCGCGTACTTGGCCGCCAGGTACACCGCGGCCGACAGGGCCACCGTCAGGGCCAGCGTCCACGGCAGCTGCGGCAGCCGGTCCGGGAAGCGGGCCAGCGACACCGCCGCGTAGGCCAGCACCACCGTGGAGACGAGCACGTACTGCGCGTCCGGGAAACTGCCGCGCCCGGCGTCGTCCGTCAGCAGGTCCACCGCGCGCGGCCGGTCGGCGGGCAGCTTCTGCAGCCGCTGGCCCATGATCCGTACGGAGACCACCCGGCGCACCAGCACGGCCACGACGGACGTCAGCGAGACCACCGCCAGCAGCGGCAGCGCCCGGTCCAGCGCCAGCCCCGCGTACAGCGCCCGCCGCTCCGGGCCGGGCGACGAGGCCGCCAGCCGCAGCGCGAGCAGCAGCGCGGCGAACGCCGACAGCACGACCCAGGCGCTGGGCACGGTCTTGGAGGTGGACAGCCGGTTGTCCTCGCCGACGAGCGGGGAGAGGAGTCCGCCGCGCACCGACTGGGCGCGGGCCGCGACGGTGAGCAGCCCGGCCAGCGCCAGGGCCGTCAGCAGTCCGGCGGTGCGGGCCGTGGACCAGCCGGTGCCGAGCGCGGTGCCGACCTGGACGAGGAGCAGGACCCCGGCGGCGATCCACACGGCGAGCACGGCCCGCCGGGAGAGCAGGTACAGCCAGGAGTTCCCGGCCTCCCGGCCGCGGTCGGCGACGCTGCGGGCCGACAGGGTCAGCTCGTCGGAGACCCACTGGCGGGACGCTCCGAGGGAATGGGCCACGGCGGCCGGCACCCCCTGCCCCGCGGCGAACCCGTCGCGCTTCTCCAGGAAGGCGGCGACGGCGCGGCGGTGTCCTTCCCGCGCGCACTCCTCGCAGGTGCAGGCGGCGGTATGGGTACTTCGGGAGACCTCTTGGACAGCCACGTGCGTGCCGCCTCTCTGAACAACGGTGCAGTGCCAGCGAATTGTGCACCACTGCGGCAGTGTTCCGGATTGCGCACGATGTCAGAGCAGGTGATTAACGGTTCATGATGTTGACGCCACCTCCGGCCGCCCGTCCGGCGGCCCGTCCGAAGGCCCTTCCCGCGGCCCCTCCTGCGCCACCGTCTGGCGGACCGGCTGGTAGTTCACCCAGGCCGCCAGGTCGGACCCGAACCGCTCGCGGGTGGCGAGCGCGCTGTGGTGGTCGACGAGCACCGGCTTCCCGGCCGCCCGTGCGATCAGCTGCGCCTGCGCCGCCCGCTCCGCCGCCAGGAACCACCAGACCGCCGCGTCCACCGAGCCCCCGACCGTCAGCAGCCCCCGGTTGCGCAGGATCAGCGCCTTGTACGGGCCGAGCGCGCGCCCGATCCGCGCGGCGTCGGCGGCCCCGTCTCCCACGAACTCGTCCAGCAGCGCATGGTCCTCGTAGAAGGCGCAGGCCTCCTGGGTGACGGGGGCCAGCAGCTCGCCGAGTGCGGCCAGCGCGCGGCCGTACGGGGCCTGCGTGCGCACGACCGCCACCACCTCGGGGCGCTCCCGGTGGACGGCCGCGTGCACGGCGAAGGCCAGCTCGTTGACCCTGCGCTCCCCCTGGAGCACCCGCCCGTCCCCGTCGACCAGCAGCAGGTCCCCGGCGGTCAGCCCGCGAAAGGCCCGCCCGAAGGGGTTCACCCAGTAGCAGTCCTCGAACTCCGGGTCCCGCGCGCTGACGTGTCCGGCCACCCCGTCCTCGTACCCGAGCCGCCCCAGCAGCCGCAGCGCCTCGGCGAGCCGTTCCTTGCGGTGGGCGCGCGCCTCCCGGACGGAGCCGTGCACGGGGGGCAGATCCAGGCGCAGCCGCTCCACCGGCACCGGGGCGGGCCGCACGCCCGCCGCCGCCGTCTCCTCGGCCATCGCCCGCTCCCCCTCCGTCCGGCCCCGCCGTCGTCGTCGGCGCAAGGTACTTCTCCCCGCGCGAGGAGAACAGGGCCGCGCACGCACGGAAACGACGGCGCCGCCGCTCAGCCTGGCTGAGCG
>NZ_JBHJTK010000060.1:0-36050 GCF_042267665.1 Streptomyces sp. NPDC056224
CCGCCCACCAGCGACAGCCCGTACTCCCGCACGAACGTCTCCTGCGCGTCGGCGAGCTCGGGAGCGGTCAGCGGATAATGCGCCCCGTCCTTCGTCAGCACCGGCAGGCCGGCGTTCGGCATGCAGGACAGCGGGATGCGGGCATTGCGCGCCAGATAGCGCAGATGCTCGCTCATCTCCGCCGGACCCGTCGCGCAGTTCAGGCCGATCATGTCGATGCCCAGCGGCTCCAGCGCCGTCAGCGCCGCACCGATCTCCGAACCCAGCAGCATCGTCCCGGTGGTCTCCACCGTCACCGAACAGATCAGCGGAACCGTGACACCGAGCGCCTCCATGGCGCGGCGGGCCCCGATGATGGACGACTTCGTCTGCAGGAGGTCCTGGGTGGTCTCGACGAGCAGCGCGTCGGCGCCGCCGGAGAGCAGGCCCTCGGCGTTGATCTGGTAAGCATCACGGATCTTCGCGTACGTGATGTGACCCAGCGTCGGCAGCTTGGTGCCCGGGCCCATCGAGCCGAGGACCCACCGCTGCTGCCCGGTGGAGACCGTGAACTCGTCCGCGACCTCACGCGCGATCCGCGCACCCGACTCCGACAGCTCGAAATTGCGCTCCGCGATGTCGTACTCGGCCAGCGCCGCGAAATTCGCCCCGAACGTATTCGTCTCGACGCAGTCCACACCCACCGCGAAATACGCCTCGTGCACCGTCCGCACAATGTCCGGACGCGTCACATTCAGAACCTCGTTACAGCCCTCCAGTTGCTGAAAGTCCTCCATCGACGGATCCTGCGCCTGCAGCATCGTCCCCATGGCCCCATCAGCCACCACCACACGGGTGGCGAGGGCTTCTCTCAGGGCGTTCGCCCGTTCCTGCGCGTTCGTCGTCATGTCAGCCGCCCCAGTCTCGGTTCCAGCAGCCCGGCCGCCTGGTCGCCGTACACCGCGGACACGGTGGCGAGGAGCAGCTCGGGCTGGATCTCGTAAGCCTGCGAGCCCACGGTCGCCAGGACCAGCGCGGATATTGCGCAGCCGAGCTGGGCGGCGGTTTCCAGTGGCAGTCCCCAGCTGACGGCGGCCAGGAAGCCGGAGCGGAAGGCGTCGCCGACGCCGGTCGGGTCCTCGGCGTGGACGTCGGGGACGGCGGCGACGGTGACGGGCGCCTTGCCCTTGCTCTCGATACGGACGCCCTGCCCGCCCAGCGTGGTGACCCAGGTGCCGACGCGGTCGAGGACGTCCGCGTGGCTCCACTCGGCACGCTCCCGCAGCAGCGCGGACTCGTACTCGTTGGTGAAGAGCCAGCGGGCTCCGGTGACGAGGCTGCGTACCTGGGCGCCCGAGAGGCGGGCGAGCTGCTGCGAGGGATCGGCGGCGAAGGGGATGCCCAGTTCCCGGGCCTGCTCGGTGTGGCGGACCATCGCGGCCGGATCGTTGGGCGAAACGAGGATCAGGTCGAGGGGGGTGCGGGCATGAACGGTGCGCAGGTCGATGCGGCCGGATTCGGCCATCGCGCCCGCGTAGAAGGAGGCGATCTGGTTGGAGTCCTGGTCGGTGATGCACATGAAGCGGGCGGTCTGGTGCTCGGCGGAGACGTACACCGGGCCGGTGTCGACGCCGTGTTCCTTCAGCCAGACCTCGTACTCGGCGAAGTCGGGACCCACGGCACCCGCGAGGAGGGGGTCGAGGCGGAGGCCTCCGAGACCGTAGGCGATGTTGGCCGCCACTCCGCCCCGCCGCACCTGGAGGGTGTCGACGAGGAAGGACAGCGAGACATGTTCCAGCTGGTCGGGGAGCAGCTGGTCGACGAACCGGCCCGGAAAGGCCATGAGGTGATCCGTGGCAATGGATCCGGTCACCGCGATACGCACGTGGACTCCTGTGAGCTGGTCTGATGTCGGCGGGGCGGGGCGGCGGGCGGGGCGGGTGGTGCGTGCCGCAGCGGGCCGTGCGGGCCGGCCGCTCAGGCGGCGGCGACGGCCTTCAGCCGGTCGGCGCGGTCGGTGCGCTCCCAGGTGAAGTCGGGGAGCTCGCGGCCGAAGTGGCCGTAGGCGGCGGTCTGGGCGTAGATCGGGCGCAGCAGGTCGAGGTCGCGGATGATCGCTGCCGGGCGCAGGTCGAAGACCTCGCTGATGGCCTTCTCGATGCGGTCGGTGGGCACCGTGTGGGTGCCGAAGGTCTCGACGAACAGGCCGACGGGCTCGGCCTTGCCGATCGCGTAGGCGACCTGGACCTCGCAGCGCGAGGCGAGCCCGGCGGCCACGACGTTCTTGGCGACCCAGCGCATCGCGTACGCGGCCGAGCGGTCGACCTTGGACGGGTCCTTGCCCGAGAACGCCCCGCCGCCGTGACGGGCCATGCCGCCGTACGTGTCGATGATGATCTTGCGGCCGGTCAGCCCGGCGTCACCCATCGGGCCGCCGATCTCGAAACGGCCGGTCGGGTTCACCAGCAGCCGGTAGCCCTCGGTCTCCAGCTTGATGCCGTCCTCGGCCAGCTGACGGAGCGTGTGCTCGACCACGATCTCCCGGATGTCCGGGGTCAGCAGCCCCTCCAGGTCGATGTCGGAGGCGTGCTGCGAGGAGATGACCACCGTGTCCAGGCGGACGGCCTGCTCACCGTCGTACTCGATGGTGACCTGGGTCTTGCCGTCGGGACGCAGGTACGGGATGGTCCCGTTCTTGCGGACCTCCGACAGACGGCGAGAGAGCCGGTGCGCGAGGTGGATCGGCAGCGGCATGAGCTCGGGGGTCTCGTCGCAGGCGTAGCCGAACATCAGGCCCTGGTCGCCCGCGCCCTGCTTGCCGAGCTCGTCGCCCTCCTCACCCGCGGCGCCACCCTCGACCCGCTTCTCGTACGCCGTGTCGACACCCTGCGCGATGTCCGGGGACTGCGCACCGATGGACACCGACACACCACAGGAGGCGCCGTCGAAGCCCTTGGCCGAGGAGTCGTAGCCGATCTCCAGGATCTTCTCCCGCACCAGGGCGGCGATCGGGGCGTACGCCTGCGTGGTGACCTCACCGGCTATGTGGACCAGGCCGGTCGTGATCAGCGTCTCCACGGCCACGCGGGACGCCGGGTCCTCACGCAGCAGCGCGTCGAGGATCGTGTCGCTGATCTGATCGGCGATCTTGTCGGGATGACCTTCGGTCACGGACTCCGAGGTGAACAGACGGCGGGACATGTCACTCCTGATGGTTGGGGGACGGGTCGTCAGGTCGGGCCAGGGTCGGGAGGTGGCGGCCGGCACGGCGAGGTGCCGGGGAAGGACTCATGCGGGACTCGTGGGGGACACGGCCGAACATGGTCTGTTGCCGAGGATTCTTCCGCCCGGTCCTCGGTCCGTCCTTGAGAGCGCGTCGAGCGAAGACGGGAGCCCTCCCCACCCCGGCTCGACCCCCCGCACCCCTAGCGGATGCGGAAGTTCGCCATCATCCCCATCGCCGAGTGGTCCAGCAGGTGGCAGTGGTAGACGTACGTCCCCTTGTACGTGTCGAAGGTGGCGTGCAACTTCACCGTCTCGCCGGGGAACAGGCGCACCGTGTCCTTCAGCCCGGCTTCGGCCGGCCCCACCGGGGCGCCGCCCCGCTCCAGGAGCCGGAACTGGACCAGGTGCATGTGGAAGTTGTGCGGAATGATCTTGTTCGCGTTGGTGACGGTCCAGATCTCCGAGCTGCCGTGCGCGATGGTCTGGTCGATGCGCTGGTGGTCCCACACCTGGCCGTCCATGAGCCCCCGCGGCTCCTGGCGCCCGTCCTCGTCCATGCTGAGGACGATGTTCCGCTGAACCGTCGCCGTCCGCAGCGCCGGCAGCGTGCGCAGCACGTCCGGTACCCGGCTCGGGTCGGCGGCCGTCCGTACGACGTCGAAGCGCAGCACCTTGCCCACCTGATCCGGTGTCCCCGGGCCCAGGGTGTTCTCCAGGACGATCTTCGTTCCGACCGGGTAGCGGGAGAAGTCGATGACCACGTCGGCCCGCTCCGCCGGGGACAGCCCGACGGTGTCCGTCGTGAAGGGGCGTTCCAGCAGCCCGCCGTCCGAGCCGATCTGGATCATCTGGCCGCCGTCCGACAGCCGCAGCTGGAAGAAGCGCATGTTGGAGGAGTTGAGCAGCCGGAAGCGGTACTTCCGGGCGGCCACCTCGAAGTACGGGCTCGGGCGGCCGTTGGCGAGGACGGTGGTCCGGCCGAAGACGTCGTCCATGACGTAGACCAGCTGTCCGGCCTCGTCGAAGCGGGCGTCGCGCAGTGCGATCGGCACTTCGTACTGGCCGCCCGGCAACGGCAGCGACCGCTCGTCGTCGTCCGAGAGCAGGTACGTGGCGGACAGGCCGCGGAAGACGTGTTCCGACTCCATGTGGTGCGCGTGGTCGTGGAACCAGAGCGCGGCGCCCGGCTGATGGTTGGGGTAGGTGTACGTGCGCGAGGTGCCCGGCGCGAAGGTGTCCATCGGGCCGCCGTCGTTCTCCGGTGAGACGCTGCCGCCGTGCAGGTGGACCGAGACCGGCATGGACAGGCTGTTGCGGTGCCGGATCACGACCTTCCGCCCGCTGCGCGCCCTCAGTACCGGTCCCGGGAAATGGCCGTCGTAGGTGAGGACCTTCGTCTGCACCCCCGGGATGATCTCCCGCGCCACCTCCTTGATGGTGACGGCGTAGGTGTCCTGGCCTCCCACCACGGATATCGGTGACAGCACCGGCAGCGTCGGCATCCGCACGGTGAAGGGCGGCGGGACGGTGACTGCCGCCGCACCGGCGGCGGTGGCGGCGGTGGCCTGGGCGGGCCGGGCGCTGAGCAGCGGTGTCAGCCCGCCTGCGGTGAGCAGTCCCGCGCCGGTCGCGGCGACGGCGCCGCCGAGCACGCTGCGTCTGGTGACCATGGGTTTTCCTCCTGGGAAGGTGGGGTTGCGCGGACCCCCGAGCGCAGGTCCGGCGCGCTGCGGGCGGCCGGCGAGCGTGGCCTCGCACGGGTGTCGCGCCGCGAGTGCACCAGATCCGGCCTGCGCCTCACTCGAGCCCGGATGGTGTGAGGGCGTTCGGCGTTGCGCCGCCCTTGCGGGCGCTGGGCAACCCTCGTCGTGCGTACGTACGACCGCGTACGCGCGACTCGTGCCGCCGCTCGGGGCGGCCGCTGGGGGAGGCTCCCGTGGACCTGCACGACCTGCACGACTTACGCGACTGGCTGCCGCGCGCGCTCGGGGTGGCGGAGCGGTGGGGCGGGCAGTTCGGCCCGTACGAGACCCACGACGCGCACCGCGTCCACCCCGACGCGTTCACCGAGGCCTTCGACCGCCTCGCCAAGCGGATGGACCACAACTATCCGTTCTTCCACCCCCGTTACGCCGGGCAGATGGTCAAGCCACCGCACCCGGCGGCCGTCACCGGCTACCTCACCGCCATGCTCTTCAACCCCAACAACCACGCCGCCGAGGGCGGGCCCGCGACCACCGAGATGGAACGCGAGGCGGTCGCCGAGCTGGCCGCCATGTTCGGCCTCCCCGCGCACGTCGGGCACCTCACCACCAGCGGCACGATGGCCAACCTGGAGGCCTTGTACGTGGCCCGGCAGCTGCACCCGGACCGCGGGATCGCGTACAGCGGCGAGTGTCACTACACCCACGAGCGGATGTGCCACGTCCTGGGTGTGGAGGGCCACCGGATCCCGGCCGACGCGCACGGCCGCATCGACCTCGGCGCACTGGAGACCGCGCTGCGCGGCGGGCGGATCGGCACCGTCGTCGTCACCACCGGCACGACCGGGCTGGGGGCGGTCGACCCCGTGCACGAGGTGCTGCCGCTGGCGCGCCGGTACGGGGCGCGGGTGCACGTCGACGCGGCGTACGGCGGCTTCTACGCGATCCTCGGGCGGGCGGGCGTCGGCGGTATCGACGCGGAGCCCTGGCGGGCGGTCGCCGAATGCGACTCGGTGGTGGTGGACCCGCACAAGCAGGGGTTGCAGCCGTACGGCTGCGGGGCGGTCCTCTTCCCCGATCCGCGCGCCGGCCGGCACTTCGCGCACGACTCGCCGTACACCTACTTCACCGACTCGGACCTGCACCTGGGCGAGATCAGCCTGGAGTGCTCGCGGGCGGGCGCGGCGGCCGCCGGGCTGTGGCTGACCCTGCAACTGCTGCCGCTCACCCCGGACGGCTTCGGGCGGATCCTCGCCGCGAACCGCCGGGCCGCGCTGCGGTGGGCGGACCTGCTGACCGAGTCGGGTGAACTGGAGCTCTACCAGCGCCCGGATCTCGACATCGTGACGTACTTCCCGGCGACCGCCGACGGCTCCCTGTCCTCGATCGACGCGGCGTCGGACCGGCTGCTGCGCGACGGCATGACCGCGGAGGCGGACCCGGTGTTCCTGAGCGTGCTGCGCGCGGACGCCGACGCGTTCGCAGGGCGCCACCCGCACGTGGTGCGGGACGCGGAGGCGGCCCGGGTGATCCGCAGCGTCCTGATCAAGCCCGAGTCCGAGCACTACCTGCCGGCCCTGCACGCGCGCGTGGCGGAGCTCGCCGCACGCGGCCGCGCGTCGGCCTGACCGCCCTCGATTTCCTCCTTCCCGCCTTTCACTTCTTCCGCTGACCGGAGGTCCGTGCCTTGTCCCCGACCGTTTCACCCTCCTCGAACCAGCTGAGCCGACCGGACGTCGCCCGGCTGTCCGCCCTGCTCTCCTCCGCCTTCCACCAGGACGCGCTGACCCGCTGGATGATCCCCGACGAGCGGCTGCGAGCAGAGCTGCTGCCCGGGTTCTTCCGGGTGTTCGTCGAACTCTCCGCCGCGTACGACGGGGTACTCACCACTGCGGACGGCGATGCGGTACTGCTCTTCCTGCCGCCGGGCGCCGAGCCGGACGAGGCGGCCCTGGACGCGGCCTTCGCCGGGGTTCTGGGCGCGCACGCGGACGCGCTGCGCACCATCGCCCGCCTCCAGGCGCAGCGCCACCCACACGGCCCGCCGCACTACTACGTCTCCTTCGGCGCGGTCCGGGCCGGCCGCCGGCAGAGCGGCCTGATCTCCGGGCTCCTCGGCGAACTGCTGGCCCGCGCGGACGCCGAGGGTGTCGGTGCCTACGTGGAGGCCAGCTCGCCGGGCGGTGAGGCGGCGAGCCGGCGGGCCGGCTTCGACCGCCTGGGCGGGGACATCGCCCTGCCGGACGGCGGGCCCGTGCTCCGGCCCATGTGGCGGGATCCCCGATGAGGGGAGACGACCTGATCCGGTCGTGGACGGCGGGCGAGATCGCCCGCGGCGACGTTCCGCCGGAGCACCTCGGCCCGCTGCTCCGGGTACTCGTGTGGAGCCGGGACTTCCTGGTCTCCAGCCACCCCGAGCTGGGTCGTAGCGGCCCGGTGTGCCCGTACACGCAGCCCTCGCTCCGCAAGGACCTGTTCCACCTGGCCCTGCCGTCCGCCGGCTGCGAGGACCTGGCCTCGGCGGTCGATTCGCTGCGCACCCGCCACGCGGTCCTGTCGCAACCCCTGTCGCCGGAGGACCGCGAACTCCTCACCATCCTGCTGGTCCTGCCCGCCTTCGACCCGACGGACTCGGTGGAACTGGACGAACTCCAGCGCAAGGCGAAGGACGAGTTCGTGGCGGAGGGCCTGATGATCGGGCAGTTCCACCCGGTGTGCGACGAGCCGGGCCTCTACAACGAGGCGTTCCGGCCGCTGCGCGCCCCGCTTCCGCTGCTGGCGGTCCGCAAGCTGCTCGTCTTCGACCTGCCGTTCCTGCTGAACGACGACTCCCACCTGGACCACTACCTCCAGCGCTTCGCCCCGGCCGTCCCGGCCCGTATCCGCGACCAGCTGGTCAGCCGGGTGGTGGCGACCTGACCTGGGGAACGGCGCGGCACGGCGGGTGCGGGAGGTACACCTCCCGCACCCGCCGTCTGCCGTGCGGGCGCGTGCCGGGGCGAAGACCCCGCGTCACACCCACCCGGGCCTGCGGGCCGCCGCCTCGGCTCCGGCCGTCCGCAGGCAGTCCTCCAGGAACGTCAGGACGCGCAGGTGGTAGGCGGTGGCCGCGTGGCCGAGGCTGATGTTGTGACCCGCGGCGGGCAGGTGTTCCACGGTCACCTGCGGGGACGAGGTCAGGCGGGAGGTCATCGACGTCAGGGTGGGGTCGTCCAGGTGCCACCAGGCCTCGTGTTCCGCGAAGGTGAGGCGGACGGGGACGCGGACGCGGGGGGCCAGTTCCTCGTACTGGCCGGGCCACCGCACGGTCTCCGCCGATTCGCGGGGCGGGGTCGCGGAGAGCAGGGCGCGGCTGGCCTGGAAGGTGCCGCGCGGGTAGAGGCCCAGGGGGCCCCAGTTGAGCTTGGTGGCGCCGCCGCCGAGGGTGGACGGGAAGTGCAGGGCCTCGGGGTTGTACCGGTAGCCGACGCCCGAGGCGTCCAGGCCCAGCAGGGGTACGCCGCCGTCCGTGGCCGCCGTGTGGAGGGCCACCTTGCCGCCGTCCGAGTGCCCCAGGAGGAAGACCCCCGCGCCGACGGCGTGCTCGGCGGCATGCTCCTTCAGAGCGGCGTGGAGGGTTTCCGCCTGGCCGGCCAGGCTCTGGCCCTCGGGAAGCACGTCCGCCGAGTCGCCGTACCCCGGGCGGTCGACCGCCAGGACCGCGTGGCCCAGGCCGGTCGCGAGGGGGATGAAGGACTTCCAGTACGCCGCCCGCATGCCCCGGCCGTGGATCGCCAGGATCGTGGAGCGGGCCGCTCCGTCCTCCGGCAGCGCCAGGAGCGCGGACAGCGGGATGCCCGCCGCGTTCAGCGTGTACGGGCGTACGCCGTCCGGCAGGGCCGTCATCGGACCGCCAGCCCCTCGCGCGCACCGGCCATCGCGTCCACCCACGCCTCCGGAGAGCCGGTGCGCAGCAGCGAGGTGCCCACCAGCAGGCCGCCGAAGCCGGCGTCCAGGAGTCCGGCGGCGGTCGCCGGGCCGTCGATGCCGCTCGCGCTCACCGGGCACGCGGTGCCGGTCGACCGGACCGCCGGGAGCAGGTCCAGGGATCGGCCCAGGTCGCCCGCGCCGCGCTCACGCGTCTTGATGTCCTTGTTGTTGACCGCGATCACACACTCCGAGGCGTGGTGGACCGATTCGAGCTCGGACTCCTTGGTGACCTCGACGAAGGGGGTGAGGCCGGCCAGCAGGCACTCCGTCACCAGCGTGCGCATGCTCGACTCGGGGAGCAGTGCCGCCGTCAGCAGGACGGCCGACGCGCCGAGTTCCTTCGCCGTGCGGATCTGGTCCTTCCTGGTGATGAAGTCCTTCTGCAGGAGCGGGAGGCCGGTCAGCGCCGCCACGTCCCGCAGCAGCGCGGGCGAGCCGCCGAACCAGCGGCCCGTCACCACCGAGATGCAGGGGGCGCCCGCCGTCTCGTACGCCCCCACGATCGCGGCCGGGGTCCGGCCGCCCAGCATGTCGTAGCCGTGGGCGTCGCGCCGTTTCACCTCCATCACCACGGGGGTCGGGGAGGCCAGGAGGGCCTCGAGAAAAGGGAAGTCGGTCCGGTTCTGCTTCGTCATCGCGACAGCTCCAGCTCGGGGTGGTCGGGGGTACGGGCGCCCGTGCGCCAGGCGCGGGCCAGAGCCGCGATCTCGGGGACGCCGAAGCCGCCGGTGCTCCGGTCGCGCGCCGCCGTGTCCACGTCGACGCCGCGGAACCCGTGGTGGCGCACGACGTCCTCGTACGCCGGGCGGTTGGCCGGGGTCAGGCCGCCGGCCAGCAGGAAGGGCCGGGTCAGACGGGGCAGCAGGGCCGTGACGCGGGCCGGGTCGAGGGTGCGGCCGGTGCTGCCGATCCGGCCGTCGCCGGTGGCCGTGTCGAGGAGGAAGAGGTCGGTGCCGGCCCGGCCGTACGCGCCGATCAGCGGGCGTTCGACACAGCTCCCGTCCTCGGCGACGTGCAGCACCTTGACGATGCCGACCTCCGCGGGAAGTGCCTCGCGCAGTGCGCGCACGACCGCCGGCGGCTGGTAGGCGTGGAGCTGGACCCAGCCGACGCCGGTGTGCCGCACGATCGCGGCCAGCTCACCGGCGTCGGAGAGGAAGGTCACCAAGACCGGCAGGAGGCCGGCCGAACGGGCCGCCGCCGCGAGGGCGGCGAGCCCGTCCGGGTCCAGCTCGGACGGGCCGCCGGGTACGCCGTGCCAGAGCCCGACGCAGTCCGCCCCGGCGGCCGCCGCCGCCTCGATGTCCTGAGGGGCCGTGGCCCCGCAGACCTTCAGCAGTGTCCGGGACATCGGGCGGGTGGTGCTCACTTGCCCAGTCCCAGCATCGAGGCGATGCGGTTGTACTGGATCTCGTTCGTGCCCGAGTAGATGGTGCCGCCGACGGCGTTGCGCACCTCCTGCTCCAGGCCGAACTCCGACATGTAGCCGTGGCCGCCGAAGATCTGCACGGCGGTGATGCTGGTGGCGAGGTTGCTCTCGCTCGTGACGAGCTTGGAGATGGCCAGGTCGACGGTGACGTCCTCGCCTGCCTCCAGCTTCTCGCCGGTGTCGTAGAGCCACTTGCGGGCGGTCTCCAGCTGGATCTTCGTGTCGACGATCTTGTTGGCGATCGTCTGGTACGAACCGATCGCCTTTCCGAACGACTTGCGCGTCTTCGCGTAGTCGACACACCGCTCCAGCCGGTGCTGCATCTCGCCCACGTTGACGATGAAGGAGAAGAGGATCTCCCTCTTCATCACGTGGTCCAGGACCATGAACCCGCCTCCGACCCGGCCGAGCACCGCGCTCACGGGCACTCGTACGTCGTCGAAGAACAGCTCGCTCAGCGGCGAGGTGCGCAGACCCATCTTCTTGATGGGCTTGCCGGCGGTCAGTCCGGGGGTGTTGCGGTCCACCAGGAACGCCGTCGTCCCGAGCGGGCCGCCGTCCGGATGGGTGCGGGCGTAGACCACGATCACGTCCGCCACGGGTCCGTTGCTGACGAAGACCTTGCTGCCGTTGATGACGAAGCCGTCCCCGTCGCGGACGGCCCTGGTGGTCATCGCCATGGCGTCCGAGCCGCCCTCGGCCTCGGTGATGGCGTGGGCGCCGATCGCCTCGCCCGAGCAGATCTGGGGCAGGTAGCGCTCCTTCTGCTCCACGGTGCCGAACTGCTGCAGCGGGATTCCGGTGGAGCAGATGGAGGTGGTGACCGAGAAGCTGAGGCCGGAGTCGCGGTTGTACTCGCCGAGGCCTTCCAGCACGTACATGGTGGTGAGGAGGGACTGCCCGAGGCCTCCGTAGTCCTCGTCGAAGGGCAGTCCGAGGATCCCGGTCTTCTGCACGAGCTTCCACTTGTCCTCCGAGAAGGCGGACTGCTCGTCGAGTTCGATGTGGTCTGCGCTGAGTGCGTCTCCCCACCTCTCCAGGCCTTCGCGCAGATCTGCCTGGTCGGCGTTCCAACGGATCACGACGGACCCCTTTGATTCGGTTGCTGCTTCGGATGGGTGGTGCCGCAGGAGCGGCGCCCCGGTACGCGCGCCTCAGTAGGCGGAGGAGCTGTGCGCGTCGAGGCTGTGGACCTCGTCGCCGCGCAGGGCCGGGGAGAAGACGCAGACCAGGCGCAGGTCCTCGTGCGGGCTGGCGACGAGGAAGTGGGCGTCGTGCTGGTCGAGGGCGTACATCCGGCCCGGGACGATCTCGTGCGAGGTGCCGTCGAGCTCGATGACCTCGCCGGAGCCCTCGATGCAGTAGCAGGCCTCCAGGTGGTTGACGTACTCCAGGCGGGACTTGGTGCCGGCCAGCACGATGGTGTCGGTGAGCGAGTAGCCGAGGCCGTCCTCGGCGAGGAGGAAGCGGCGGCTGAGGCCGTTGCCCCACTCGACGGTCTTCACGGACTCGATGTCGCGAACGATCATGGTGGTCTCCCGGTGTGAGGGTGGTGCACGGATGTTCCGGATGAGGGGTTGAGCTCTCTTCTGCCAGGTGGTGCGGGGGAACTACGGCCGTGCCTGCGGCAGGACCGACCGGACGAACTCGCGGAAGGCTTCGGTCACGTCGAGGCCGGCCTCCTGCGCCCGCTCCACGGCGGCCACCGCCGCGGAGCCGATGATGGCGGCGTCGGCGCCGGCGGCCCCGACGGCCTCCACGTCCTGCCGTGTGCTGACCCCGAAGCCGACGGCGATCGGGGACGTCGTGTGCGCCCGGAGTCCGGTGACCGTCTGCGCCAGCGCGGCATGGCCGGCGGCGGGCGCGGTCCCGCTGCGTCCGTAGTGGGCGACGAGGTAGAGGTAGGCGGAGGCGTGGGCGGCGGCCTGGCCCCGGGTCTCGGGCGGGCTCTTGGCGTAGCAGGTGGTGACGACCGGGAGTCCGGCGGCCGCGGCCGACTCCAGGTGCGTCTGGCGCAGCCGTGGGGGAAGCGCGTGGACGAGCAGTCCGTCCGCCCCGGATGCCGCGATCTCGTGGGTGGCCGCGGTCAGGTCCCGGTGCCCCAGGGAGTACCTCCAGTCGACGAGCAGGGCGATCCGGGTACGGGTCAGGTGCGGCCGTACGTCCGCGATGAACGCGAGTACGTCGTCCAGCCCGGCCCCGCCCCGGTCCAGCGCGCGGCGCGCCGAGCGCCGGACGACCGCGCCGTCGGTGACCGAGTCGGGGAACGGGACCGCCAGTTCCAGGCAGTCCACGCCCTCCTCGTCGAGCATCAGGACGAGGTCCCGCAGGACCGGCAGGGGCGGGTCCCCGGCGTTGAGGAACAGCGCCAGCCCGGGCGGGCCGCCGGGGGTGCGGTGGGCGAAGAACGGTGCCGGGCCGGCCGGTACGGGGGCCGGGGCCACGGGGGTCCCCGCCTCCGCCGGGCTAGGCATGGGCCACCGCCGGTGTGCGGGGGGCCCGGCCGGCCGCCGCCAGGCGCCGGGCCAGGTCGTGGGCCGCACCGGAGCGGACGGCCTCCTCGGCGAGCGAGACCGCGGAAGGCCAGTCCCGGCGGGTACCGGCGGCCACCGCCAGGGCGGCCGCACCCAGGCAGACCGTGCGGGTGGCGACCCTGCCGGCCGTACCGGAGAGGACGGAGAGGAAGTGGCCGACCGCTCCGGCGGGATCGGCGGCCGGCCGCAGGTCACCGAAGGAGCCGTCGCCCGGGGTGAGTTCGCCCGGCCGGATGATCCGGGTCAGGGAGTCCGTGTGGATGGTGTTGGTCGCGAAGGGCAGCAGCTCGTCCGCGCCGGTGCCGTTCGAGGTCAGCCAGATCCTTCGGGTGGCGGTGGTCGCGGCGAGCTGCCGCAGGGTGTCGACGGGAGCGGCCGCCGAGACCCCGGTGACCTGGGCGGCCACCGGCAGGTCGGCGAGGAAGGGGCCCAGGGAGTTCAGGAAGCGGCCGAAGGGCTTCATGCTCAGCGGAGCCACGGTCCGCGCCAGCCGGGTCAGCTGCGCCGGGTAGACGAACGGCCCGGCGAACGCGATCCCGTACGCGGCGAGGGTGTCCTCGGTCTGGGCGTAGGAGGAGGTGAGCCGGACGCCGAGCCGTTCCAGCAGATCGACGGAGCCGAGGGAGCTGGTGTAGGCCCGGGATCCGGTCTTGACGACCTTGACCCCGGCCGCCGCGGCGACGAAGGCTGAGGCGGTGGAGATGTTGAAGGTCTTGGGCCCGCCGCCGGTGCCGACGACGTTCACGGTGCCTTCCCAGGAGCTGGTCGCCGTCGCCGCCGGCCGGCGCTCCGCGAGCGAGTCCAGCAGGTGGCGCAGGGTCTGGTGGTCGGGGAGCCGGCTGGTCAGGGAGGCCAGCAGGGCGAGGACCTGAGCCCTGTCGAGCCGGCCGTCGCCGAGCTGGTCCCACCATGACCGCCAGGTCTCGCGGCCGACCGGGGCGCGGCGCTCCAGCAGGCCGGTCAGTGCGTCATGCACGGTCGGTCTCCGTCTCGTCTCCGTCGGGGTGGTGGGTGAGTGGTTCTACGCGGCCGTGGTGCGGCGGGCCTCGGCGATGAAGGTGTCGATCGCCTCGACGCTGCGGAAGTTGTCGGGGTCCAGGTCGGCGTCGCCGATGGCGAGCTCGAAGCGGTCCTCGACCCAGGCGATGAGCTTGAGGACGCCCAGGCTGTCGATGACCCCGTCGTTGAGCAGGTCGTGGTCGACCGCGAGCTCGCCGGCCGCGGTGCCCGGGAGGAACTCGGTGATGACGAAGTTCTTGATGGTGTCGACGTTGCTCATGACGGAATTCCTTCTGCGAGAGGTGTGGCGGACGTAACGGGTGTGCTCGTGGTGGTGGAACTCAGCTGGTCGAGGCGGTCGAGCGCCTTGCGGTCGACCTTTCCGGTGGCCGTCTTGGGCAGCGGCGCGTCGGTGAGGGTGAGCTGGTGGGGGACGGCGGCCCTGGGCAGGTGCCGGGCGCAGTGCGTGCGCAGTTGCAGGCCGGTCAGGGTGGAGCCGGGGGCGCGCTGGACACCGGCGATGAGCTTCTTGCCGGCGATCGGGTCGGGGAGGGCGGCGACGCCCGCCTCCAGGACGCCCGGGTGTTCCTGCAGGACCCGTTCGATCTCGGCGGTGTTGACGGCGACTCCGCGCACCTTGACCTGGAAGTCGGTCCGTCCGGTCAGGTGCAGGGTGCCGGCGGCGTCGCGCCTCACGAGGTCGCCGGTGCGGAACCAGCGGCGGTCGTCGAGGCCGAGGGGATGGGCGGTGAACTTGTCGGCGTGCCGGGTGCGGTCGAGGTAGCCGCGGGTCTGGAAGGGCGTGGAGACGAAGAGCTCGCCGCTGCCGGGCCCTTCGACGGGGGTGTTCGTGTCGGGGTCGAGGACGAGGGCCAGGACTCCCGGCAGGGGGCGTCCGATGGGGACGGGCGGGAAGGAGGTCGCCGATGTGTCGACCTCGTGGACGAAGCTGTCGTTGGTCTCGGTGCAGCCGTAGATGTTGTGGATGCGGGCCTTGGGGAAGAGGGCGGGCAGGGCGGCGAAGGTGCGGTCCGGTATGGCGTCGCCGGTGAACATGACGTGCTCGACGCCGGGGAAGGTGTCGCCGGTCTTGGCCGCCGCGTCCTGGAGGAGGCCGAAGGCCATCGGGACCGCCTGGACGACGTCGACGTCATGGCGCAGGACCAGGTCGCGCAGGTGGCGGCCGTGGGCGGCCAGTGCCGGGTCGACGAGGACCACGCGTCCACCGCGGGCCAGGGTGGTCCAGACGTCGAGGAGGCACAGGTCGAAGTTGAGGGGGGCGTAGTTGAGGACGGTGCGGTCGGGTCCGATGCCGAAGGCGTTGCCCGCCCACCGGGTGAAGCGGTCCACGGCGTCCAGGCCCAGCGGGACGATCTTCGGCAGGCTGGTGGAGCCGGAGGTGGTGAGCATGAAGGCCACCTCGGCGGCCTCGTGGGCCGGCAGCGGCTGGGCGGCGACGTCGGGGTTGGGTGCGACCCGGGCGGGTTCGCCCCCGGGGGCGAGGACGTGGGCGCAGCCGGCCTGGGCGAAGAGATCGGCGAGGAGGGTGTCGGCGAGGGCGGGGGACGGGAGCAGCAGCGGCCGCCGGGCCAGCAGGCAGGCCAGTACGAGGGCCACGGTGGCGGGGGACTTGTCGGCGAGGACGCCGACCGGAACGCCGGGGGCGAGCTCCAGGCGCGCGAGGCGGTCGCGTTCCCGGCTGGCCTGCTCGTACAGCTCGCGGTAGGTGGTCTCCTCGCCGTTGAAGAGGAGGGCGGTCGCGTGGGGGCGGTCGCGGACCTGGGTCAGGAATCCCCCGAGGAGGCCGAGTTCGACGGCCGGGGTCGTCGTGGTCGTCATGGCTGGTCGTCTCCTTCCGTGGAATCCGGCTGGGCGAATTCGATCCAGCCGCTCTTGACGGCCGCGCCCCGCGGCGTCTTGCAGGTGAAGCGGACGACGCGGGCCTCGACGTCGGGCTGGAGGGTGATCTCCAGCGGGACGCCGGGGGGTACGGGGGCCGAGAAGCGGCAGCCGAGGCCGCGCACCCGGGCGGAGTCCCCGTCCGCGAAGCGGTCCACGGCCTCCTCCACCGCGAGGGCGACGACGCTCATGCCGTGCGCGATGACGGTGTCGAAGCCGGCCCCGCGGGCGGCCTCCGCGTCGAGGTGGATGGGGTTGAGGTCGCCGGAGGCGTGTGCGTAGGTGCTGATCCAGTCGGTGGTCAGGCCGTGCACCGCGGTCTGCGGTTCGCCCGCCCCCCGCGGGGCCGGGGCCGCCCGGCCGCCGGAGATGTCGCCGAACGGCTCCAGCAGGGTCGCGCCGACGAGCAGGGCGGAGATGACCAGTTCCGCGAACGGTTCGGGGCCGTCCTCCCCGACCAGCCGGACCCGCAGCGCGATCCGGGCGCCGCGCGGCTCCTTGCGGATGCCGAGCACGTCCAGGCGTACGGTCACCCGCTCACCCGGCCGGACCGGCCGCACGGTGCGGATGTCCTGGCCGAGGTGGACCACGGAGACCGGGCCGGGCTCGGCCCCGGTCAGCGCGGCGACGGTCTGCTCGGCCACCGTGTGGGCGAGGACGAAGGTGTGGACGGGCGAGGCCTGGCCGGGCCGGGCCGTCGGCAGCCCGCGCCGGGCGGCGTCGCGGTAGTCGGTGATCTCCGGCTCGGTGACGGTGAGCGTGCGGACCGGGGAGGGGAGCGACAGGAGCGTCATACCGGCGTCACCACCACGGAGGAGTTGTGGCCGCCGAACCCGAAGGAGTTCGTGATCGCGGGTCCCGGGCGTACGGCACGGGGTACGTCGTGGACGACGTCGATGTCCATTCCTGGCTCCAGCTGTACGTGGTTGGCGGTGGGCGGTACCTCGCAGCGGCGCATGGCCTGCACGGTGGCGATGAGTTCCACGGCCCCGGCGGCGCCGATGAGGTGGCCGATGACCGACTTGGGCGCGGTGACGGGCGGCTGGGCGCTGCCGAACACCTTGGTGAGGGCAGCGGCCTCGGACCGGTCGTTGTAGGGGGTGGAGGTGCCGTGCGCGTTGACGTGCACGATGTCGCAGGGGTCGAGGCCGGCGTCGGCGATGGCTCCGGCCATGGCGGCCGCGGCTCCCGCGCCGTCGGGGAGCGGCATCGCGAGGTGGTGGGCGTCGGCCGTGGCGGCGTACCCGGCGACCAGCCCGTAGGTCTTGGCCCCGCGCGCTTGTGCGTCCTCCAGCCGCTCCAGTACGACGAACCCGGCGCCCTCGCCCATCACGAAGCCGTCGCGGTCCTTGTCGAAGGGGCGCGAGGCGTGCTCCGGGTCGTCGTTGCGGAAGGAGACGGCGCTCAGGTTGCCGAAGCCGGCCAGGGTGACCGGGGTGAGCGTGTGCTCGGCGCCGCCGGCGATGACGAGGTCGGCGCGGCCGGTCTGGAGCAGCATCAGGGCGTGGCCGATGGCGTCGGCGCCGCTGGCGCAGGTGTTGGCGACGGTCAGGGCGGGGCCGGTCCAGCCGAGCCGGATGGCGATGTGGGCGGCGGCCGCGTTGGGCATCGTCATCAGCGGCATCAGCGGGTTGACCCTGGCCGGTCCGCCTTCGGTGAAGTGGGCGGACTCCAGGTCGCTGGTGGCACGGCCGCCGACGGCGTTGCCGACGACGATGGCGGTGCGGCCGGCTTCGGCGGTGGGAGATCCCGCGTCGCGGTGGGCGGCGAGGGCCGCGGCGGTGCCGTAGTGGGCGAAGGGGTCCATCCGGCGGGCTTCCTTGGCCGGGACGAGCCCGGCGAGGCCGTCGAGGCCGCGGACCCGGCAGCCGATCCGCACCCGGTGGCGGCTGAGGTCGAAGTGGGTGAGCTCGGCGGCGGTGGACCGGCCGGCGCGCAACGTGGTCCACAGCTCGTCCGGGGTGCACCCGCCGGGGGTGACCACGCCCATGCCGGTGATGGCTACGGGCGGCCGCGCCGAACTGCCCCTGGACGGTCCAGGCATGTCTGCTCCCTAAGCGTGAGGGCGGTCGTCGTGAGGGCGGTCAGATGATCCGGCACTCGCGCGCCGACTCGATGAGGGCCTCGGCGGCGAAGTCGATGTCGGCCTTGGTGTGGGCGGCGGTGATGGCGATGCGCAGCCGGGCCAGGTCGTTGGGGACGGCCGGGGTGACCACCGGGAGACCGATGACGCCGTTCTTGCGGGCGACGGTCGCGAGGTCGTACGCGGCCTCGTCGGAGCCGGCGATGACCGGGACGACGGCGGTCTCGCTGTCGACGGTGCTGATGCCGGCGTCATTGAGCATGCCGCGGAAGCGCGCCGACTCCCGCTGGATGAACTCCACCCGCTCCGGCTCGCGCTGCAGGATCCGCAGGGACTCCAGGGCGGCTCCGGTCTGGGCTCCGCCGAGGGCGGCGGAGAAGAGGAAGGGCCGGGCCGCGTAGCGCAGGTGGTGGATGAATTCGGCGGAGCCGGCCACCCAGCCGCCCATGGAGGGGATGGCCTTGGACAGGGTGCCGAGCTTGACGTCGACCTTCACCTCGTAGTCGAAGTGCTCCTCGATGCCCTTGCCCGTGGCACCGATGACGCCGAGGGCGTGGGCCTCGTCGACCATGAGCAGCGCGTTGTGGGCGTCACAGACCTTGCGCAGCTCGACGAGGGGGGCGATGTCGCCGTCCATCGAGTAGACGCTGTCGACGATGACCAGGCGGACACCGCTGTCGGGGGCGGCGGCGAGGCGGCGCTCCAGGTGGGCGACGTCGTTGTGGCGGAAGCGGGTGACGGTGGCGCCGGAGAGCTTGCAGCCGTCGACGATGCTGGCGTGGTCGTACTTGTCGATGAAGACGGTGTCGCCGGGGCCGACGATGGCGCCGACGGTGCCGGTGTTCGCCGCGTAGCCGGAGCCGAACACCAGGGCCCGCTCGCGGCCGGCCACCTTGGCGACCTCGGCCTCCAGCTCCTCGTGCAGCGGGGTGGTTCCGGCCAGGGCGCGGACACCGTGGTTACCGGTGCCGTAGCGGTCGACGGCCGCCTTGGCGGCGGAGACGACGCGTTCGTCGCCCGCGAGCCCGAGGTAGGAGTACCCGGACATCATCAGCAGCCGCCGGCCGTCCTGGTCCGCGTAGGCCGAGTCGCGTTCGGCGGTGTACGCCACGAAACTGTTCTTGCGGTTGGGCTCGTACTCCAGCGACGCGACCCGGTCACGGAAGTAGGCGAGTTTCGGCTCCAGGCGGGCCCAGGCAGCGGATGCGTTCACGTGCTTCTCCTCGTCGCGATCGTCCGGAGGACCCGGAACTCCATCGGTGCTCCGCCGTTCTTCCGGCCGGGCTCTAGTGGAATTCCATTAAGACTCGGGGGGCGCAATAGCGGCGCAAGAGCGGGACCCCAGCCGGACCACAGCAGCGCTCGAAAAGCGGAAGGGAATGCCCGGACCTGGGGTTTCATTCGGATGGGAATGTTTGCCGGCCGCTGTTGACACGCGGAGACGGCCCGCCGTTATCCTCTGAATCGCACGAACGTGGGGGACACGGCCGGAAGCCGACCGTTTCGGAGAGTGCATAGTGCTGATCAGACTCATAGGTCTTGTCACGATCGAGCCGGACGGAGCACCGCCGCAGCACCTCTCGGGCGCCCAGGCGCAAGTGGCGTTCGCCCGGCTGCTCATCGAGCGGGCCGATGGTACGGACCGTGACCAACTGGCTGAAACCGTATGGCCCGAGGGCCTTCCCGACACCTGGGCTTCGGCGCTGCGCAGCATCGTGAGCCGGGTGCGTACGTTCGTCACGACGCCGCAGGACCAGCCGGGGGTGACTCCGCTGGTCGCGCAGGGCGGTCGTTACCTCTTGCGGATACCACGGGACACGGCCGTGGACGTGGAGGTCGCGGAGACCGCGGTGACCGAGGCCGCCGAGGCGTACGCGGAGGGCGCCTACGCGGTGGCCCAGCAGCTCGCGGCCGGCGCCGTGTCGAACCTGCGCGGCTCGTTCCTGCCCTCGCACGAGGGGGACTGGGTCGACGCGATGCGCGAGCAGCTCGAGGAGCTCCGCCTCAAGGCGCTGGAGACGGCGAGCCTGGCCTCCTCCGCGCTCGGCGACGAACACCACGCGCTGCGGTACGCGGAGGAGGCGGTCCGCCGGGCCCCGTTCCGGGAGAGCGCGTACCGCTGCCGGATGACGGCCCACACCCGGGCCGGCAACCGGGCGGAAGCGCTGCGCAGCTACCAGCAGTTGCGCGAGGTGCTGGCGGAGGAGCTGGGCATCGACCCGGCGCCGGAGACGGAGGCGGCCTACCTGGAACTGCTCCGCACGCCGGAGCCCCGGCCGGCCCCGCGCTCCGTCACCTGTCTGGACCCGGTCCTGATGGGGGTCTTCGAGGTGGACCACCGCGCGCCCGCGCCCCGGCCGTGCTCCCTGGCCGACCACGGCTGCGTCACGCACCGCATGACGTCCGCCCCCGCCGCCTGATCCGTCCGCACACCCGCCCGCACGAAGAGGCCGCCACCGCGAACTCCGCGGTGGCGGCCTCTACGTGTGCCCGTGCCCGTGTGCCCGTACGCCGGCGCACCCTCGCGACCGCGGGCCCCGGCGCCCCGGCGCCCCGGCGGACGACGAGCGGCCCCGGCCTCCCCTGGGGGTGGGAGGCCGGGGCCGGGGAGGGGACCGCGGGGGTCAGGTGATGGACACGCCGCTGTCGATGCTGATGACCTGGCCCGTCATGCAGTCCTGGTCCAGGAAGAGGCCCGCACTGCGGGCGACCTCTTCGACCGTGACGAAGCGGGGGATCGGGGCCTTGTCCTCCATGCCCTCGATCACCCGGTCCGGGAGGGTGTTCGTCATGCCTGTGATCATGAAGCCGGGAGACAGCGCGTTCACCGTCACCCCGCGCCGGCCGCACTCCGACGCGAGCGTGCGGGTGAAACCGATCAGACCCGCCTTGGACGCCGAGTAGGCGGTCTGGCCGGCCGTCGCGATGATGCCCGACGGGGACACGATGTTGATCACCCGCCCCCACCGCTGCCGCAGCATGTGCGGCACCGAGACCCGGGCGGTGTGGAACGACCCGATCAGGTTGGTCTGGATGACCTGCGCCCAGTCCGCCGGGTTCTGCATCGCCATCAGGCTGTCCTTGCGGATGGCCCCGTTGTTGACGAGGACGTCCACCGGACCGAGCTCGGCGGAGATCCGCTCGTAGAGGGCCTGGGTGGCCTCCCACGAACCGACGTCACCCGTGACCAGCGCCGACGGGTTCACCAGCTTCTCGCGGACGGCCTCGGCGGCCTCCCTGGAGCTGTTGTAGTGGACCGCCACCCGGCAGCCCAGCGCGTCCAGCTCCAGCGCCAGGGCCTGGCCGAGGCCACCCGAGGCGCCGGTCACGAGCGCGACCGGGGACTGTGGCCGCACACCCGCACTTTTCTTGCTCATGCCGCGACACCGCCCCATTCCAGCAGGATCGAACCCCATGTCATGCCGGCTCCGAAGCCGGCCAGCAGGACCTTGTCGCCGGCCTTGATCCGGCCCTCCTCAAGGGCTTCGGTCAGTGCGATCGGGATCGACGCCGAGGCCGTGTTGCCGTACTTCTGCAGGTTGGTGATCAGAGCCTCCTGCCGCAGCCCGGTGTGCGACAGGATCGAGTTGATGATCCGGATGTTGGCCTGGTGCGGGACGACGTGGTCGACGTCCGCCGCGTCCACCTTGGCGCTCTCCAGCGTCTCGCGCACCGTACGGACGGTGTAGCGGACGGCGTTGAGGTAGATCTCGTTGCCGTTGATCTGCGCGTAGTGGAGGCCCGCGGCCACCGTCTCCTCGGTGGTCGGCATCCGGCTGCCGCCGGCGAGCACCTTGAGCGAGCCGGTGCAGGCGCCGTCGGCGCCCAGGTTCCACGCCTTGACCCGGTTCTCCGCGCCCGGCTGCAGGACGACCGCACCCGCCCCGTCGCCGACGAGGATGGACAGGTCCCGGTCGGCCGGGTTGGCCGTCAGGGTGTGGGTGTCGGAGCCGATCAGCAGGATCGGACGGGGGTCGATGGCGATCAGTGCCATCGCGGACACCAGCCCGTAGACGAACCCCGCGCACTCGGAGTTGACGTCGTGCGCGCTCCCCGAGATGCCCAGTTCGTGGTGGACGAACGCGGACGTGGCCGGGGACGGCTGCTCGGGCGTGGCGGTCGCCACGATGAGGTGGGCGATGTCGGCGCCGGTCAGGCCCGCCTTCTCCAGCGCGCGCCGGCCGGCCTCGACGGCCAGGGAGGCGGTCGTCTGCCCCGGATTGACCGCCCGCCGCTCGCGGATGCCGCAGCGGCTGACGACCCAGTGCTCGTCGACGCCGAAACGTGCCGCGAGCTCGGCACTGGTGACGATGCGTTCGGGTACGGACATGCCCCACCCAGTGATGTCGAAGCCGGTCACGTCACCCCTCGCTACGCCTGAGCCGGGACGAGGTCGACGATCTTCGCGTACACGTCACGCAGGGTGGTCGTGTCGTCGAGGTCGGCGAAGAGCGACTCGTCGGCCGGGATGTGCGGGTACTGGTTCTGGAATCCGTACAGCCACTCCATCAGGTCCAGCGAGTCGACGTCCGCGATGTGCTGGAGCGGGGCGTCGGGGCTGACCTCCGCGGCACCCGAGACGGCCTCGAGCTGGCTCGCCAGTTCTTCGATGGTGGGCAGCGACATGGGGTCGGTCCTCTCTCGGCAATGCAACTCGGCAGTGCGTATCTGATTTCGAGAGCGATGAAAGCTCCGCCCCCGCAAGGAAGGCGCAACACGGCCCGCGTTCGCGAATCCGGACCGTCTTGCGCACGCCTTGCGGGGCATCCGGTTTTCTCGGACGCGAATTCGGAAACACGGCCCGCCGGACACGCAGGAAAGAGGATCAGGATGACAACGGTCGCCCCCAAGTCGGTGGACCCCGAGGTCGATGCGATCAGGCACCACTACGAGGTCAGCAACGATTTCTACCGGCTCCTGCTGGGCCCCACGATGATGTATTCCGGCGGCTACTGGGAAGACGGTGAGGACCTGGTCGCCACCCTGGACGAGGCCCAGGAGCGCAAGCTCGACAAGTTCGCCGAGCTCGCGAACGTGGGCACCGGCGGTGTCAAGCGCGTCCTGGACATCGGCTGCGGCTGGGGCACCATGCTCAACCGGCTCACCACCGTGCACGGCGCGGAGCAGGCCGTCGGCCTGACCCTGTCCCGCACCCAGGAGGCGTTCATCGCCGGCCTCGACAACCCGCGGATCACCACGCTGGTCCAGAGCTGGGCCGACTACAAGGTCGCGGACGACAGCGAGAAGTACGACGCCGCGTTCTGCATCAACGCGCTGGAGCACTTCGTCTCCTCCAACCTGCCGCCGAAGGAGCGCACCAAGCGCTACCGCTACTTCTTCCAGCAGGTCGCGAACGCCCTGAACCCGGGTGCGAAGTTCGTGCTGCACACCATGACCGCCGAGGCGCTGCCGATGAACCGCGCGCTCCTCGACGACCTGAAGTTCCTGCAGCGCTCCGAGTTCGAGGGCTGCCACATCCCGCACCTGAGCGAGCTCAGCGCCGCCGCCGAGGGTCTCTTCGAGATCGACGAGATCGTCAACGAGCGCGAGTCCTTCGCGATGGCCTGCCGCGCCTGGCTGGTCCTGCTGGCCGAGCGCCGGGACGAGGCCGTGGCCATGGAGGGCGAAGAGGTCGTCTCCCGCTTCGAGCGCTACCTCGACATCTTCGCGTACACGCTCGAGGACAAGTTCTTCAACAACTTCCGCGTCACCATCACGCGCCGTTAAGGAGGCCGACGTGACGAGCATTCTCGAACCGGCCAAGGACGGCGGAGCACGTACGGGCACCGAGCCGGCTCCCGGCGGCCGCGGCCCGACCCGGCACCTGCGGGTCGCGGTCATCGGCACCGGCTTCTCGGGCCTGGGCACCGCCATCCGGCTGCTGCAGTCGGGCATCGACGACTTCCTGGTGTTCGAGCGGGCCGACGAGGTCGGCGGCACCTGGCGCGACAACAGCTATCCGGGTTGTGCGTGCGACGTCATGTCCCACCTCTACTCGTTCTCGTTCGCCCAGAACCCGAACTGGAAGTCCACCTTCGGCAAGCGCGACGAGCTGTACGCGTACCTCCGCGACACCGCCGACCGGTTCGGCGTGCGCCCGCACATCCGGTTCGGGCACGAACTGGTCGCCGCCCGCTGGGACGACGGCGAGCGGCACTGGAGCATCGAGACCTCGCAGGGCGACTACACCGCGCAGGTCCTGGTCACCGGCACCGGCTACCTCAGCGAGGCGGCCGTACCGGACATCAAGGGCCTCGCGGACTTCGAGGGCAAGGTCTTCCACTCCTCGAACTGGGACCACGACCACGACTTGGCCGGCCGCCGCGTCGCCGTCATCGGTACGGGCGCCTCGGCCATCCAGTTCGTCCCGCAGATCCAGCCCGAGGTCGGACAGCTCGACCTCTACCAGCGCACGCCCCCGTGGGTCGGCCCGAAGAACGACAAGCCCACCAGCCCGCTGCAGGCCAAGTTGCTTCGCTCGCTGCCCGGCTACCAGAACTTCCGGCGGAACTTCAACATGTGGGGCCGGGAGATCCTGGCCTTCGTGATGGCCCGTCCGAAGGTCGCCGGGAAGATGCAGAAGATGGCGAGCGACCATCTGAAGAAGTCGGTCCCGGACGAGGCGCTGCGCGCCAAGCTCACGCCCGACTACGTGATGGCGTGCAAGCGGCTGCTCTTCTCCAACACCTGGTACCCGGCGCTCCAGCAGCCCAACGTGGACCTGGTGACCGACGGGATCGCCGAGGTCCGCGCCACGTCGATCGTCGGCGAGGACGGGGTCGAGCGCGAGGTCGACACCATCATCCTGGGCACCGGCTTCCAGGCCACCGACCGCCCGGTCGCGAAGCGGATCTGGGGCCGGGGCGGCGTGCAGCTGCGCGAGGCGTGGAAGGACGGCATGTCCGCGCACCGCGGCACCACCATCGCCGGCTTCCCCAACCTGTTCATGCTGCTGGGCCCGAACACGACCCTGGGCCACTCCTCCCAGGTCGTGATGATCGAGGCGCAGATCGCCTACGTCCTCGACGCGCTGAAGCAGATCGAGAAGCGGGGTCTGGCCAGCGTCGAGGTCCGGCAGGAGGCGCAGGACGCCTACAACGAGGCGCTCGACGCCAAGCTCGACGGCACCGTGTGGAACGCGGGCAACTGCCAGAGCTGGTACCTGGACGCGAGCGGCCGCAACCCGTCGATCTGGCCCACGTACACCTGGCGCTTCCGCAGCCAGACCAAGCGCTTCGACCTGAGCGAGTACCAGCTCGCCTCACAGGTGCGCACCAGCAAGCCGGTACCTCACCAGTAGAACGCCATGGGAATCGGGAGACGCACCCAGATGAGCACTACCCCAAGAACGACCGCCGCCGCCTCCTCGGGCGCCGCCGCGCAGCCGTCGCGCCGCAAGATCCTCGGCTCCATCGCCGCCACCGCCGTCGCCGTCGTCGGATGGAACACGGTCGACCAGAGCTGGGCGACGGCCGCCGAGGCTGCCGGCAACGCGGACGTCGTCCCGGTGCCGGGGCTGGTCGGCACGCTGGAGACCACGCCGGCCGTGGTCGACTCCTTCGGCAAGGACTTCGGCCACCTGTGGGACGCCGCGAGCAACAAGCCGTGGGCGGTGCTGCGGCCGGGCGGGATCGACGACATCGTCAAGATCGTCAACTACGCCCGGACCAACGGCATCAAGGTCGCGGTCAACGGGCAGGGCGGCACGGGCGCCGACATCGAGTCGCACTCGGTGTACGGCCAGGCCCGGGTCCCGGGCGGCATCTCCATCGACGCCAAGGGCATGTCGAAGATCCTCTCCATCGGCAGCGACCACGCCGTGGTGGAGGCCGGTGTGACGTGGGGCCAGCTGACCGACGCCACCCTGGCGGTGGGCAAGACCCCGCCCGCGCTGCCGGACTACCTGTACATCTCGGTCGGCGGCACCATCAGCATCGGCGGCATCGGCGGCACCGTGCAGAAGCACGGCCTGCTGTGCGACACCGTGCAGGCCATCGACATCATCACCGGCGACGGCAAGCTGGTCACGGCCACCCCGTGGCTGCGCCCGGAGCTCTTCAACGCCGCGCTGTCGGGCGGCGGCCAGGTCGGCATCATCGTCCGGGTCAACGTCAAGCTGCTCCCGGCGCCGAAGCGGTCGGTCATCTTCAGCCTCTTCTACGCCGACCTGGAGACGTACCTCACGGACTCCGAGAAGGTGCTGGCCGACGGCCGGTTCCAGGTCCACGCGGGCGAGATGCTGCAGAAGCCGGACGGGTCGGGCTGGCGCTACAAGATGGAGGTCGGCGCCACCTACGACACGACCCCGCCGGACCGTGCGAGGCTGCTGGCCGACCTGAAGGACGTACGGGCCGACGCGCTCATCGAGGACGTGTCGTACCGGGACTACATGTTCCGGCTCGACGCGTACGAGACGTACCTGAAGGAGTCGGGCCACTGGTACACGCCCAAGCCGTGGCTGAGCATGTTCCTGCCGGCGTCGAAGACGAAGGCCTTCATGAAGCTGGTCGAGCGGGAGCTGACCGCCGACTCGCTGGGCGGCGGGTTCCTGCTCTTCTACCCGTACTTCACCTCGAAGATCAAGCGGCCGCTGGCGATGCAGCCGGCCGAGTCGGTCGGCTACCTCTTCGACCTGCTGCGCTTCCCCAACCCGGGTGAGCCCGGTATCCAGGGCATGCTCGACCAGAACCGCCGCCTGTACGACATCGCGGTGTCCATGGGCGCCAAGCGCTACCTGGTGGGCTCGATCCCGAACATGACCCGGGCCGACTGGAAGTGCCACTTCGGCAACCGCTGGTCGGGCTTCCTCAACGCCAAGGCGAAGTACGACCCCAAGAACCTCTTCACGCCCGGCCAGGGCTTCTTCGCCTGACGGCAGCCCTACCGGTCGCGTCGAGTCCCGGCGGGGGCGGGGAGAGGGACCCCGCCCCCGCCCTTCCCTTTCCGTATCCACTGGAGGCTTCGGCATGACGACGTACGACCTGATCGACGAGGCGGTGATCGACGCCCCGGCGGACGCAGTCTGGGACGCGCTCGTCGCGGAGTTCCGCGGTGCCAAGAAGTGGTGGGTCCCGCACAACACGTTCAGCACGGTCTCCGGCGCCCCCGACGAGGTCGGCGGCAAGGTGGGCGTGGTGGTGCACACCAAGGGCGTCGACAAGGGCGGGCTCAAGCTCCGCTTCACCTCGCGCACGGTCGCGGTGGTACCGGGCCGCCGCCTGGACATCGAGTACGTGGACGGTGTCTTCCGGGGGCCCAGCACCTTCCTGCTCGAACCCCTGGCGGACGGCCGCACCCGGATCTCGATGCACTTCACCGGCAGCCCGCACGGCTGGCTGAAACTGCTGTCGAAGGTCGCGGACCTGGGGGCGGAACACTCCAGGGGCACCCTGGCGGCCTTCGAGTCGCTGGACCGGCAGCTGTCGGCGGTGCCGCGGTGACCACGGCCCCGGAGACCACCCACGAACTGGCGGTCCGTACGGACGACGGAGCCGAACTCGCGGTCACCGTCCTCGCCCCGCTGGCCGGGCCGCCGACGGCAGCCGACGTGGTCCTGGTGCACGGCTGGGCGCACAGCCGCCGTGCGTGGGGCACCGTCGCCGACCGGCTGATCCGGGCCGGCCACCGGGTCGTGCTCTACGACCAGCGCGGCCACGGCGCCTCCACCCTGGGCCGCGCGCCGGTCTCGGTGGAACGGCTGGGCGCGGACCTGGCAGCGGTGCTGGGTGAGACGGGCGCGCGCGAGGCGGTGATCGCCGGCCACTCGGGCGGCGGTTTCGCGGCCCTGTCGTACACCGCCACGTCGCCGTCGGCGGGCCGGCTGCGCGGGCTGGTGCTGCTGGGTACGGCCGCGCACGGCCAGGACACCCCGGACGGCGAGGTGAAGATGATGGGCAGCGCCCTCTTCTCCCGGGCCCTTCGCATCCCGTGGCTCGGCCGCAGACTGCTCGGCTCCACCATGGGCAAGGGCGTGGACCCCGTCGTCCTGGACGTGAACCGCCAGCTGTTCGCGGCGACGGTCCCCCGGGTCCGGGCGGAATTCTTCCGGTGCACCCGCGGCTGGGACGTCCGTGAGGCACTGGCGTCGGTCAAGGTCCCGGCGGTGGTCCTGCACGGCGAGGCCGACAAGGTGATCGACATCGCCCTGGCCCGGACACTCGCGGACGTCCTCCCCGACAGCCGCTTCGAAGCGGTCCCGGACGCGGGCCACATGCTCCCGCTGGAACGTCCGCAGCTCGCGGTCTCGGCGATCTCCGAACTCGCCGCGCGGTGACGTACCGGCCATGATCGAGGAAATCCTGCCGCCGGGCGTCACGTCGTCGGAGGCCTTCGACGACGCGGCGCCGGCTCCTCTCTTCCCCGCCGAGGCGGCCCTGATGGAGGGCCGCCGGGAGCGGCGGCGCCGCCAGTTCGCGACGGCCCGCGCCTGCGCCCGCCGCTGCCTCGCGGACCTCGGCCGCCCTCCGGTCCCCCTGCTCCCGGGTCCGGGCGGCGCGCCGAAGTGGCCTTCGGGCCTGGTCGGCAGCATCACCCACTGCGAGGGATACCGTGCGGCGGTGGCGGCCCCGGCCTCCGCGGTGGCTGCGCTGGGCATCGACGCGGAACCGGCCGGCCCGCTCCCCAGGGGCGTCCTCGCCCTGATCGCCTCCGAGGCGGAGCTCGCCCGCCTCGCGTCCCTGACGGCCGCTCACCCCGCCGTGCCCTGGGACCGCATCTTCTTCTCCGCGAAGGAGGCCGCGTACAAGGCGTGGTACCCGGCCACCGGCATCTGGCTCGGCTTCCGCGACGCCGACCTCTCCCTCTCCCCCGCGGGCACCTTCACGGCCACGCTCCGTCCTGCGGTCCCCCCACCCGTGGACCCGGAGTACGAGGGCCGCTGGCTGGCCGGCCCGGACCTGGTCCTGACGGCGGTGGCACGCGAGGGCGGCGGCCCGCCGCGGGCGCCGGTACCCGCGACGATCTCCGCGGCCGCGCTCTCGTAGGGTGCGGGCATGAGCACCACGACTCCCCGTCTGGCCGAGGTCACCGCGGACAACTTCGAGGCCGCCTGCGCCATATCCGTCCGCGCCGACCAGCAGCACCTGGTCTCGCCGGTGGTCAAGTCCCTGGCCGAGGCGTACGTCCACCCCGCCGCGGCCTGGCCCCGGCTGATCCTCGACGGGGACGAGCCCGTGGGGTTCGTGATGGCCTTCCTCGACGTCGTGTGGGACGAGAACCCGGACGACGTCCGCTCCGGGCTGTGGCGTCTGAACATCTCCGCCGCCCACCAGGGCAAGGGGTACGGCCGGTTCGCCGTCCGGGCGGTCGCCGACGAGGTGCGCCGTCGCGGCGCCGACCGCGCGTACGTCACGTACCACCCGGGCCCCGACGGCCCCGGGGCCTTCTACGCCGGCCTCGGCTTCCACCGCACCGGCGAGAGCAGCGGCGGCCAGACGGTCGCCGGGCTCGCGCTCTAGGCAGTGGGCAGCACCACCGTGCGCGGCGGCTGCGGGCCCTGCGCCGGAGCGGCGGGTGCCGTGCCCGTGCGGAACTCCTGGGGGCTGATGCCGCGGACGCGCTTGAACGCCGTCGAGAGGGCGAAGGCCGAGCTGTAGCCCACGCGGCGGGCCACCGTCGCGATCGTGGCCTCCGGTTCGCGGAGCAGGTCGGCGGCGAGGGCCAGACGCCAGCCGGTCAGGTAGGCGACCGGAGGCTCGCCCACGACGTCGGTGAACCGGCGGGCCATGGAGGCCCGCGACACGCCGACCTTCAGGGCGAGTTCCCCGACGGTCCAGCCGTGCGACGGATTCTCGTGGAGCAACCGCAGGGCGGGGCCGACCACCGGGTCGCTCTGGGCGCGGTACCAGGCGGGCGCGCCGCTCCCGGGAGCGGCCAGCCAGCTGCGCAGGACTCCGATCAGCAGCAGGTCCAGGAGGCGGTCCAGGACGATCTCCTGGCCCGGTTCGTCCTTGGAGATCTCCGAAGTCAGCAGGGTGACCAGGGTGTTGTCGGCGGCCTCGGCCGGGCGGACCAGGAGGGTCGGCAGCGCGCTCAGCAGCCGGCGGCCGATCTCGCTGGGTGCCTGGTAAGTGCCGCTCAGCATCACCGCCGAGCCGGCGTCCTGGAAGTCGTCGCCCCAGGTGCGCACGCCGAGTGCCATCGTGTCGGTGACGTCCTCCCCCTCTTCCGTGCTGCACCGCTGCTCCGGTCCGACGGTGATCTGGACCGGCGTGTCCGGGGAGTCCGCGACCGTGTACGGCTCGGGGCCCCGTACGACGGCCACGTCCCCCGGGCGGATCAGCACCGGGGTGCCGTGGTCGGGGACCAGCCACGCATCGCCGTGGACCATCGTGACGACGGAGAGCGGGGCCCGGTCCTCGACGCGCAGCGACCAGGGCGGGTTGAAGACGGACTTGAGGAGGAAGGCGCCCCGGGCTTTGGGGCCTTCCAGCAGGCCGGTCAGCGTGTCCATGCGTACATCCTCTCGGAAGACCACGCCGAAGCGCCCGCTCTCCCGCGGGGGACGGAAAGAGAGCGGGCGCCGTTCGCGGGGGCGCAACGGGTGCTGCGGGTGCTGCGGGCGCAACGGGCGCTGTGGCAGAGCGGGCGGGCCCGCTACACCGCCGACGCGCGGCCGTGCAGGGTCAGCGCGCGGCCCAGCGCGGCCAGGGCCGCCGTGCAGGCCACCGTGCGGACGACGTTGCCGAAGGCCCAGCGGCCGCCGAAGCGGGAGCGGGCAGCCGAGACGTCGGCCCCGGCCCGCGCGAGCTGGTTGTTGAGGGGGATGTTCACGATCGCGGTCACGGCCAGCGAGAGGCCGTACAGCGCGAAGGCCAGCCAGCCCCAGCGTGCCGCGTCGGGGCGGCCGCCGCGCTGCTGCTGCGCGGCCGCCACGCCGGTCGCCAGGAAGGCTCCCAGGAAGAGGAGGCCGAACAGGCCGTTGTCGATCGCCTCGTTGATGTTCCGCATGGCGGTCACGTAGGTCTGGTCGTCCCCGCGGCCCAGGCCCGGCATCACCGAGATGTCGAAGGCGAAGTAGAGGCCGGCCATCAGGCCGGTGCCCACCGTCGCCGCCACCAGGGTCGCGGATTGCGTCGTCGTGCTGGTCACGTCAGGATTCCCTTCAGTGTGCGCTCGTACCGCCTGCGCAACAGCGTCGCACCGATCAGCCGGACCGGCGGCGGAATCGTGGCGGAGACGTGGGCGACCGCCTGCCGGGGGGCACCGTCGAACATCCACGGCTGGAGGTACGTCATCACCCGCGCCGGGGCGCTGGAGACGACCTTGCGCTCCTCGGCCAGGTAGGCCCGCTCGCCGAGCCGCTCGAAGACCGGGAAGACGATGCGCTCCTCGTCGCGGAGGTGGTCGCGCAGCACGCCTTCGAAGGTCTGCGCCGCCCGGACCAGGTCCTCGCCGCGGCGGGCGATCGCCGTGGACACGGCCGCCATCGCCGCGTCCAGCTCCTCGTGGTCCTCGTGCAGTTCGCGTGCCTGCGCGTCGAAGTCGGCGTCCCGGCGGCGCAGTCCCGGCCACAGCACGTCGTCCTCGCTGGTGTGGTGCCAGGTGATGACCTCGTGGAGCCGCTGCCACCACTCGGCGCCCGCGCCGTTCCACGCGGGGGCCGCGGCGCGCAGCCGGGCCGCGTCGCGTCGCATCGCGATGTGCATCAGGGCGAAGCCGTGGAGGTGCGGGGGAAGTGATTGCGGTCCGTCTTCGCTGGAGAACGCCTGGGGAGTGGGCACGAGAGCCTCCTGCCGGTCGGTCGTGCGCGGTGCGTGTACGCGGCCCCGGACACCCCGAGTACCGGGCGGCGGCCGTACCAGAGTCGCCGCCCGGTCAAGGAGTGGAAGGGGTGGTGCCGGCCGTGCCCGGCCGTGCGTGTCAGTGCGCGGCCGTGCGGCGCAGTGCGTGGTCAGACGTTCCAGACTCCGGCGGCCGCCGCGTCGCGGGCGAAGTCCGAGAAGTCCTTGGGCTTGCGACCCAGTGCCTCCTCGACGCCGTGCACCAGGTGTGCGTTGCGCCCGTCGAGGATCATGGTGAACAGGTCGGCGAACTCCTCCGGGAGGTCGTTCTCGCGCAGCACCGCACGGTATTCGTCGTTGGTGACGGAGATGTACTTGATCTCGCGTCCGGTGGCCTTCGACAGTTCGGCGGCCACGTCGCTGTAGCTGAGCAGGCGCGGGCCGGACAGCTCGTAGGTCTTCCCGATGTGCTTGTCGTCGGTCAGCGCGGCCACCACGACGTCCGCGATGTCGTCGGCGTCGACGAAGGCCTCCACCGCGTCTCCGGTCGGCAGGGCGATCTCGCCCGCCAGCACGGGCTCCAGGAAGAAGCTTTCGGAGAAGTTCTGGTTGAACCAGCTGGAGCGCACGACGGTCCAGTCCGCACCGGAGGCCTTCAGGTTGTTCTCACTGATCTCCGCGGCCTCCTCGCCGCGGCCGGACAGCAGCACGAGGCGGCGCGCGCCGTTGGCCACCGCCACCTTGGAGAACTCGCCGACCTGCTCGGCGGCCCCCGGGAAGGCGAGGTCGGGGTAGTAGGTCACGTACACCCGGTCGACGCCCTGTAACGCCGGCACCCAGGTGGCGGGCTCGTTCCAGTCGAAGGCGGGCTCGCCGCTGCGGGAACCGATCCGGACCTGGCGGCCCTGGGCCGAAAGCCTCTCGGCGACGCGGCGGCCGGTCTTGCCGTGGCCGCCGATGACGAGGGTGATCTGCGTGTTCTGAGTCATGAGTACAGTCAAGTCCAGTCTCGCGAGACGGGCCATAGCCACAAAGCTCAGTTCCATGTGCGTGCGTCTACGACGGTCGCTTCGGAGCGCGACGCGGAGCATGTGGCTTCGGCATGAGCCCGTGAATCGTAGGCATGCCTTCAGGGGGCGGGCCAGAGCGTTCCGAGCGGTCCTCGACCGCTCGTGGACCTGTGGTCCAGCGGGTCTTGAGCGACTCCCGACCCGCCGCCGACCGGTCCTGTACGACGAGACTCGAGCGGTTCTCCGGTCTCCCACGACACCATCGGCCCTGGAGTAACGACCCGCCCGCTGGGAGGCCGC
This sequence comes from Streptomyces sp. NPDC056224, assembly GCF_042267665.1. Taxonomy (NCBI): domain Bacteria; kingdom Bacillati; phylum Actinomycetota; class Actinomycetes; order Kitasatosporales; family Streptomycetaceae; genus Streptomyces; species Streptomyces sp. NPDC056224. The sequence continues at coordinate 32,852 of NZ_JBHJTK010000060.1, forward strand.
ATGAACGCCACTCCGGACCATCCGGAGCTCGACCAGTTGTCTGCCGACCTGGCCGGTCTGCTCGGACGGATCGGGCTCGACCCGTCCGGCGAGCGGCCCACGCGCCGGGACCGCATCGACATCCGCTTCGCGGCCGCGGCCGCCCGCCATCCGGGCCGGGTCGCCGCCCAGGACTCGGAGGACCAGGCGACCTATCTGGAACTGGATTGGCTGGCGGACGACATCGCGCGTCGCCTGTCGGGGCGTACCGGTCCCGGTTCGGCCGTCGCCGTACGCGCGCAGCGCTCCTGCACGGCCGCCGCCGCCGTGGTGGGCGCGATGCGCACCGGGGCGGCGGTGCTGCCGCTGGAGCCCGGGCACAACGCGGGGCTCCAGGAGTTCCTGATGCGCGACGCGGGCGCCGGGACGGTCATCTCGGACGGCGGACTGCTGCGCGACGAGATACCGGTGGCCAAGGCGGGCCGGTTCGTCATCGCGGTGCGGCCGGAGGCCGCGGTGCGCCGCGAGGTCCCGCCGGAGACGGCCTTCCTGGCGCTTCCTTCGGGCGACGACCCGGGGCGGGCGCCGGCCGTCCGTCCGGTCACCCACCTGGACGTGCTGTCGTGGGTGGACGCTTGTGTCCCGATGCTGGAGACGGGGCCGGACGACGTGTGGACGTACTTCCACTCCCTGAGCCTGGACCTGGGCATGCGGGAAATGTGGGGGCCGCTGCTGTCGGGCGGCCGCGCCGTCGTCGTGGAGCGGGAAACGGCGTCCGACGCGCGCGAGTTCGCCCGGCTGCTGGCGGAGCGCGAGGTGACGGTGCTGACGCAGCTGCCCTCCGCGTTCTCGCGGCTGACCGTGGCGGCGCGCGGGAGCAGCCTGCCGGCGCTGCGGCACGTCCTGCTGTCGGACGAGCGGGTGGACGCCCCGGTGCTGGCCGAGTGGCGGGCCTCCGGGATCGCTCCGCAGGCCGTCGTGCGGGACGTGTCGGGGCCGCCGACCGTCCTGTGAGGAGCGGGACACGCGCACGGACACGCGCGCAGGGGGCCCGGGCGGTCGACCGCCCGGGCCCCCTCGCACGTCCGGTCAGAAGTTGCCCAGCCCGCCGCACACGTTGAGCGCCTGGGCGGTGATGGACGCGGCGAGGTCGGTGGTCAGGTAGCCGACCAGGCCGGCCACCTCCTCGGCGGTGGAGTAGCGGCCGAGCGGAATCTTGGCTTCGAGCTGCTCCTGGACGTACTCCTCGGTGGTGTCCCACACCTGCGCGTACCCGCTGCGCACCCGCGCCGCCATGGGCGTCTCCACGTAGCCGGGGCAGACCGCGTTGACGGTGGTACCGGTCGGCGCGAGCTCCTTGCCGAGTGCCTTGGTGAAGCCGACCACGGCGTGCTTGGAGGCCGAGTACGGGGCACCGAGCAGTACGCCCTGCTTGCCCGCGGTGGAGGCGATGTTGACGATGCGGCCCCAGGGTGCGGCGCCGAGGCCGCCGTTGCGCAGCACCTCGCGGGTCAGCAGGAAGACGCTGTTGAGGTTGGTGTCGATGACGTCGTACCACAGCTCGTCGGTGATGCCCGCGGTGACGCCGCCGCCGCTGCGGCCCGCATTGTTGACCAGGATGCTGACGGGTTCGCCGTACGCCGCCACGGCCGCGGCGACCAGCGCCTCCACCGCGGCACGATCGCGTACGTCGGCGGCCGCGCCCTCCACGCTCAGCCCTTCGGCCTGCAGGTCCGCGACGGTCTGCTTGACCGCGGTCTCGGTGCGGGCGCAGACGAACACCCGGTGTCCTCGGGCGCCCAGATCCCGGGCCACGGCCAGTCCGATTCCGCTGGTGGCACCGGTGACCAGTGCCACGGGCTTCGCGGGAGCCCTGTCCATCGTCTTCGCCGTCATCCTCGTCCCTCCGTCGCTCACCGTGACGCCTTGAGCGTGCCGGACGGCACTCGGGGCGTGGCGGAAAGGGGATGGAGGCGCTCGTCCGGGACCGGCCGAAGGGCCGGGCTCAGCCCTGTCGCCAGGTCCCGGCCGGGCGGAACCCGTCGGCCGGGGCACGGTCCCAGCCGGGCGCCACCGCCTGCGGCTGCTCCGGCCGAGGGGGCTGCAGCCTGCCCATCAGGGCCGTCAGGACCGCCAGGACGGCGGCCGTCTCCACCGCGTCGGGGCGCCCGGCGGTGATCTTCCATGTCTCCGGCCGGACGGTCGCCGGGTCGGCGGCCGCCACCTCCCCGGCCGTCATACCGGCGGGTTGCCGTGCTTGCGCGACGGCCGGCCGGCGTACTTGGGACGGAGCATGGCCAGTGCGCCGACGAGCACCCGGCGCGTCTCGCCCGGATCGATGACGTCGTCGACGAGGCCGCGTTCGGCGGCGTAGTAGGGGTGCATGAGCTCGGTCGTGTACTCCTTGATCTTCTGTGCGCGCATCGCGTCGGGGTCGGCGGCGGCGGCTATCTCCCGACGGAAGACGACGTTCGCCGCGCCCTCGGCGCCCATGACGGCGATCTCGTTGGTGGGCCAGGCGAGCGCGAGGTCCGCGCCGATGGAGCGGGAGTCCATGACGATGTAGGCGCCGCCGTAGGCCTTGCGCAGGATCAGCGAGATCCGCGGGACGGTGGCGTTGCAGTACGCGTACAGCAGCTTGGCGCCGTGCCGGATGATGCCGCCGTGCTCCTGGTCCACGCCGGGCAGGAAGCCGGGTACGTCGACCAGGGTGACCAGCGGGATGTTGAAGGCGTCGCAGAACTGCACGAAGCGGGCCGCCTTCTCGCTCGCGTGGATGTCGAGCACCCCGGCGAGACTGGCCGGCTGGTTGGCGACGAAGCCGGTGACGTACCCGTCCATCCGGGCGAGCGCACACACCACGTTGGCCGCCCAGGCGGGCTGGACCTCGAAGTACTCGCCGTCGTCGACGACCTCCTCGATGACCTCGCGGATGTCGTACGCCTGCTGCGGGTTGACGGGGACGATGCCGGACAGGGCCTCGGTGCGCCGTTCGGCGGGGTCGTCGCCGTGCTCGCGCGGCGGGGTCTCGCGGTTGTTGGCGGGCAGCAGCGAGAGCAGGTGCCGTACGTCCTCCAGGCAGCTGTGCTCGTCGTCGTGGGCGAAGGCGGCCACTCCGGAGGTCGCGGCGTGCACGTCGGCGCCGCCGAGGCCGTTCTGGGTGATCTCCTCGCCGGTCACCGCGCGGACCACGTCCGGGCCGGTGATGAACATCTGCGAG
>NZ_JBHJTK010000061.1:0-35604 GCF_042267665.1 Streptomyces sp. NPDC056224
GCTTTGTCTGGTGGGCTCGTAGTTTTTTATACGTCACCGCGCCGGGGGGCCGGCCGCGGCGCCGGCGACCGCGGCCGGGGGCTGCTGGAACGCGGCCAGCACTCCGGGCAGCCCGGGTCTGGGCAGCGGCACCGGGCCCAGGTCCGGATCGTCGAGCTGGTCGACGTACCGCAGGACGGCCGCCTGCGTGCACAGCCGTACCTCCCGCAGGTCCCGCCGGCCGCCGGGCCGGAAGCCGCGGCGGCCCAGTTCGCGCGCCCAGTGCCGGGCGTCGTGGTACTCGCCGCGCCGGGAGTGGTCGAGGAAGAGGCAGTACGCGGCCTGGGCCGTTCGCGGACCGGCCCCGCCCGCGGCGAACTGCCACCAGAACCGGGCGCCTTCGCGCAGCCCGGCCAGGTACAGCAGGCAGCCGAAGACGACCGCGCCGGCCAGGTCGGTGTGCCGGGAGGCGAGGAAGCAGACGAGCTGCGCCTCGGCCTGCGGAGCGCACACGGAGGCCAGGCAGGCGGCCTTGAGGTCGCGGCGGGCGCGTTCGGCGTCGAGCGGGCAGTCCCGTGCCGGGTCGCTCCAGCCGGACACCGACCGGCGCCGGGCGCGGTGGCCGGAGGCCGGTGGGGTCGGGGTGGCGCGCAGCAGCCGGGCCTCGGCCGCGCCCAGGTCGTAGTGCGGGTAGCGGTCGCGGACGCCCGCCCGGGCGAGGAACTCGGCCAGGGAGCGCCGGGTTGCGTCGCCCTCCTGCGGCTGCCGCCGTTCGTGGTGCCTCATGATTCGGCTGATTCGGCTGATTCGGCTGATTCGTCGGATCCGGCGGGCTCGGCGGGCCCGGCGGACCCGAGCGGGCCGGCGGAGGTGTCGAGGAGCCGGGCGAGGCGCCGGTGGGCCTGGCCGAGGTACGAGCGGACGGTGGCCTCGTCGACGCCCATCACGGAGGCGGCCTCGCCGGGGGAGCACTGGAGCCCGTACCGCAGCAGCACGGCGTCGCGCTGCCGTTCGGCGAGCCTGGACACGGCGGAGTAGAAGCGGATGGTGTCGGTCAGCACCTCGTACCGGTCGGCGTGGACGTCCTTGAGGGCGGCTTCGAAGGCGCTGATGTCCATCGGCCGGGGCCGCCGCTGCCAGGGGTGGCGCGGGCGCTGCCGCCAGTCGACCAGACAGTGCTTGAGCACCGTCCACGCGTAGGCGTCCAGGCGGTCCATGTGGAGCATCCGGAGCCACTCGCCCATGATCGAGTCGAAGGCGGCGTCCACCGCCTGCTCGGCCGCCGCGTCGGAACCCAGCTGCAGGTACGCGAAGCGCATGTAGGCGGGCCGCCGATTGGCGTGGAAGGCCCAGTACGACAGGCGTGCCGTCGGATTCCACTGGCTCATCGGCGTCGGCCGCCGGCGCCGGCTCGGAAGTCCCACGGCCCCACCGGACTCCTCCGGTCCGCCATCGCTCACCGTTCCACCTCATCCCCTGTGCGCGCCGTAGCAGGAAAGCAGGGAGGGGCGCATCCGGAGGGCGCAAAGAAGAAACCTGGGAACAATACGTCGGTGATGATCGGCGCGTGATCGATGTCGACCGCACGGGGGCCCAGCCGGCACCGAAATGCATATGCCCGCAGCGGGTACCGCCCGGGCGGCGGTCGGGTGCGCGGCCGACCGGCTGTAGCATGGCCCCGATCGCGAGGGCCGTGACGGAGAGGTCACTGCCCTCGCTTTTGCGTTACTCCCACCCATGAACAAATGCGGCGCGTGGCCTTTCGGCGGTTCGATACGATGAACCTCCTTCACAGTCCGTGACGTCACGTGGTACCGCACATATGAAATGGAGCATCCGAGGATGGCTCGACACCTGATCACCAGCGCGCTTCCGTACATCAACGGGATCAAGCACCTGGGCAACATGGTCGGGTCGATGCTTCCGGCGGATGTGTACTCCCGGTACCTCCGCCAGCGCGGCCACGACGTCCTCTACATCTGCGCCACCGACGAGCACGGCACCCCCGCCGAGCTCGCCGCCAAGGAGGCCGGGCTCTCGGTCGCCGAGTTCTGCGCGCAGGCCCACGACGCCCAGAAGGCGGTCTACGACGGCTTCGAGCTGTCCTTCGACTACTTCGGCCGCAGCTCCTCCGCGCAGAACCGCGAGATCACCCAGCACTTCGCGCGCCGCCTGCAGGAGAACGGCTTCATCGAGGAGCGCGCGATCCGGCAGGTGTACTCGCCGGTCGACGGCCGCTTCCTGCCGGACCGCTACGTCGAGGGCACCTGCCCGCACTGCGGCTACGACAAGGCCCGCGGCGACCAGTGCGAGAACTGCACCCGCGTCCTGGACCCCACGGACCTGATCGAGCCCCGCTCGGCCATCTCCGGCTCCACCGAGCTGGAGGTCCGCGAGACCAAGCACCTCTTCCTGCTGCAGTCCAAGCTCCAGCACGAGGTCGAGGCCTGGGTCGCGCAGCACGAGGAGGAGTGGCCGCAGCTGGCGTCCTCCATCGCCCGCAAGTGGCTGACCGAGGGCCTGCACGACCGCGCCATCACCCGTGACCTCGACTGGGGCGTCCCGGTGCCGGCCGACACGTGGCCCGAGCTGGCCGCCGAGGGCAAGGTCTTCTACGTCTGGTTCGACGCGCCGATCGAGTACATCGGCTCGACCAAGGAGTGGTCGGACCTGGACCCGGAGAACCGCGACTACAAGTCGTGGTGGTACGAGGCCGATGACGTCCGCTACACCCAGTTCATGGCCAAGGACAACGTCCCGTTCCACACGGTGATGTTCCCCGCCACCGAGCTGGCCACCCGCGAGCCGTGGAAGAAGGTCGACTACGTCAAGGCCTTCAACTGGCTGACGTACTACGGCGGCAAGTTCTCCACCTCGCAGAAGCGCGGCGTCTTCACCGACCAGGCCCTCGAGATCCTCCCGGCCGACTTCTGGCGCTACTTCCTGATCGCCAACGCGCCCGAGTCCGACGACTCGTCCTTCACGTGGGAGCACTTCCAGGCCACGGTCAACAAGGACCTCGGCGGTACCCTCGGCAACTTCGTCAACCGCGTGCTGACCTTCTCCCGCAAGCGCTTCGGCGACGAGGTCCCCGCGGGCAGCGCCGCCGGCGAGGTCGAGGCCAAGCTGGGCGAGCAGATCGCCGAGCTGCTGGCCGAGTACGAGGGCCACATGGAGGCGCTCCAGTACCGCAAGGCCGCGGCCGCACTGCGCGCCCTGTGGTCGGCCGGAAACGCCTACCTCGACGAGAAGGCCCCCTGGACGGAGGTCAAGACCGACTTGGAGGGCGCCGCGCTCACCCTGCGCACCGCGATGAACCTCATCCACCTCTACTCGGTGGTCTCCGAGCCGTTCATCCCGGCCTCGGCGCGCGCCATGCGCTCCGCGTTCGCGCTCGCCGACGACACCGCCGCGTGGGTCACCCCGGAGCAGGCGCGTTCCCTGGACGCCGTTGCGGCCGGCACCCCGTTCACCGTGCCGCCGGTGCTGTTCGCCCGGGTCACCGAGGAGGACCTGGAGTCCTACCGCGAGCGGTTCGGCGGTTCCCCCGAGGCGTGAGACGTGGCACGACCACTGCGTGAGGGGCGCGACCCTCCCCCGGCCACCGCCGGGAGGTACCCGGGGTCGCGCCCCTTTCGCATGCCCGCTCCTGTTCTCGCCGGAGCCGCACCGGCTGCGGGGCGCCGCGTTCAGCGGTAGGTGACGGTCCGCCGCACCAGGCAGTCCTCGAAGAAGCCGAGGCAGCGCAGGTGGTAGGACCGGGCCGCGTGGCCGAGGCTGATGTTGTGGCCCGCCCCCGGCTGCCGGTCGACGTGCACGCTCGGGGCGGCGGTGAGTCGCGATCTCAGCTCGGCGAGCGCGTCGCGGTCGTAGCGCCACCACGGCTCGTGCTCGGCGAACGTGAACCGCACGGGCACGCGGACGCGGCCCGCGGCGTCGCGGAAGACCTCGGGCCAGCGGGCGATGTCCGCCTGTTCCCGGGCCGGCACGGGGCCGACGATCGAGCCGCAGGTGGCGAAGGTGTTCGGCGGGTAGAGCCGCAGCGGACCCCAGCTGCGCCGGCCGCCCCGGGACGCGCCCTCGCCGGTGAAGGCGTCGGGCACGTAGCGGTGGCCGCAGCCGGAGATCTCCAGACCGAGGAGGCCGGGCGCGGCATGGTCGGCGGCGGTGAGCAGCGCGACCTTGCCGCCGAACGAGTGGGCGAGGAGGAAGAGGCCGGCCCCGGTCTGCTGCCGGGCGGCGAAGTCGCGCACCGCGGCGGCGAGGGTGGCTGCCTGCTCGGTGACGGACTGCCCTTCGGGCAGCGCGGCCGCGGACCGTCCGTAGCCGGGCCGGTCGACGGCCAGGACCGTGTACCCGAGCCGCGCTCCCAGGGTGAGTAAGGAGAGGTCGGGATGGGCCTGACCGTCGAAGTAGCCGGAGTTCATGCCCGCCCCGTGCACCGCGACCACCGTGGCCCGCGGCGCGCCGCCAGGCGGTTCGCAGAGCAGCGCGGACAGGGGAGTGCCGGCGGCGTCCAGGGTGATCCGGCGCACGCCCCGCGACAGCTCGGCGGGCGCGGTGCTCATGCCGGGCCCGCCGTGTCGAGGCGGCGGGTGTCGAGGGCGGTCGGCCCGGCGCCGACGTTGATGACGTCCGTGTCCACGGGTTCATCCTCCGCTCCGATTGTCATATGCGCGGAGTGACGCGCCGGAGCGCCGCGGCGGAGCGGATGGGGCGCGGCGTCCCGCTCGGTCGCGGGCCGGGCGGCCGATGGCCTGAAGTCACCCCCCGGTCATGGATCTTGACCTGTCTGCCGCGTATCGAAGCCGCGCCCTGATCGTTTCTTCAGCCGTAACCCTCATATGTGCTGCGGAATCGGGAGGACACGGTGACCGCATGGCAGTACCTCGCCGGGGCGGGCCTGGTGGCGGCGCTCAGCCCGCTGCACGGCCACGTGGCGGTCGCGGGCGACGGCAACGGCCGCGGTGCCCGGGTCGACGTGTGCGTGCCCGCAGGGCAGCCGGGCCGGCCCGTGTTCCGGCCACCCTCGGTGGGGCCGGGTGCGCACGGGACGGCCCGGCCCACCGTGCACCACCCGGGGCGGTCGCCCGAGCCGCCCGCCGCCGAGCCGCCCGCCGCCGAGCCGCCCGCCGCCGGGCCGCCCGAGCGGGCGCGGCCGGAGCCGCCGGGTCCCGAGGGGCCCGCGCAAGAGGCCCGGGCCGGGGGGACGGAGCCGTCGGTGCCCGCGCCGGCCGCCGGGCCGGTGACCGGTCCGGATCCGGCGGTCGACCCCGCCCCGCCCCGGCCCGGGGCGGCTGCCGCCGCGCCCGTGAGCGCCTTCCACGTGCGCCCGTACCGATCGGTGGCCCTGGAGCGGCGCGGGCCGGGCGGGATGTCCACCGTGATGCTCATGGTCGTGGTCACCACGCCGGCCGTACTCGCCGCCGCCGCCCTGCGGCCGCGTTCCAAGAGCCGCGGCTGACCGCCGCCGCACGTCCGCCCACCGCACCCCCGACGATCCACCCGCCCACGCATCCACCCGCCCACGCATCCACCCGACGATCCACAAGGGGAGAATCCTCGTGTCCGAATGGCTGGTCCTGGCCATTGCCATGGCGCTCGTCTGCGCCCTCGTCCTCGCCATCACCGCGATCCGGCACCGCCGGGTCGCCGATGACGAGGACACCAGCGAAACCCCCGACGTCATCGAGTACATGACGATGATGGTGGGCGTGGTCTACGCGATCGTGCTGGGCCTGGCCATCGCCGGCGTCTGGGAGGCGCGCGGCGCCGCCGAGGACAGCGTGCGCCGGGAGGCCCAGGCGCTGTACGAGGTCACCCAGCGCGCCGACGTCTACCCCGCCGCCGTCCGCGACCGGATCCGCGGCGAGGTGAACGCGTACGTCTCCCACACGGTCGCGGTGGACTGGCCGCTGCTGACCTCCGGGGAGGGCGCGTCGGCCGAGGGCGCCCAACTGCTCGGCAAGCTGCGCAGCGACGTCACCCACCAGAGCCCGGCGAACGAGCTGCAGGCGCAGGCCTACCAGCCGCTGCTGGACCACATCGCCGCCGCCGACGACGCCCGGCACTCGCGGACGCAGAGCTCCGAGTCCACGCTGCCGGGCGTGGTGTGGTTCGGGCTGCTCGTGGGCGGGGTGGTCACGGTGGGGCTGATCTTCACCCTGCAGATCCGCCGGTCCGGCCGGGAGCTGCTGCTGGCCGGGCTGTTCAGCGCGCTGATCGTGTTCCTGCTGTTCATGGTCTGGAGCTTCGACGCGCCCTTCGGCCGGGACGGCAACGACTCCGCGGGGCCCTTCCAGGACCTCTTCCCGGCGACGGCGGTGGCCGCCGCACGCTAGAACTGCGCGGATCCGGATCCGGATCCGGACGGCGGTCCGGACAGCGCGGTCCGCTCCCGGACCTCCCGCACCACCGGCGAATGCCGCAGGGCGTGGGAGATCCGCAGCAGGTCGCGGGGCCCGTCGGCGGTGTCGAGTACGGTCTCCTCGCCCTCGCCGATGACCTTGCCCTCGGGGTCCGCCGAGCGGGCCCGCACGGCGGCCGCGACCATGGCGGCGTCGGCCACGGCGCGGGCGGCCGGCTCGTCGGCCCCCTCCGCGACGGCGCGCTCGTAGGCGCCGTCGCGCAGGCTCCGGTCGAAGTACGGGCCGAGGTGCAGGAATCCGTCGTGGATGTCGGACTCCCGCTGGATCACGCGCAGCTCGGCTGCGGACCACCAGGCCATCTGCACGGACGGGGTGCCGGCCGGAGCGGAGATCTGCACCTCCTGCCAGAGCGAGCCGAGCTTCCGGTACGTCGTCCAGGTCTCCCAGTTGTCCGACAGGCGCTGGCAGACGAGGGGGAGCACGAAGCCGATCGCGCTGATCAGCGCGCCGACGGAGGCCAGCGGCGGGGCGACGAGCGTACTGAGGAAGTCCAGGTCGTGGCCGGTCCAGCGGGCGACGACGGCGGAGATCTTGGTGGCGTCGTAGCTGAGGTTGAACATGTAACCGACGACGATGATCATCAGACCGACCCGCAGCCAGCCGCGCACCTGGAGCGACCAGCGCCAGCACATGGCCACCATCACCACCGCGGCCACGTTGTGCGCCACCAGGTAGAGGGCGATCATCTCGCGGATGTACGGCGTGTTCGCGTAGTGGGTGTCCAGGTCGCGAAGCCGTTCGACCGGGGCGTCCCCCAGGGCGAAGAGCACGATCAGGGCCACGATCACCACGCTGTAGCCGAGGATCCAGCGCTGCGAGACGCGGCGGGTCTCCTCCGCCGGGCCGCCGCGCCAGTTGACCACCAGGACCAGGCAGGAGGCGCTGAACGCGGTGATCAGGCAGTACACCAGCGGAGCCGAGATGTTGGGGACCCCGGTCCAGCGGTTGACCGCCGCGATGGTGGGCGGGGCGGCGAAGGCGAAGACGGCTCCCGCCAGCATCAGCAGCGCGCAGACCGAACGCAGCAGTGGATCACGCCAGTTGTGGCGCAGGGCCGGCAGCTTGAAGGCGAGGGAGACCGCCATCGCCGCTGCCGGTATGTAGTAGTCCTGGCCGTTCAACGATCGTTCCTGTGCCCCCGGTAGCCCAGCGCGGCCTCGATCCGGCCCGCCAAATGGTCGCGCTGTGCCGGAGCCCGGTGGCTCGCCGACCCGGCGAGCCAGGTCCGGCACCGGCTTCCCAGCAGTAAACCGAAGGTCTCGGCCTCTGTCTCCTCCCGTACGTCGGCACGCGTGCGCGCGGCGACCCGGCGGACGGTCTCGCCGATGTCGGCCTCGTCGGACAGCAGCCGGGCGGCGACGGCGGCGCCGTCGACGTGGTGGCTGCAGTGACCGGCCTTCATGTGCCACAACTCGTGGCCCAGGATCACCAGCTGGTGGTCGGGTGCGGTGCGCTCCTCGATGACCACGAGATCGCGGTCCGCCATGTCGAGCCACAGGCCGCTGGCCGTCCCCGGCGGGAACGAGGCCATCCGGAAGTCCACCCGGCGGCCGCGGTGTCTGCTCATGCCCTCGCAGAGGGCGGCGTAGAGGTCCACGGGCTCCACGGGGGCGGTCAGCCGGATCCCGGCCACCAGCTCCCCGCACAACCGCCGCTGCTCTCTGCCTATGCTCACCGTTCTCCCCGTCGGCGTGGATCCGGATCAGGACTCAAGGATCAGACCCAGACTTTCGACTGGGTCAGGATTCGTTCGGTTTCACGCTCTCGAGAAGCATGTCCAGCCATTCGGTCACCTTGTCCCGGTGCTTGTCGCTGGGCAGTTGGGCGGCCCGCCAGGCGATGCCCCGTACGCCGTGGTTCTGGAGGAGTCTTGCCAGCGGATCCCCGGCCGAAGCGGCCGCGGCCGGTACGGTTTCCCGCGCCCGGCCCGCGAAGTCCTGGAGCAGCTGCTGCTCGGTCCGCTGGAGCGCGTCGGTGAGGGCGTCGGCGTCGTGGGCGGTGAGGAATCCGGCGTGCACCCCGAAGAAGCGCTGGATCGCGTCGCAATGCTCCATGGTGGGGCGGCGGTCGCCGTTGATCAGGGCGCCTGCCTGCTGCCGGGACATGCCCGCGCCGTCCGCGATCTCCTGCTGCGTGTAGCGGCGGCCGTTGGGTTTGACCCGGGTGCGCCGGAGCAGGTCGAGGCGCTGGAGGAAGCGGGTCTGCAGATCGGGTTCGCCGGCGGGCCTGCCGTCGAGCAGGGTCCTGACCACGTCCGTGGGCACGCCGGAGGCCTCGGACAGGCGTCGCAGGTCGAAGACCTGGTTCAGGTCGCGGCCCATTTTGCCCGCGAGTTCGGCGACGCGAGTGACGGTGGCGGCCAGGGGTGCGTGGGCCACCGCGACGGGAGCCGGGAAGCCGTCTGTCACCAGTGGTTCTCCTAGATCGCGCGAAGTCGGTTCGGGCAGCGCCCGGGCACATGGTCGGCTTCTGGAATCTAGCCGTTCCGGCCGCGAAGGGCTAGAACGTGCCACAGCTGTGGCGGGAATGAGCTGTCAAGAGGCTGGAATTGCCACAATAGTTGACACTCGAATGAAGTCGGTAGCAGGATCGCCACACGGAAATTGAAGATCCAGACCGTGAGGAGGGGGAGCTCTCGGTGCCACATCTCGCAGCGGTGGGCCCGTCCGATGGCCTCGCCCGAGCCGGTGAGGAGCGCCTGGCGGGCGATGAGTCCGCACGCGGCGCCGTGCGGTCGGAGCGACGCAAGGAGATTTTGCGCCAGCGCCGCGAGGAGCTGGGGCTGAGCCAGGAGGATGTCGCCGCCCGGCTGGGCATCAGCGTGCGTGCGTACGGAAACTGGGAACGCGGCCTCGTCAAGGAGTGGACGGACCGCAAACTGCTCGCCCTCTCGCAGGCGTTGGAAATGAGCGAGCGGCAGTGTTTCTGGCTGTTCCGCGTCATGGTCGACCGCGACCCGCCGCCCACGTGGCGGGCCGCCGAGGAGAACCGGCTGCCGCAGGACCCCGCGCAGCGCGACTACCTGCGCGACTACGCGGCCCTCATGGAATCCGCGCCCTACCCGAGCTTCCTGGTGGACCACCGCTGGGACGTAGCGCTCACCAATTCGGCCTTCGACCAGCTCTTCCAGTCCGTCCGGCCGCATCCGACGGCTCTGCCGGACGACAACTTCCTGCGCTTCGTGCTGTTCCACCCGGACGCGGCGGGCGTGCTGGAGGACCACGAACCTGCCTGGTGCGTACCGCTGCTGGCCCAGTTCGCCACCGCGCTCGCCGCGGCCCCGGAGGACGAGGGACTGCGCAGCATCCGCCAGGAGGTGGCCCGCGACCCGTTCATGGAAGCGGCCTACCGGTACGGGGTTCCGCACTGGCTGAGCCTGCGCGGAGCCGAGGCCGCCGAACAGGACGGGGCGGTACGGACCGTGCGCCACCCCGACCCGCGTCGGGGGCTGGTGCGCTGCCGCATGGTGGCCGAGACCAGCCGGATGCTGGACGCGATGGGGCTGACCCGGATCACCCTGATCCTCTCCGGCCCGCAGGGCGGGCCCGCGGGTCCCGTCCGGGGCGCCGGGCCCGGCCGGCCGCAGGGGGCCAGACTGCGCGCCGTGCCGTCGCCGGCGCAGTGAGCGGCCGGGGGAGACTGGTTCCCTGACTCCACGGACGAAGGGCGGTAAGGGCGTGCGGCTGACGATCCTCGGCGGGGGCGGTTTCCGGGTGCCCCTGGTGTACGGAGCACTGCTCGCGGACCGTGCCGAGGGCCGGGTCACCCACGTCACGCTGTACGACGAGGACGCCGGACGGCTCGCCGCCATGACCCGGGTGCTCGCGGACCAGGCGGCCGCCGCCGGAGTGCCGGACGCCCCGGCCGTCACTGCCACCGGGGACCTCGACGAGGCCCTGCGCGGCGCCGGCTTCGTCTTCTCAGCCATCCGTGTCGGAGGGCTGGAGGGGCGGGCCGCCGACGAGCGGATCGCCCTGGCCGAAGGGGTGCTCGGCCAGGAGACCGTGGGCGCCGGCGGGATCGCGTACGGCCTGCGGACCGTGCCGGTGGCCCGCGAGCTCGCGCGCAGGATCGCCCGCAGCGCCCCGGAGGCCTGGGTCATCAACTTCACCAACCCGGCCGGGCTGGTCACGGAGGCGATGGCCGAGGAACTCGGCGAGCGGGTGATCGGCATCTGCGATTCCCCCGTGGGACTCGGCCGGCGCATCGCCCGGCTGCTGGGGGCCGGGCCGCAGGACGCGTGGATCGACTACGTGGGCCTCAACCACCTGGGCTGGGTGCGCGGGCTGCGCGTCGGCGGCCGCGACGAACTGCCCCGGCTGCTGGCCGACACCGAGGCGCTGGAGTCCTTCGAGGAGGGGCGCCTCTTCGGGGCCGACTGGCTGCGCTCGCTCGGCGCGATCCCGAACGAGTACCTGCACTACTACTACTTCAACCGTGACACCGTACGGGCCTACCAGGAGGCCGGGCAGACGCGCGGAGCCTTCCTGCGCGACCAGCAGCGCGGTTTCTACGCCGAGGCCGGCCGCTCCGGGCAGCCGGCCGGGGCGGCGCTGGCCGCCTGGGACCGGACCCGGGCCGAGCGCGAGGCCACGTACATGGCCGAAAACCGCGAGGCGGCGGGCGTCGGGGAACGCGACGAGAGCGACCTGGAGTCGGGCGGCTACGAGCAGGTCGCGCTCGCGCTGATGCGGGCCATCGCCCGGGACGAGCGGGCCACGCTGATCCTCAACGTCCGCAACGGCTCCACGCTGTCGGTCCTCGACGCCGACGCGGTCATCGAGGTGCCCTGCCTCGTCGACGCGAACGGCGCCCATCCGGTGGGCGTCGACCCGCTGCCGCTGCACGCGGTGGGGCTGGTGACGGCGGTCAAGGCCGTCGAGCGGGAGGTCCTGGCGGCCGCCGCGAGCGGCTCGCGGGCGGCCGCGGTGAAGGCCTTCGCCCTGCACCCGCTGGTGGACTCGGTGGGGGTGGCGCGGCGGCTGCTCGACGGGTACGCGGCGGAGCACCCCGGGCTGGCCTACCTGCGCTGACCTCCGGCGCGCGGTTCCTCCGTACGGCTCAGCGCCGCATGCGGCGCGGCGGGGGCGCTGTGACAGTGCGAAGGTGACCACTGTCCCCGTCGTAGCCGCCGCGCCCCCCGTGCTCGACCGGCGGCGGCGCAACGTCGTCTTCGGCACGATCATGCTGGGCGTGCTGCTCGCGGCACTCGACCAGACGATCGTGGGGACCGCCCTGCCCACGATCGTGGCGGACCTGGGCGGCGGGGACCACATGGCGTGGGTGGTCACCTCCTACCTGCTCACGGAGACCGTGGCGACGGTGCTGGTGGGCAAGTTCGGCGATCTCTTCGGCCGGAAACTGATCTTCCAGATCTCCGCCGTCGTCTTCATCAGCGGCTCCTTCCTGTGCGGCCTGTCGAGCAACATGACCTTCCTCATCGTGTGGCGCGGCGTCCAGGGCATCGGGGCCGGCGGCCTGATGGTCACCGCGATGGCGCTGATCGCCGATGTGGTGCCCCTGCGCGAACGCGGCAAGTACCAGGGCATGATCGGCGCCGTCTTCGGCGTCGCCACCGTGATCGGCCCGCTGCTCGGCGGGTTCTTCACCGACCAGCTGAGCTGGCGGTGGTGCTTCTACGTCAACGTTCCGATCGCGATCCTCGTCGTCGTCGCGGCCGCCCGGACGATCCCGGCGCTGCGGGCAGGGGGCAAGCCGGTCATCGACTACCTGGGCATCACCCTGGTCGCGATCGGCGCGAGCGCGCTGATCCTGGCCACCAGCTGGGGCGGGAACGAGTACGCCTGGACCTCACCGGTGATCATCGGCCTGTTCGCGGGCGGTGCGCTCGCGCTGGCCCTGTTCTGTGTGGCCGAGACACGCGCCGCGGAGCCGATGCTGCCGATGCGGCTCTTCCGCAATCCGGTCTTCTCGGTGTGCTCCGTGCTGAGCTTCATCGTCGGGTTCGCGATGCTCGGCGCGCTGACGTTCCTGCCGACCTACCTCCAGTACGTCGACGGGGACTCGGCCACCGTCTCGGGCGTCCGGACCCTGCCCATGGTCTTCGGGCTGCTGCTCGCCTCCGTGTTCAGCGGCACCGTCACCAGCAGGACCGGCCAGTACCGGATCTTCCCGATCGTGGGCAATGCGGTCATGGGCGTCGGCCTGTACCTGCTGTCGCGGATGCAGCCGGGGACCAGCAGCCTGCTGGAGTCGCTGTACATGTTCGTACTCGGTACGGGCATCGGCCTGTCCATGCAGGTCCTCACGATCGCGGTGCAGAACACCGTCGACTACGCGGACCTGGGCACGGCCACCTCCGGGGTCACCTTCTTCCGTACGCTCGGCAGCGCCTTCGGGGCGGCGGTCTTCGGAACGATCTACGCGAACACCCTGGGGCCCGAACTGGAGGCGGCGGTCGCGCAGGCGGCGCGGCTCACCGGAGAGGACCCGGCGCGGCTGGCCGAGGCCGCGTCCAGCCCGCAGGGGGTGCACGGGCTCGACCCCGCGGCCGCGGGTCCGGTGATCGACGCGTACGCGCTGGCCCTGCACACGGTGTTCCTGTGGACGGTGCCGGTGGCGGTGGTGGGCTTCGTCGTGGCGCTCTTCCTCAAGCAGGTGCGGCTGCGCGACACGGCCCGCGCCGGGTCCACGGACATGGGGGACGGCTTCGCCTCGCCGGCCACGGCCTCGGGGGATTCGGCCAAACTGCTGGAGCTGGCGGTCGGCAAGCTCGTCCGGACCATGGGCCCGAAGACGGCGCGCGCGATCGTCGAGAACTCCGACACCCGGCTGGACATCGCGGGCGCGTGGGCGGTGATGCAGGTGGACATGATGACCCGGACCGTGGGCCACGCCGGCCTCGGCCTGATCGCGGGGCGCCGCTCCGTGCCGCCCGAGGTACTGCTCCCCGTTTTCGACCGGATGGTGGACGAGGGGTTCCTCGGCCGCGAGGACAGCTTCTTCACGCTCACCCCGGCCGGGCAGCGGGAGGCCCAGGTCATCTCGGCGGCATGGGCGCAGTGGCTCGGCAACGAGCTGGAGAAGGACCGGGGGCGGCCGCGGAGCGCCGAACTGCGGGTGGCGGCGGACGCGATCGCGAAGCGGCTGCTGGCGGAGGACCTGCGCGAGGGCAATTTCGCCCCGAAGACGGTGGCGTAGGGGCGTGCGGACGTGGCGTCAGGTCATTCGTACGACGGACGCGGTGCGGCAGACGGCCGAGGAAGGGCGGGCCGCCGAGGGGTCGCGGGACATGTCTGCGCCGAGACAGTTCCCCGGAACCGGAGGCTCTGCATGGCTCGACTCGTCACGGTCGGCGTCATCACGGCTGCGCTGATGACACCGGGACCACCGCCGGCCGACGCCCGCGCAGCCCGGACCACGTGCTTCGGCACCCCCCGCCACCCTGACCGGAACGCCCGGCGACGAGGTCATCGTCGGATCGCCGGGCGGCGACGTCGTCAACGGCAACGGCGGGAACGACCTCGTCTGCGGCCTATCGCGGCAGGACCCGGCGACGACGTCCTCGACGGCGGGCCGGACACCGACACCTGCGACGGCGAGGTGGGCACGGCCGACGTCGCGACGCGGTGCGAGTCGCGCGCCGGCATTCCGTAGCGGACGGCGGGGCGTTCCGCTCTACAGAACGCTTCCGGTCGCGGTCGGATAGTCGTACGAAGGCACGTGGGGCAGGGCCGTGAGGTCCGGGCGCCAGGTGCGCAGCACGGCCGCCGACGGGGCGTAGAGGGCTCCGGGGATCTCGGCCGGGGCGAACCACTCCCAGCGGGCGATCTTGTGGGGCTCGGTGACGGCGGGGACCCCGACGGCCGCCGTGGTCACCGCGGCGGCCGTCAGCCGGGTGATGCCGGACGTCGCGTCGATCTGGACGCCGAGCACCCGGACCGCCTCGGGGTCCGCCCGCAGATCCGTTTCCTCGGCCAGTTCCCGGGCGGCGGCCTGCTCGAAGCCCTCTCCGGGGTCGACCTTGCCGCCGGGCAGCTCCCAGCGGCCGTCGTGTGCCTGGCCGAGCAGGACCCGGCCGTCCGGGCCGACCACGACCAAGCCGACGCCGACGACGGCGTTGGGCTGGGGGACGGCTCGTTCGGGGCGTTCGCCGGTGGTGCTCATGTGCGTCCTTCCGATGGGGTGGAGGGTCTGGCGCGGACGTGGATCCGCTCGCCCTGCGGGCCGAAGAGGCTGAGGAACTCCGCCGCCTGCGGACCCGGGTTGAAGAAGGCGTGCGGGGTGCGCGTGTCGAACTCGGCGGCCTCGCCGGGGCCGAGGACGAGATCGTGCTCGCCGAGCAGCAGCCGGACGCGCCCGGACAGCACGTACAGCCACTCGTAGCCCTCGTGGACTCGGAGTTCCGGCAGCGGCGGGGTGCCCTCGACGGGCGGGAGGATCTGCTTGAAGGCGTGCACCCCGCCGAAATTGCGGGTCAGCGGCACGAAGGTGTGGCCGTGCCGGACGAAGGGGCGCGGGCGGATCCTCGGGTCCCCGGTGTCGGGCGCGCCGACCAGTTCGTCGAGCGCCACCCGGTGGGCCTTGGCCAGCGGGAGCAGTAGTTCCAGCGTCGGCCTGCGCTGGCCGGATTCCAGCCGGGAGAGGGTGGAGAGCGATATTCCGGTGGTCTCGCTGAGCTGGGCCAGCGTGGTGCCGCGCCGGCGGCGCAGGGCGCGCAGGCGTGGTCCCACGGCCGTCAGCACACCCGCGAGTTCCTCGTCCTGCTCTTCGGTGGCCATGAACCCATTTGCCGCTTCGGCAAGAACATTTGTCAAGCGCGGGGCGGCGGGCGGACCCTCGCAGACATGGACAACGCAAGCGATGCAGGAGATGCAGGAGATGCAGGAGATGCGAGGCACCCGGGGGACACCTCGTACGACGTGGTGGTCGTCGGCGGTGGGGCGGCCGGGCTCGCCGGGGCGCTGACCCTGGCCCGGGCCCGCCGCTCGGTGCTGGTGATCGATTCCGGCAGCCCGCGCAACGCACCCGCCGCGCACGTGCACGGCTACCTCGGCCACGACGGAGCGCGACCGGCCGAACTCTCGGCCAAAGGGCGGGCGGAGGTGACGGGCTACGGCGGCCGGATCCGGCCGGGCACGGTCGTCGCCGCCGACCGGCTGCCCGACGGGGGTTTCCTGGTCCGCTGCGCGGACGGCTCGACCGTCCGGGCACGCCGGCTGCTGGTCGCCACCGGGCTGGTGGACGAGCTGCCCGCCGTGCCGGGGCTCCGGGCGCGCTGGGGGCGGGACGTGCTGCACTGCCCGTACTGCCACGGCTGGGAGGTCCGCGACCGGCCGGTCGCGGTGCTGGCCGACGGCCCCCTCGCCGTGCACCAGGCCGGGCTGTGGCGGCAGTGGAGCGGGCGGACCACCCTGCTGTCGCACACCTGGAAGCTCACCGCCGAGGACCGTGAGCTGCTGGCCGCCCGGGGTGTCGAGGTCGTCGGCGGCGAGGTGACCGGTCTCCTCGTCGAAGAGGACCGGCTGACCGGGGTCACCCTGGCCGACGGAGGCGTGCAGGGCTGCCTGGCGCTCGTGGTGGCGCCCCGCTTCACCGCCCGCTCCGGCGTTCTGACCGGGCTGGGCCTGCCGGTGACCTCCCTGGAGCGGGACGGCCACGTCATCGGCACCTGCGTCGATTCCGACCCGGTGACCGGTGCCACCGCCCTCCGGGGCGTGTGGGCGGCGGGCAATGTCACCGCTCCGATGGAGCAGGTCGCGGGCGCGGCCGTGTCCGGGGTCCGCGCGGCCGTCGCCGTCAACGCCGACCTGATCGAGGAGGAGACCCGGCAGGCGGTCGAGGCCCGTCGCCGGAGCACGTGAACCGCATGGCCGTGACATGCGGGTGGCGGTGGGGTGGCGGTGGGGTGGGGCTGAACCGGTGGCGCGGGCCCCGAACCGCCGGCCATCGGACGTCTGTACGGGTTTCGGCCAGGTTCCGTCCGCGCAGGCTCTGGGCGGTCTGATCGTCATACCGTTCAGCGGCTCAGGGGGGCGCAATGGCACACGTACTGGTCATAGGCGGAGGTGTCGGAGGGGCTGCCACCGCCCTGCTCGCGGCGCGCCGAGGGCACACGGCCGAACTGTTCGAGCGCGACACGCGGGCTCCGGGCACCGCGCTCGATCGCGACTTCTTCGGCTGGCGGCGGCCGACCGTACCGCAGGCGACGCAGCCGCACGCCCTGCTGGGCGCCGCGCGCAACGTCCTGCGGGACGAGCTGCCCGACGTCCACCAGGAGATGCTCCGGCTCGGCGCCCGCGAGCGGCACGAGCTGGACTGGTTCGACGTACGGCCGCCCGCGCGCCCCGGCGACGAGGACCTGGTCATGCTCCAGGCCCGGCGCATCGTCCTGGAGAGCGCGCTGGCCACCGCCCTGCGCGCCGAACCGGGTGTCGTCGCGCGGTACGGGGAACCGGTCACCGGGTTGCTCACGGAGCCGGGGATCCGGGTGACGGGAGTGACCACGGTGGTCGGGAGTTACGAGGGGGACCTCGTCGTGGACGCGGGCGGCCGGCGCGGCGGCGCCGAGCGCTGGCTGGCCGCGGCGGGGTGCCGCCCACCGGTCGTGGAACGCCACCGCACGGGCCTCGCGTACTTCTGCCGCTGGTACCGCCTGCCCGAGGGCATGGAGGAGGGGCCGCGTCGGCCCTGGGCGGTGACGGGCGGCGCCTTCGCCGGGTGCGCTGTCTTCCCCGCCGACAACCGGCTCTTCGCCGTGACGCTGTTCGTGCACACCGCCGACACCACGCGTTCGGCGCTGCGCGACACCGCCGTCTTCGAGGCCGCCGCCCGTACCTTCCCGCCCGGCGCGGCCTGGCTGGCCCTGGGCGCCGAGCCGCTGTCGGAGGTACTGGCCACCGCGAGCCTGGACAACCGGTGGAGCGCCCTCGCCGACGAGCGGGGCCCGGTGGTGAGCGGGCTGGTGCCCGTCGGGGACGCGATCACGCACACCAACCCCACCCTCGGACAGGGCACCTCGCTCGCGCTGTGGGCC
Source organism: Streptomyces sp. NPDC056224 (assembly GCF_042267665.1). Classification (NCBI taxonomy): domain Bacteria; kingdom Bacillati; phylum Actinomycetota; class Actinomycetes; order Kitasatosporales; family Streptomycetaceae; genus Streptomyces; species Streptomyces sp. NPDC056224. The sequence goes on from NZ_JBHJTK010000061.1 coordinate 17,404, forward strand.
GCGCGCCGGGTCGCCCGCACGGCGCACCAGGACCCGGGATCCGAGGCGTTCGCCGCCGGCCACCACGCCTGGGCGGTGCGCACGCTGAAGCCGTGGTTCGACTTCCAGGTGGCCGCCGACGAGGCCATCGGGGAGCGGTTCGCGACCCGGTCCGGGCGTACGGGGACGGCCCGCGAGGTGGCCGCGCTGTTCGAATGCGCGCTGGAGGACCCGGAGGTGATGCGGGCCCGGGCCAGGGTCCGGCACCTGGCCGATCCGCCGGAGCGGGCGTACGCGGATCCGCAGATCCGGGCGCGGGTGGCGCGCTGGCTGGCCGCGCGCCCGCAGTACGCGCCGAACGCGGTGGGGCCGGACCGGGCGGAGTGGGAGAAGCTGACCTCGGGTGAGGAGCGGGAGAAGCCGACCCCGGGTGAGCAGGGCGGCCCGGGACGGGTCGGGTGGGACGGGTGGCCCGGTCAGTCGCCCGGCGGCGGGCCGAGCACCTCGGCGAGGTCGTAGCGGACCACTTCCTCCAGTTGGGCGTAAGTGCAGCTCTCCGGCGCCCGGTCGGGCCGCCAGCGGCCGAACTGGGCCGTGTGCCGGAACCGGTCGCCCTCCATGTGGTCGTACTTCACCTCGATGACCCGCTCGGGGCGCAGCGGCACCCAGGACAGGTCCTTCTTCCCGGTCCAGCGGCTCGTCGCGCCGGGCAGCCGGGCGCTCTCGTGGGCGGACTCCTCGGCCCAGGCGGCCCACGGGTGCCCCCCGGGGTCCGGCATGCGCAGCGGTTCGAGCTCCTCGACGAGTTCGGCGCGGCGCTTCATGGGGAAGGCGGCGCACACGCCGACGTGCTGGAGCGCGCCCTGGCCGTCGTACAGGCCGAGCAGCAGCGATCCGATGATCGGACCGCTCTTGTGGAAACGGAAACCCGCGAGGACGACGTCGGCCGTACGCTCGTGTTTGATCTTGTACATGAGGCGCGCGTCGGGCCGGTAGGGGAGATCGAGGGGCTTGGCGACCACCCCGTCGAGCCCGGCGCCCTCGAACCGCTCGAACCACTCCTGCGCGAGGGCGGGGTCGGTGGTCGCGGGCGCGAGGTGGACGGGGGGCCGGGCGGTGGAGAGGGAGCGGGCGAGGGCGCGGCGGCGCTCGGCGAGCGGGGTGTCGAGGAGCGCCTCGTCCCCGAGTGCGAGCAGATCGAAGGCGACGAAGCTGGCGGGGGTCGTCTCCGCGAGCAGTTTCACGCGCGAGGCCGCGGGGTGGATCCGTTCGGTCAGCCGGTCGAAGTCGAGGCGTCCGCCATGGGCGATCACGATCTCGCCGTCCATGACGCAGCGCGGGGGCAGGTTCTCCTTCAGGGCGGCGACCAGTTCGGGAAAGTACCGGTTCAGGGGCTTGCCCGTGCGGCTGCCGATCTCGATCTCGTCGCCGTCGCGGTGCACGATGGCGCGGAAGCCGTCCCACTTGGCCTCGTACTGCATGCCGGGCGGGATCCTGGCCACGGACTTGGCGAGCATCGGCTTCACGGGCGGCATCACCGGCAGATCCATGCCTTCGATTCTGCGGTGGTACGTCCGGCCCCGCCCGGTGTGCAGGTCCGGCCGGGCCCGCCTAGCGTGGCGCACATGGGTGCTGCCGGTAATGCGATCGAGCTCGACGCGGGCGGGCGGACGGTACGCCTGTCCAGCCCGGACAAGGTGTACTTCCCGGAGCGCGGCCTCACCAAGAGGGATGTGGCCGAGTACTACCTGGCGGTCGCCGACGGCATCACGCGGGCCCTGCGAAACCGGCCGACGACCCTGGAGCGGTACCCGGACGGGGTGGAGGGCGAGTCCTTCTTCCAGAAGCGGGCACCGAAGAACCTTCCCGACTGGATTCCGACCGCCCACATCGCCTTCCCGAGCGGCCGCAGCGCGGACGAGATCTGCCCGACCGAGCCGGCCGCCGTGCTGTGGGCCGCCAATCTGGGCTGCCTCACCTTCCACCCCTGGCCGGTACGGCGCGAGGACACCGACCGCCCCGACGAGCTGCGGATCGACCTCGATCCGCAGCCGGGCACCGACTACCACCACGCGGTGGCCGCCGCGCACGAGCTGCGGGCCCTGCTGGAGGAGCTGGGTCTGCGGGGCTGGCCCAAGACCTCGGGCGGCCGCGGCCTGCACGTCTTCGTCCCGATCGCGCCGCGCTGGACCTTCACCGAGGTCCGCAGGTGCGCCATCGCCCTCGGCCGGGAACTGGAGCGCCGCATGCCGGGCAAGGTCACGACGGCCTGGTGGAAGGAGGAGCGCGGCGAGCGGATCTTCGTCGACTACAACCAGACGGCGCGCGACCGCACGATCGCCTCCGCCTACTCCATCCGCCCCCGCCCGCACGCCCCGGTGTCGGCGCCGCTGCGCTGGGACGAGGTGGACGACGCCGAGCCGCGCGACTTCGACATCGTGACCATGCCGGCCCGCTTCGCCGAACTGGGTGACCTGCACGCCGACATGGACGACCACGCCTTCGTCCTCGACGCCGTACTCGAACTCGCGGCCCGCGACGAGCACGAGCACGGCCTGGAGGACCTGCCCTACCCTCCGGACTATCCGAAGATGCCGGGCGAACCGAAGCGGGTCCAGCCGAGCCGGGCGAAGCGCGAGGACTGACGCGAGGACTGGACGGCATCCGCAGGCCGGGTCCTCAGCTGGGCTTCGGGGCGGTCGGCTTGTGGCCGGGGTACACGTGGTCGGGGGTCACGATGCTGGTGATCGCCTCGCCGAAGAGGGTGCTGGGCTCCTGGCCCCGGTACTCGACGTCGGTGTTGAGGAGGACCACCATGGTCGCCCGGTCCTCAGGCAGATAGACGGTCAGCGTCTCGTACCCGGGCAGTGAGCCGTTGTGGCCGATCCAGCCCTGGATGTTGAAGATGCCCAGCCCGTAACCGGCGCCGGGAATGCCGATCGAGGTGGTCTTCAGCCGCTCGGCCTGGGTCGCGGGCGTGAGCAGCGTGCCGGTGGCCAGGGTGCGCGCCCAGCTGCGCAGGTCCTGCTGGTCGGAGATGATCGCTCCCGCGGCCCAGGCCCAGGACGGGTCCCAGTCGGTCGCGTTCACGATCCTGCCCGAGGCCGACTGGTCGGTGTAGCCCTGCGCGTGCGGTGCGGGGAACTCGGCCCCGACGGGGAAGAGCGTGTGGCGCAGACCGGCCGGCTCCAGGACGTTCCGTTCGATGACCTCGCGGAGCGGCCGACCGGTGATCTTCTCGATCACCAGGCCGAGCAGGATCAGGTTGGTGTTGGAGTACTCCCACTTCTCGCCCGGTGCGAACTGGACGGGGTGCGTGAAGGAGTAGCCGAGCAGCTGCTGGGGCGTGAAGGGCTTCTTGGGGTCGGCTTCGAACGCCTTGATGAAGCCCTCGTCCTCGGTGTAGTTGAACAGCCCGCTGCGCATGCCGGCCAGTTGGCGCAGAGTGATGCGGTCCCCGTTCGGAACGCCGCTGATGTACTTGCCGATGGGGTCGTCCAGACCGATCTTGCCCTGGTCGACGAGCTGGAGGAGGGCGGTCACCGTGAACGTCTTCGTCTCACTGCCGATGCGGATCTGGAAGTCGGTCTGCATCGGAGCGCCGGTCGCCTTGTTCGCGACCCCGAAGTTCCTCACGTAGCTCCCCTTGCCGGGGGCCCACAGACCCACGGTCACGCCCGGCACGCCGGTCTCGCGCAGGACCCGCCGGATGGCGGCGTCCAGTCGCGCAGCGACGGCCGGGGTGAGCTGGGGGAATTCCGTGTCGCCGTCCGGGGTGGGGGAGGGGGCGGCGGGGACGGCGGGGACGGACCGGCCCTGGGCGGGCGCTCCGTAGGCGGAGCCCGCGACGGCCGGGGCGATGAGCAGACCTGCGGCGGCGGTGGCCACGCAGGCCCGGCGGAGCCGTATGTACGTCGGCCTCACGGCATGCCTCCTGTTGTTCCTGGCGTACGAGGATCAAGGAAAGCGGTGGGCACAAGCGTAGGTCCACGCCATCAGGGGCGCGATCAGGGATGAAAACTACACGAACGATCGTGCGCGGGCGGAGACCGGCCGCGTGTTCGTACGGGGCATACCCGTCACCACGTACCGCTGGGGCGGCGGTGATCACGATGGTGGTGACGGCGGCAACGGCGGTGACGGCGGTGGCCGGCCCATCCTGGTCGCGCGCGGCTGGTTCTCGCGCGCCTCGCGGTTCGCCGGCATCGTCGAGGCCCTCCGCGCCCAGGGCCGTACGGTGATCGCCTTCGACACCCCGGGCCACGGCGAGTCCGGCGGCCGGGCCTCCACGATCCTCGACTACCGGGCCGTCATCCGGCGACTGCACGCGGAGCACGGGGACTTCTCGGCGGTCGTGGCCCACTCCTTCGGCGTGCTCGCCACCTTCCTCACGCTGCGCGACGGCGTCCGGGCCGACCGCATCGTCGCCATCGGAGGTGTCGCCGACTTCGACCACCTCCTGGACGGGTTCCGCACCCGGCTGCGTCTGGGCGAGGCGGTCCGGGCGGCGCTGCGCGGCCACGTGGAAGGCCGGCTGTTCCCCGGCGAACCCGACATATGGCAGCGCCTCGACGCCGCCCGGCGGCAAGCGGACCTGTCGGCCCCGATCCTCCTCGTCCACGACGCGGACGACGACGTGGCCGCCCCCGCGCAGTCCCGCGCGATCGCCGCCGCCTACGGTTCCCAGGCCCGGCTGATCGAGACGAGCGGCCTGGGCCACCGGCGCATCCTGTGCGACCCGGAAGTCATCGCAGCCGCCGTCGAGTTCGCGACCTCGCCGACGGCCGGGGTCAAGAAGGGGAGTTGATGAAGGCGGGCGGCCGGTCCGGGAGTTCCTCCGGAGCGGCCGCCACTGCCCGCAGCCGGCCGAGGATGCCGCGGCCGGCCCGCTCGTACGCCGCCGGGTCCTCGTGCAGGACGGAGTGCGCGTTGGCCAGCTCCATCAGAGCGATCACCTCGAAGGCGAGCTGGGGGACGTCCGCGCGGTCGAACCCGTCGCGGAATCCGCCCGCCAGCCGGGCCTCTTCCAGGGTCCGCTCGACGTAACGCGTCCAGTCGGAGCGCACCTTGGCGATTTCGTCGCGCACGGGGCCGGGCCGGGCGTCGAACTCCGCGGAGACGCCGTAGAAGAAGCATCCGCCGGGGAAGACGCGGCGCCCGGAGTAGCCGAGCCACAGCTCGCACACCCGCCACACCTTGGCGAGGCCTGCGGGGTCCTCGCGCACGGGCCGGACGACCTGCTCGACGAACACGTCCACGGCGGCACGGACGGTGGCGAGCTGGAGGTCCTCCTTGGAACCGAAGAGGGCGAACACACCGCTCTTGCTCAGGCCGAGTTCCGCGGCGACCTTCCCCAGGGACAGTCCTTCCAGCCCGTCGACGGAGGCGATGCCCATCGTCCGGTCGAGAACGGTCCGTCGCGTCTGGTTGCCGCGTTCCACGCGTCCGTCTGCCATCTCGCCACCTTACCGAACGCACGATCGTGCACTCTGTGAAGCAGCACCGGGCTGCTGTCAGTGGCGGGTGCCATGCTCGAAGGGAGGGACAGGGGCGGACGGACGGATAGACGGACGGGCGAGGCAGGACAGACAGGACAGGACAGTGGAAGGGGTGCGGACCATGCTCACCACGGACTACAAGGACGGCTCACCGAACTGGGTCGACTTCGGTGCGCCGGACCTCGGAGCCGCCGCCGAGTTCTATGCGGGACTGTTCGGCTGGGACTTTCAGGCGGGTGGCGAGGAGGTCGGTGGATACGGGATGTTCCACCTCGGCGACAAGACGGTCGCGGGCGGTATGACCGTTCCGGCGGACCAGGGCCCTTGTGCCTGGCAGGTGTACTTCCAGACCTCCGACGCGGACGCGACGGCGGCGGCCGTGGTCAAGGCGGGCGGCTCGGTGACGTTCGACCCGATGGACGTCCTGGATTTCGGCCGGATGGCGATGTTCGCCGATCCGGAGGGGGTGGGCTTCGGGGTGTGGCAGCCGAGGAAGAACAGTGGCCTGGGCGCCGTGACGGAGGTGGGCTCCCTGTGCTGGACGGAGCTGTACACGGGCGACGTGGCCCGAGCGGCCGAGTTCTACCGCACGGTACTCGGCTGGGAGATCGGCGAGATGCCGTTCGAGGGCGGTACGTACACGATGGCCAAGCCGGCCGGTACGACGGAACAGGCCTCCTTCGGCGGTCTGGTCCCGATCTCGTCGGATCCGGTGGAGGACGCGGGACGGCCCTACTGGACGCCGTACTTCGAGGTCGCCGACTGCGACGCGACGGCGGCGAAGGCGGAGGAGTCGGGGGGGAAGGTCCGCCTCACCCCGGTGTTCATGGAGGGAGTCGGCCGTTTCGCCAAGCTGGCGGATCCCTTCGGGGCGCGATTCGCGGTCATAGCCAGCGTTCCGCCGGCGGGGTCATGACGGGGTGTTGATCGCCCGTTGATCGGACGTCCATCGGCGGCGGTCAGTATCACCGGCATGTCGATGAACACCACCACCACTGCAACTGCTTGGTACGACCTCGCCCTGTGCGCCCAGACGGGCCCGGGCTTCTTCTTCCCCGAGCCCGGATCTTCGCTGCGCGACGCGAAGCGGCTGTGCGGGGCGTGCGAGGGGCGGGCGGCGTGCCTGGAGTACGCCCTGGCCAATGACGAACGCTTCGGCGTCTGGGGCGGCCTCTCCGAGTCCGAGCGCCTCGCCCTGCGCTCGCGCCGCCGCTGATCAGGTCCGCGCACCCTCGCCGCCGCGCCGCACCGGCCCCACCCGCAGGGCGAGCTCGAACCCCTCACCGCCGCACTCCTCCCGCCAGGGCACGGCGGGCCGCCAGGGCACGGTGGGCCACCGGGGTCTCGTGCCACCCCGTGAGGTGCTTCGCGGCCTCGGCGAGGGAGGTGCGGGCAGAGCCCGGGCAGCGGGGGAGGTCCTGCGAGAGGGCGGCGCGCCAGGCGGTCGCGGCCTCGCCCTGCCAGTCCGGGCCGTGCGAGACCAGCGCCTTCATGGCGCGCGAGGCCTCGCCAAGGGAGGCCGCCGACGCGGAGGATTTCCTGGTCAGGGCCAGGACCTCCGCCGGATTTCCGGGAGCCGGGTCGAAGCCGAGGGCGGCGTGGCCAGTCATGCGTGCCCGCCGCCCGGCGGAAGGCGGCGCGGATGGCCTCCTCCCGCTCCACGAACGCCGTGGCGCTGCGGATGACGCGAAACCCTGGCAGAGCAGGGCTCTGCCAGGGCTATAGGCGTCACGCGCCCGAGCGGGCGGGAATCGGTCAGGCCTTGCGGGCGGCCAGACGCGCCGCCCGGGCGGCCAGGCGCTCGTCGAACTTGCGGGCCTCGGCGTCCAGGCCGTTCATGAACAGGCCGAGCTCCTCCTGGGCCTGCTGGCCCTCGGGGCCCAGACCGTCGATGTCCATGATCTTCAGGAAGCGGATCACGGGGCTCAGCACGTCGTCGTGGTGGATCCGCAGGTTGTAGACCCCGCCGATCGCCATCTGCGCGGCCATCCGCTCGAAGCCGGGCATGCCGTGTCCGGGCATCCGGAAGTTGACCACGACGTCCCGCACGGCCTGCATGGTGAGGTCCGGGGCGAGCTCGAAGGCCGCGCCCAGCAGGTTGCGGTAGAAGACCATGTGCAGGTTCTCGTCCTGCGCGATGCGCGCCAGCATCCGGTCGCAGACCGGGTCACCGGACTGGTGGCCGGTGTTGCGGTGCGAGATGCGGGTGGCGAGCTCCTGGAAGGCGACGTACGCCACGGAGTGGAGCATGGAGTGGCGGTTGTCGGACTCGAACCCCTCCGACATGTGCTGCATCCGGAACGCTTCCAGCTTGTCCGGGTCCACGGCGCGCGAGGCCAGCAGGTAGTCGCGCATCACGATGCCGTGGCGGCCCTCCTCGGCCGTCCAGCGGTGCACCCAGGTGCCCCAGGCGCCGTTGCGGCCGAAGAGCGAGGCGATCTCGTGGTGGTAGCTGGGGAGGTTGTCCTCGGTCAGCAGGTTCACGACCAGCGCGATCTTGCCGATGTCGGTGACCTTGGACTGCTCCGGATCCCAGGCTTCGCCGTCCTCGAAGAAGCCCGGGAAGTTCCGGCCGTCGCTCCACGGGACGTACTCGTGGGGCATCCAGTCCTTGGTGACCTTCAGATGGCGGTTGAGTTCCTTCTCGACCACCTCTTCCAGCGCGAACAGCAACTTGGCGTCTGTCCACGCCTCCGAGCTGCCGAGGTGGGGAGAGGTGATCGTCACGGGTACTCCTGGGTGCAAAGCGAATTACCTACGGTTCCGTAGCCTACGGAGTCGTAGGTTAAGCGCGACATTAAGACCCAGCCAACCCCCACCCCTGCCTATGTCCGGTTACGTCCAGTTATCTGCGCAGTTTGGGACGGGTTCGAGTGTGAATCGACGAGCCAAAGTCACGCCGACAGGTGGTCCGCGGCTCCCGCCTTGACGGCTCAGACCGGCGCGCGGAGGGCCTCGTGCCGGGCGATCTCGGTGTGTCGTCGGGGAAGGCGAGGGCGCGGACACGCTCGGCGCCGAGGCGCCGCTGCCGCGCGCTCGGCGTGCTGCTGCCCCGTGGGGCCACTCATGACCACCCGGTGATCTTTGATCACGTGGCCTGAGGTCGGTCCACGAGTCGCGGCGGACACCGCCCGAGGCGCTGAAGCCGAACTGCTCGACGGGCCTGCCGGGCGGCGCCCACTGCGCGGGCTCCGCCCGCTCCGTCGTCCGGTCCCTGCTCACCCGGCACGGCCTGTCCGGCCTGTGCGAAACCGCCCCTCGCGGCATCCGGACCCGTCGCGTGCGCGCACCGGCTCACGCCCGACGATGAGCGCGTGCTGAAGATCCGTCGGCGGTTCGACGCGCTGCGGCCACGCCGTCGACGGCTGGAGGGACATCAGCGTCGTTGCCGGGGCCGAACCCGCCAGCTGACCACAGCAGCCATCATGATCAGCACGGGGACGAGCACGAGCGCCGTCGGGCTTCCCTTCGCATCGGCGAGGTGGGCGAACACGGCCGCCCCTGCCGCACCGCCGACCATGTCGAGGGTGCTGAGCCAGGACATGGTTTCGGTGACCTGCCCAGGCGGTGCCAGATCGCCTCCCGTGGTGCGCAGGACGGCGAAGAGCGACCCGATGACAAGGCCGGCGACCGGGCACACCGTGAGGACCGCCATCGGGGAGAGCCGTGCGGCCACGGCCAGAGCGGCACATCCGAGGGCGAAGAGGCCGAGGAGCACCGGAAGTGCGAGCCCACGCGGCGGCCGCTTCGTGGCCATACCCAGGGTAAAACTCCCCACAACGCTGCCGACCGCAAGGCTGCCCAGATACAAGCCGGTGAGTTCGGCCGCCTGCACCTGCCGCGCGTAGACCGGAAGCACCACGTCCATGGCCGTCACCGCCATGACGAAAATCGCATCGGCGGCCAGCAGGCGACGCAACGGCGACGACATCAACGGCCCCAGCCAGTGTCCAGCCGCGGCCGAAGGCACGAGGGCAGCAGAGGAATTGACCACCACCAGTGCGACGGTGACGACCGTCACCGCCGTGATGGCCGCACACGGCAGGAGAGGCGAGAACGACAGGCTGAGCCAGCCGGCGAGCACCGGACCGACGATCAGCGCGGCACCCATCATGGAAGCGTCCAGCGCCATGGCCGTGTTCAGCGTGGTGCTGGTGGTGACGCTGTGCCAGACAGAACGCATCATGACGGCGACGGGTGGAGCAGTCGCGCCGACGGCTGCGGCTAGTGAGCAGACCGCTGTGGCGTTACCGCCGCTCCGCACCGTCAGGATCACGGCGGTGGTGGCGGTGAGATGGGCGGCAAGGCAGCTGAGCAGGACCGGGCGGACCGGATAATGGTCGATGAGCCGTCCACGTAACGGAGCGGTCAACCCCTGGCCGAGAGTGGAGCAGCTCACCGCCAGTCCCGCGGTCCCATACGAACAGGCGCTGCTGACCAGGAGCAACATGCTCAGGCTGGTCATGCTCGCGGCCAGCTTCGACGTCATGCCGATGGTGGCCAGCCGCCAGAAGCCGGGCACGCGCATCAATGTCCGGTACTCGGCAAAGAACCGATTCGGGGCCGGGTGGCCTGATCCTGTGGCGACGGGCGTGGTGCGTGCTCGGCTCACCGCTGCGGTATTCGGGTACGGAGTGCCGTGGTGGACCAGGTGAGCACGGGCGCCAGGCTTCCGGGTGCCGGCCAGTTGTTGATGACGGCCAGCAAGGACAGGTACTGGTCCCGGCGAGGGTCGTTCATCTGCTCCAGCCGGGCTGCAAGGCGCCGGTAAAGCGTACGGGGATCGTGCGAGGCCGGGCAGCCGAGGACGCGTGCGTAGTAGGCCGCGAGTACGGTCACGATCGGCTCCGCTTCGGCCGAGTCCGGCTCGACACCGGCCTCGAGAGCTGGCATCACCTGGGCCCGGACCGCTTCGGCGAGGACCCGGGGCAGGCCCGCGGCATCGTCCGGGGCCCGGTCGGTCGCCAGATCCTGGGCCATGCCGTGCAACGTGGAGCGGAAATCGTGGTCCTGGACCAGCTCGGCCAGCTCCACCCACGCCTCGATCTGCTCGGGTGCGGGGTCATCGGGCAGTTCGGGTGTCAGCGAGCGGGTGACCGCCGCGAACGCGGGGTGATCACGCAGGCCGTCGAACACGGCACCGAGGAAGTCGTCGATCAGACACTGCCGTTCGGCTTCCGACAGACATGCCAGTTTGTGCATGAGGTCCATCTCCTGGGGAGTCGAGCCGCGGCGCGCCACCGCCGTCAGCACAGCGCGGCGCTGCCGCAGGACGCGGATCTGCACGTCCAGTGCCTCGGCATGCGTCACCGCGACGTCCGTCAGCGAGACCTCCCGGTCCATGACCTTGCGGATCGTGGCCAGGTCGATTCCCAGCTCGCGCAGGGTACGTACGAGTTCGATGCGCGCGATGGCATCAGCACCGTACTGGCGGTATCCGGCCGGGGTGCGGTCGGTTGGTGGCACGATCCCGGTGTCTGCGTAGAACCGGATGGCCTTCACCGTCAGACCCGTACGCCGAGCCAGATCACCGATCGAATAGAGCGTCTCGCCGTTCATGCCCCCACCCTCACGTCTCCCCTTACCGGAGACTCAAGCCTCACGAACACCAGGCTGACCTACTCGGCAAAGCCCGCGGACAGGTTCAGACGCCAGAGGGGGGCGGCGAAACCCGGGCCTCAGCTCCCCGTCAGAGCCACAGCTCCTCCCGGACCTCCTCGGCCGTGGTCGGCCGCAGCTCGCCGTCCAGCAGCAGCCACCGGGTGATGCCGATCGACTCCAGGAACGGCACGTCGTGGCTGGCCACCACGAGCGCTCCCTCGTACGACTCCAGTGCGTCGGTCAACTGCCGCACGCTCGCCAGGTCCAGATTGTTCGTCGGCTCGTCCAGCATGAGCAGCTGCGGAGCGGGCTCCGCCAGCAGCAGCGCCGCCAGCGTCGCGCGGAAACGCTCGCCGCCGGACAGGGTGCCGGCCGGCCGGTCCGCCCGGGCGCCCCGGAACAGGAAGTGCGCCAGCCGCGCCCGGATCAGGTTGTTCGTGGCCTGCGGGGCGAACCGCGCCACGTTCTCCACGACCGAACGGCTGTCGTCGAGCACGTCCAGCCGCTGCGGCAGGAACCGGGTGGTCACATGGGTGACCGCCGTGCCGGACTCCGGCGCCAGCAGTCCCGCGACGGTGCGCAGCAGCGTGGTCTTGCCCGAGCCGTTGCGGCCGACCAGCGCGATCCGCTCCGGACCGCGCAGCTCCCACTCGCCCGGTACGGCCGCACCGTGGGCCAGGCGCAGATCGCTCAGGGTCAGTACGCTCCGGCCCGGCGGGACCTGGGTGGCGGGCAGCTTGATCCGGATCGCGTCGTCGTCGCGCACCGCCTCCACCGCCTGGTCCAGCCGCTCCTTGGCCTGGGTCAGCTTCTCGGTGTGCATGATGCGGTGCTTGCCCGCCGATTCCTGCGCCGCCCGCTTGCGGGCGCCCATCACGATCTTCGGCTCGCGCTTCGTGTCGTACATCTTCTGGCCGTACCGTTTGCGTCGCGCCAATTTGACCTGCGCGTCGGCAAGTTCGCGTTTCTGGCGCTGTACGTCGGCCTCCGCGACCCGGACCATCCGCTCGGCCGCGTCCTGCTCGGCGGCGAGCATCTGCTCGTAGTCGGTGAAGTTCCCTCCGTACCATCGGACTTCGCCGTCGCGCAGATCGGCGATCTGGTCGACCCGCTCCAGCAGCTCCCGGTCGTGGCTGACCAGGACCATCACCCCGGTCCACGACTCGACCGCCGCGTACAGCCGCCCCCGGGCCCGCAGGTCCAGGTTGTTGGTGGGCTCGTCCAGCAGCAGCACGTCGGGGCGCGCGAGCAGCAGGGCGGCCAGCCGCAGCAGTACGCATTCGCCGCCGGAGAGTTCGCCGACGGTGCGGTCCAGGCCGATCCGGGTGAGACCGAGCTGGTCGAGCGTGGCCAGCGCCCGCTCCTCGACGTCCCAGTCGTCGCCGACGGCATCGAAGTTCGCCTCCGTGGCCTCGCCCGCCTCGATGGCGTGCAGGGCGGTCCGGACGGTCCGGATGCCCAGGGTCTCGTCCACGCGCAGCGCGGTGTCGAGGGTGATGTTCTGGGGGAGGTACCCGACGCTGCCCGCGACGGACAACTGACCTTCGGAAGGGGTCAGTTCACCGGCGATGAGCTTCAGCAGGGTGGACTTCCCACAGCCGTTGAGCCCGATCAGGCCGGTGCGGCCGGGGCCGACGGCGAGCTGGAACCCGTCGAACACCGGGGTCCCGTCGGGCCAGTCGAAGGAGAGGTCGGAGCAGGTGAGATGGGCAGGGGCGTGACTCATGGAGGCCTCCAGGTTGCGTGAGTGGTGAATGCAACGCGGGGAGACAGTCGACGCGCGGGTGGTGGGTCGCTGTCTCGAACCTCAGACGAGCAATGTCCTGCTCCGTTTCGGCGGCAATGGGGCGATCACGAAGCTACGCGGCGGCCGGAGCCGCCCGCAAACGAATTTGCGGACGGACGGCTCAGCAGGTGTCGCGCATCAGCTCGGCCAGGCTGTGGTCCATGTCGAGGTAGAGGTGCTCCAGGCCGGGCGCGACCACGGCCGAGGCCCGCTCCAGGAACCGGTGCAGCTCCGCCGTCACCATCAGCACGATCGCCACGCCCTCCGGCGCGTGGAACTCGATCGTGGTCCGGTCGGCGTCGTACGGGCGCACGCGCACGTCGCCGCAGCCCGACGGGCGGTCCAGCCCGGACTCCAGCAGCTCGCGCGCGAAGGTCCAGGAGACCTCGACCCCCTCCAGCGTGGCCGGGGCCGGGAAGGCCATGCGCACCGCGAACGGGTCCGCCCGGTCGTAGCAGAGGGTGACGGGAACGGTCTCGACCTTCGGCGCGGTGGCGACCAGACGGGCCTGTACGGCCTGCTCGATGACAGTGATCAAGGCTCACTCCCTTGCGGCGGATCTGCTGCCGGGCCGTGGGATGGGCGCCGACAACCCGATAGACGCCGGAATCGGCAAATCCGTGCATGGAAGGTGACGTGAGCTGTGTCACCGATTGGCCGGAACCTGCCTGTGTGATCGCACAGAGTGACCGTCGGGGAGGCGTGACGAGGGGAAGATCAGTCGGAGTGGCACGTTCCGGAGAGGTCGCAGAAGGGCTGGTTACCGCTCACTCCACAGGCGCAAAGCATGGCCCGGGTCTCCCTGCGGACGATTCCGTCCGGCGTCGTCACGCGCAGGTCGCCGCGCAGCACGAGCCGGCCGGCGGGGTCGCGCACGACGGTGGTCGGCCGGTCCGGTTCCTCGGGCGGGCCGTCCGCGAGCCGGTACTGGAGCGCCCCCGAGGGGCAGCGCCGGATCACCTCGGCGACCCGCTCGGGAGCGGCGCCGTCCGGCTGGACCCAGGGGCGGCTGCCCGAGTCGAACACCTCGGGCAGCCCGCGCACGCACTCGGCCGCGTGCAGGCACCGCCCCGTCTCGTAGGTGACGGTGAGGAGCTTGCCGTCGTAGGCCTTGGGCTCTTCGGAGGGCATGGGCCCAAGGCTAGAGAGGTGCGGGCCGGGACGCACCCTGGACGGCGAAACGGGCGTGCGTTAGCTTCCGGCGCCATGAGACTTCTGGGAGTTGGCATGTGCGCGGCGGTTTTGGCGGTGGGGCTGTCGGCGGCGCCCGCCCAGGCGTCCGCCCTGGCACCGGATCGGGCAGCCGCGGGCGCGGAGCCGGCGGAAGCCGAGGCGAACGCGGAACTGCACGGCGCGCGATGGGCGTTGAAGGACACCGGGAAGGAGGTCCGCTTCCGGGGGCTGTCGGCGGTCAGCCGCACCACGGCCTGGGTGGCCGGCTCCAAGGGGACCGTCCTGCGCACGGTGGACGGCGGCCGTACCTGGGGCGACGTCTCGCCGCCGGGCGCGGTCGCGGAAGGCCTGGAGCTGCGCGACATCGAGGCCTTCGACGCGCGGCGCGCGGTCGCCCTGTCGATCGGGGAGGGCGGGGCCTCCAGGGTGCTGCGCACCGAGGACGGCGGCGCCACCTGGACCGAGACCTTCCGCAACCCCGACCCGCGTGCCTTCTACGACTGCCTCACCTTCTTCGACTCCCGGCACGGGCTGGCGATGAGCGACCCGGTGGACGGGCGGCTGCGCATCCTGTCGACCGACGACGGCGGGCGGAGCTGGCGGTTGCTGCCGGGCGAGGGCATGCCGGCGGCGCTGCCGGGCGAGGCCGGCTTCGCGGCGAGCGGCCAGTGCCTGGTCAGTGCCGGCCCGCGTGACGTCTGGCTGGCCACGGGCGGCGGGGCGACCGCGCGGGTGCTGCACTCCGCGGACCGCGGCCTGACCTGGCGCGCCGCCGAGTCCACCGTCCCGGCGGGCGACCCGGCGCGGGGCGTCTTCGCCCTCGCCTTCCGGGACCGTACGAGGGGGCTCGCGGTCGGCGGGGACTACCGCGCCGGGCAGGCCTCCCCGCAGGCCGCGGCCGTCTCCTCGGACGGGGGACGCACCTGGCGGCAGGCGGCGGCCCCGCCGCCGGCCTACCGCTCCGGCGCGGCCTGGTACCCGTACAGCGGCGGCACGGCGCTGGCGGTGGGTCCGACGGGCACCGATGTGACGGTCGACGGGGGCCACAGCTGGCGGCCGCTGGACGCCGGGTCCTTCGACACGGTCGACTGCGCCGCCGACACCGGCTGCTGGGCGTCGGGGGAGAAGGGGCGGGTGGCGCGGCTGGAGCGCCGCTGATCAGTCGGACCGGCCGGCCGCGGTGAACCGGTCCATGCCCGGGTAGCGGCCGGGGAGGAAGCCCGCCGCCCGGTAGACCGGTTCGCCGTCCGCGCTGGCGTGCAACTGGACGTAGCCGATGCCGATGCTCTCCAGCCAGCCGACCAGTCCCTCGACGACCGCCCGTCCGTGGCCGCGCCCCCGGGCGGGCCCGTCGGTGACGATGCCGTCGAGGTAACCGCGCCGGCCGTCGGTCCGGCGCGGACCCGGCAGGTGGTACGTCACCCAGGCCATTCCGGTGGCCAGCAGTGGCTCACCGGGGGCGCCGCCGACGACCAGGCAGCGCATGCCGGGGCGCTCGCCGACGCGCTCCGCGAACCAGTTCTCCGCGGTCTGCCGCCAGGCGGTGTCGGCCGGCCCCGGGTCCACTCCCAGGGACGCGAGGGCGACGGCGCGCAGCCGGATCAGCTCGGGTATGTCGCCGGGGGCCGCGAGCCGCGGGCGCAGGGGGGCGGACATGGATCTCCCTTGTCGAACGGGCGGGCCACGGTTTCGGTTTCGGCTTCGGCTTCGGAGACCGGGGCCTCACGCCACCGGGTTCTCGCGTACCGCCGCGAGGTCCGCCGACGTCTTCGTCGCGATGAACTCCGTGATGCGGTAGGCGCAGACGCCCGCCAGCGCGAACGGGTCCTCGGAAGCGATCTTCTCGATCTCCGCCCGGGAGACCCCGGCGGCCAGGATCACGCCGCCGTCGCGCGGAACCTTCCGGCCCGACGCGAGGAAGACGCCCGCGGCGTAGTGGCCGTCCAGCCAGGCGACATGGGCGTCCATCTCGTCTTCGACGGCTTCGATGGGCGCGATGTAGGTGAGCTCCATGACGAACATGATCGCCAGGCTACTCTCGCTCCATCATGACGAGTACGAAGACCCCCGCCGACGAGGCCGAGGCCCGGGCGATACAGGACGAACTACGCCACCAGGTCGTGCTCGACCAGACCGGCCCGCCGCCCGGCCGCGGGCTGGTCGCGGGAGTGGACGTCGCCTACGACGACGAGCGCGACCTCGTCGCCGCCGCGGCCGTGGTGCTCGACGCCGCCACCCTGGAGGTCGTCGAGGAGGCCACCGCCGTCGGGCACGTGAGCTTCCCCTACGTGCCCGGGCTGCTCGCCTTCCGCGAGCTGCCGACCGTACTGGCCGCGCTCGATTCCCTGGCCGCCGCGCCCGACCTCGTCGTCTGCGACGGCTACGGGCTCGCCCACCCCCGCGGCTTCGGCCTCGCCTGCCACCTCGGCGTGGTCACCGGGCTCCCGGCCATCGGGGTCGCCAAGAACCCGTTCACCTTCACCTACGAGGAGCCGGGTGCCCGGCGCGGCGACTTCACCCCGCTGGTCGCCGCCGACGGTGCCGAGGTCGGCCGGGCGCTGCGGACACAGGACGGCATCAAGCCGGTCTACGTCTCCGTCGGGCACCGCGTCTCGCTGGACAACGCCAGTGCCCACGTCCTCGCCCTCAGCCCCCGCTTCCGGATCCCCGAGACCACCCGGCACGCCGACTCCCTGTGCCGCCGTGCCCTGCGCGAGGCGACGGGGTGACGGGGTGCCGGGGCCGGGGTGCCGGGTGGTCTC
The DNA here is from genome assembly GCF_042267665.1 of Streptomyces sp. NPDC056224. Lineage (NCBI taxonomy): Bacteria > Bacillati > Actinomycetota > Actinomycetes > Kitasatosporales > Streptomycetaceae > Streptomyces > Streptomyces sp. NPDC056224. Next base: position 34,203 of record NZ_JBHJTK010000061.1, read on the forward strand.
GGCGGCGAAGAGGTGACGGGCCACGCGGTGACCCGCCGATCCGTCAGCGGGCGTCCGCCACCCGGAAGGTGATCCCGGCCTTCTGCAGGCGGGTGATCAGGGCGTCGCCCATCGCCACGGCCGTCGTCAGCTGTCCCGCCGCCTTCGGCAGGGCGTCGTAGGCCAGGCAGAGCGCCGACTCCGCCAGCATCTTCGCCGTCTCGCCGTACCCCGGGTCGCCGCCCGACACCTCGGTGAGCACCCGCCGGCCGCCGCCCTCGCCCACGAACCGCACCGTGAACCAGCTGCGCGCCCGCCGCTCCGCGTCGGGCCCCTGCCCCGGCTCCCAGCGGTTCATCAGCCACCGCCGGACGGGCGGGACCTGGGCCAGGGCCACCGTCGCGCCCAGCGCCGCCGTCCCGCCCACCGCGACCGGCAGGTGCTTGACCGACGCGTAGTGCCGGTAGCGGAAGTCCGGGCCGTACCGCTCGAGGGCGGCGGCCGACCGGGCCACGATCGCCGGGTCCAGCGTGGGCAGCGGCAGCGCCCAGGTGCCGGTCTCCCGGCTGAACCGCGGCGGCCCCACCGGCCCCCGTGCCCGGCGGCCCAGCAGCCGGGGCTCGTGCAGCCGACGGGCGTGCGAGGCCGCCAGGGTCTGCGGGCCGCGGCTCAGGGCGGTCAGCGCGGAGGCCAGGGTCCCGCCCGAGAACAGCGCGTTGGACCGCACGAACCCGTCGACCGTCAGCGGGACGCCCTCGGGCAGCCGGCCGACCGTGAAGTACGCCCCGAGGTCGGCCGGGATCGAGTCGAATCCGCAGGCGTGCACGAGCCGCGCCCCGGTCTCCCGGGCCCGCGCGTCGTGCTCGACGTACATCCGGTCCACGAACTCCGGTTCCCCGGTGAGGTCCACGTAGTCCGTACCCGCCTCCGCGCAGGCGGCGACCAGTTCCGCGCCGTACCAGACGTACGGGCCCACGGTGGTGGCCAGCACCCTTGTGGACGCGGCCAGTTCGCGCACCGCCCCGGTGTCCGCCGCGTCCGCCCGCAGCAGGGGGAGTCCCGCGCAGGCCGGATCGATCACGGCGAGCCGGTCGCGCAGCCGCTCCAGCTTCGCGAGGTCCCGGCCCGCGAGGGCCCACCGGCAGCCGGCGGGCGCGTGCGCGGCGAGGTACTCGGCGGTCAGCGCTCCCACGAACCCGGTCGCGCCGAAGAGCACGACGTCGTAGGCCCGTTCCGGACTCCCCGCGTCTCCCGGACGGTCCTGCCGAACCTGTGCGTTCATGAAAGCGCTCCTCCCAGCCGATGTCGGTGGCCGAGGCTAGCGTGACGTGCGTGCGCAACGGACGGCGCCCCCCGCCCCCCCCCCCCGGGCCCCGCCCCCGGGGCCCGGGGGGGGGCCACCCCCCCGGGGCGGGGATTTGGG
>NZ_JBHJTK010000062.1:0-33471 GCF_042267665.1 Streptomyces sp. NPDC056224
GGCGGGGGCGCCCGCACGGGCCGAGGCACGGGGCGACGCGCGGGCAGGCGCGCACGCGGCCGGGCCCGGCCGTGCCGCCCATCCCGTACGGCTCCCCGTACGGCTCCCCGCACGCGGCGCCCCGCAGCCGGCCGCGCCGCGCCCCCGGACCTTCGACGTCGCGCCCGCGCGGGCCGCCCTGGGGCGCCTGCTGCCGCGCCACGCCGGGCAGTTCACCCTCGTGCCCGACACCACGGCCGCCGCCGACACCTTCACGGTCTCCGGCACCCCGGGCGCGGTCACCGTGCGCGGCAGCACCGGAGCCACCCTGCTCACCGGCGTCGGCTGGTACCTCCAGCACGTCGCCGGAGCCGACATCGGCTGGCCCGGCGACAGCATCGGCATGCTCCCCGCCCAGCTTCCGGGGGTCCCCGCGCCCGTCAGCCGCAACGCCCTCGTACCGCACCGGTACGCGCTCAACGACACCGACGACGGGTACTCCGGCCCCTACCGCTCCTTCGAGGAGCACCAGCGGCAGATCGACCTGCTCGCCCTGCACGGCATCAACGAGGTGTTCGTGCAGGTGGGCGCCGAGTACCCGTACTACCGGGCGCTCCAGGGCTTCGGCTACTCCGCCGGGGAACTGCGCCGGTGGATCCCCGGCCCCGGCCACCAGAGCTGGTGGCTGCTGCAGAACCTCAGCGGCTTCGGCGGCCCGGTCTCGGAGCGGCTGCTGCGCGAGCGCGCCGAGCTGGGCGGCCGGATCGCGGACCAGCTGCGCGGGCTCGGCATGACCCCGGTGCTGCCCGGTTACTTCGGCACGGTGCCGCCCGGGTTCGCCGCCCGCAACCCGGACGCGGCCACCGTGCCGCAGGGCGACTGGGCGGGCTTCGACCGGCCGGACTGGCTGGACCCCGCCTCGCCCGCGTTCGGGAAGCTGGCCGCCGCGTACTACGCGGAGCAGCGGGCGGTGTTCGGCGACAGCACGATGTACCGGATGAGCCCGCTGCACGAGGGCGGCCGGACCGGCTCGGTGGACGTGAAGTCGGCCGCCGGGGCCATCCAGGCCGCCCTGCACGCCGCCCACCCGGGCGCGCTGTGGGCGGTGCTGGGGTGGCAGGACGACCCGACGGCCGAACTCCTGTCCGGGGTGGACACCTCGAAACTGCTGATCCTGGACGGCCTGTCGGACCGGTACAACCGGCTGGACCGCGAGTCCCGCTGGGGCGGCGCTCCCTACGCGATGGGCACCATCTACAACTTCGGCGGACACACCACCATCGGGGCGAACACCTCCGTGTGGATCGAGCGGTTCGGGCCGTGGCGCGCCAAGGGCAACAGCGCGCTCGCCGGGATCGCCTACCTGCCGGAGGCGACCGGCACCAATCCGGCCGCCTTCGACCTGTTCACCGATCTGGCCTGGGAGCCCGAGCCGGTCGACCAGCGCCGGTGGTTCGCCGGCTTCGCGGCCCGCCGCTACGGCCGGCCGGACGCCGAGGCGGCGGCGGCGTGGGAGGAGCTGCGCAAGGGGCCGTACAGCACCTCGTCGGGGCTGTGGTCGGAGTCGCAGGACAGCCTGTTCACCGCCCGGCCGAGCCTGACCGCGGCGGGGGCGGCGTACTGGAGTCCCAAGTCCGTGCGCTACCAGGCCGGTTCGGTCCGCCGGGCACTGGACCACCTGCTCAGGGTGGATCCGCGGCTGCGCACCTCCAGCGCCTACCGGTTCGACCTCGTCGACACCGCCCGGCAGGCTCTCGCCAACCACTCCCGGGTGCTGTTGCCGCAGATCAAGGCGGCGTACGAGGCCGGGAACCTGGCCCTCTTCCGTGACCTGACCGACGAGTGGCGGGACGGCGAGCGGAAGCTGGACGCGGTCACCGGCTGCGACCCGAACTTCCTGCTCGGACGCTGGCTCGAACGGGCCCGCTCCGCGGGAGCCGACCGGGCCGAGCAGGACCGGTACGAGTACGACGCCCGCTCGATCCTCAGCGTGTGGGGCCTGCGCGCCACCAGTGAGGGCGGCTTCCTGCACGACTACGCGAACCGTGAGTGGAGCGGGCTGGTCTCGGAGTTGTACGCCCGCAGGTGGGACGCCTATTTCGACTCGCTGGAGGAGGCGCTGGTCCGGCGGGCCGCGCCGCGCGCGATCGACTGGCACGCCTTCGAGGAGGAATGGGCCCGTCGCACCACCCGGCATCCGGTCCGGCCGAGCGGGGACCCGCACGCCCTGGCGGCCGGGATCGCCGCGTCCCTGCCGGCGGCGGCCACGGCGGCGAACTGACGTACACCTCCGAGCGGGGTGATGATCGCCTTATCGGGTCTTCATCACTCTGCCGGGGGAATTTCCCTTCCCGTCCGGGGGAGCGCACACCGGGCACTCCCCCGGACGGGGCCGGTCCGTAAAGGATCGGGGCATGTCCGAGACCGAACAGGAGCAGACCCCGGCCCTACAGCTCGCCGAGGGGGTGGTGGAGCTCCGCAAGCGGCGGGCGATGCCGGATCACGGCTGGGGCGAGGACGTCCGGGAGGACCGGACCGTGGACGACGGCGTGGTGCCGCGCGCCCGGATCCCCGAGGCGGACGACGGCCCGGCCACGGGCGGCGACGCGGGGAGCCGACCTACGGTGGGGTGACGGCAAAAGGACAGAACGGTGAACCCGAATGGACCGTGCGAAGGCAGACCCGGGGCGCCGGCGGAGGATGTTCGCCGGCGCGGTCAGCGGACTGGTGGCCGCGGCCGCGGGACTGGCCTTGGCCGAGCTGGCCGCGGCCGCCGTGCGGCCCGAGTCCTCCCCGGTGACGGCGGTCGGCGCGGCCGTGGTCGACCGGACGCCGGCGGCCGTCAAGGAGTGGGCGATCCGGGAGTTCGGCACCGCCGACAAGCTGGTGCTGACGCTCGGCATCGTCGCCGTGCTGGGCGTGGTCGCCGCCGGGGCCGGGATGCTCGCCGTCCGCCACCTCCCCGCCGGTATGGCCGTCGCCGCCGGCTTCGGGCTGCTCGGGGCGGCGGCCGCGCTCGGCCGTCCTGCCGCGTCCTGGCGGGACGCGCTGCCGTCGCTGGTGGGCGGGGCGGCTGCGGCCGGAGTGCTGTACCTGCTGGTCACGGCGGTGAAAAGGCCCCGGCCTGCCGGGACTCCGCCCGGCGGCGCCTGGGCGATGGACCGCCGCGGCTTCGGGCGGCTGGTCGCCGTCACCCTCGCGGTCTCCGCCGCGGCCGGCCTGGTCGGGCGGCGCCTCGGCGCCTACGGCTCCGCCGGAGCGACGGCCTCCCGGGCCCGCTTCCGTCTCCCCCGGCCCGCCGTGCCCGCGCCGCCGGTCCCCGCCGGAGCCGGTCTCCGGGTACCCGGCCTCTCCCCCTTCATCACCCCCAACCAGGACTTCTACCGCGTGGACACCGCCCTGGTCGTACCGCGCGTGGACGCGGACACCTGGCGGCTGCGCATCCACGGGGAGGGGGTCACCCAGCCCCTCACCCTCGGCCTGCGGGAGTTGCTCGCCCGTCCTCTGGTCGAGCACGACATCACCCTCTGCTGTGTGTCCAACGAGGTCGGGGGCCCGTACGCGGGCAACGCGCGCTGGCTCGGCGTCCGCCTCGCGGACCTGCTCCGCGAGGCCGGCGTGCGGCCGCCGTCCCAGGGCGGACCGGCCGATCAGCTGGTGTCGCGGTCGGTGGACGGCATGACGCTCGGCACGCCCGTCGAGACCGTCATGGACGGGCGGGACGCGCTGCTGGCCGTCGGGATGAACGGCGAGCCGCTGCCCTTCGCGCACGGATTCCCGGTCCGGATGGTCGTACCGGGCCTGTACGGATACGTCTCCGCCTGCAAATGGCTGAGCGAGCTGCGCCTGACCACCTTCGCCGCGTACGACGCGTATTGGGTGCGCCGGTCCTGGGCGGCGATGGGCCCGGTCAAGACGCAGTCGCGGATCGACACCCCGCGCCCGTCCGCGATCCTCGTGCCCGGCCCGGTCGCGGTCGCCGGGGTGGCGTGGGCGCAGCACCGGGGGATCACGCGGGTCGAGGTGCGTGTGGACGGCGGCCCCTGGCACGAGGCGCGGCTGGGTGCCTCCGACGGCGCCGACACCTGGCGCCAGTGGGTGTGGCCGTGGCAGGCGACCGCCGGACGGCACACCCTGGAGGTCCGCGCCACGGACGGCACCGGCACCCCCCAGACGGGGGAACGCACCGGGACGCTGCCCGACGGGGCGACCGGCTGGCACGCGGTGACGGTGCGCGTGGGGCCGGCGGTGTGAACACCGGCCCGTTCCTGACGACTTACGCGCCCCGGGGCGTGAGGTATCCGCGGGGAGGCGGGCCGGCGGACGCCGTGAAGGGTCGCTGTTAGCCTGATCCACATGATCAAGAGCGGGTTAGGACAACGGGTACCCAGCGGGCCGGATTCCGGTCCGCAGCGGGCTCTGATCACCGCCAGTTTCGTCAGCAGGGTGGGCAACGGTCTCTTCAACACCGCTGCCATCCTCTACTTCACGTTCGTGGTGCACCTGCCCGCCACACAGGTAGGGGCGGGTCTGACGATCGCCGGCCTCAGCGGCCTGGCGGCCGGCATACCGGCGGGGAATCTGGCAGACCGGTACGGGCCGCGCGCGATCTGGCTGACGTCCCTCGCCCTGCAGGCCGCCACCATGGCGGCTTTCGTCTTCATCGACAGCTGGCTGGCGTTCACGCTCGTCGCCACGCTCGACCGGCTGGCTGCCACGGCAGGCGGCGCCGCGGGCGGTGCACTCATCGCAAGAGTCGGCGGTGAGCAGCCCGCCGCCTTCCGGGCCAGGCTCCGGACCTTCGTCAATCTCGGCGTCGTCGTGGGCACCCTGGGCGCGGCCTTCGCCATCCAGATCGACACCCGCCCCGCCTACACCGGGCTGATCCTGGCAAACGCCGCCAGCTTCGCCTGCGCGGGACTGATCGCGTTCCTGGGCGTCCCGAACTACCGGCCCCTGCCCCGGCCCGAGGAGCACCGTCAGTGGTCCGTCCTGGCCGACCGGCCGTACGTGGCCTTCGTAGCGCTCTACAGTGCCATGGGCCTGCAGTACCAGACCGTCTCCCTGCTGCTGCCGATCTGGCTCACCACCCACACCGACGCACCGCGCTGGACCGTGGCAGCGGTCTACGCGATCAACAGCGGCGTCTGCGTGCTGCTCCAGAGCAGACTCGGCTCCAAGGTGGAAACCCCACGACAGGGCGGCCGCGCCTTCCGCCTCGCCGGGCTCCTGTTCCTCGTCAGCTGTCCGTTGATGGCACTGACAGCTGATGTTCCCGCGTGGGTCGCGCCGGCGCTCGCCGTCCTCGCCGTGTGCATCCACAGCGTCGGAGAGGTGTGGGAGTCGTCCGCCGGCTTCGCGCTCGGCTTCGGTCTCGCACCCGATCACGCCCAAGGGCAGTATCAGGGCCTCTTCGGTATCGGCTTCGCCGCGGGCCAGGCCCTCGCCCCCTTGATCCTGACCGGGGTGGTCCTCGCGTTCGGACACACGGGCTGGCTGCTCCTCGGCGCATTCTTCGCGGGCCTGGGCACGGCGGGACCTCCGGTGGCCGCATGGGCCGGGCGAACGCGCCCCGGGAAACCGGGTACGGAGGCTTCCGCACGACGTCCGCGAGGCGAATCCCCGCTGCTGGAGGCCGACCAGTAGCCGGCGCTGTCGCCGGTCACGGCGCCGGGTGCCGGCCGTCACTCCCGGAACGCTTCCGGAGGGCGGCGGGCCACACCCCCGGTTAGCCTGCGAGACGAGGCCCGCGATCGCCAGATGGGGAAACTTCGCCTTCGACCTGCATGGAGCCACCACCGTGCGCAGTTCCAAGACCTTCACCCTCACGTGTGTGCACCTCCTCCTGGGCGCCGCGCTGGCAGGTGGCTGCGCCCTCAGCAGGGCCGAGAGCGCCGCGAAGCAGTGCCCGGCCGGCCAGGTGTCCCGGGGCGGCACCTGCATTCCGGCCGATACCGCGGACTTCACCAGGCAGCAGGTGGCCGACGCGCTCAAGAAGTACAAACTGACCGCGGCGATGGCCGAGGTGTGGGTCGACGGCGAACGGGTCTCGTCCGCCGCGGCAGGGGAGACGATGACGGGCTACCCCGCGACCGCGGACATGCGTTTTCGCATCGGCTCGGTCGCGATCCCCTACATGACGACCGCGCTGCTCAAGCTGGTCGACGAGGGCAAGGTCACGCTCGACGACAAGCTCTCCCGCTGGCGCCCGGACCTTCCGCACGCGGACGAGATCACGCTGAAGATGTTGGCCTCCGCCTCCTCCGGGTACGCGGACTACGTCACGGACAAGACCTTCATCGCCGAGCTCTACAAGGACCCCTTCCAGTACTGGACGGGGGAGGAACGCGTGCGGATCGCGGTCTCCAAGCCCCTGGTGCGGCCCCCCGGTTCGGGCTTCGCCTACTCGCACGCCAACTGGGTGCTCCTCGGCGACATCATTTCCAGGGTGAACCGGAAGCCTCTGGCGGAGGTGATGCGCGAGGACGTCCTGGAGCCGATGGGCCTGACCCACACCGCCATCTCGTCCAAAGCCGGGATCCCCGCGCCGGTGCTCCACGGCTTCGACAACGAGCGGGGCGTGTTCGAGGACGCGACCTACTGGAACCCGTCCTGGACGGTGGCCGAGGGCGCGGTGATGACCGGCACGCTGGAGGACATGGCGAAGTCCTTCGCGGCGATCGGAGAGGGAAGACTGCTGACGCCCGCGTCGCACAAGGTCCAGCTCACCCCCGTCGTCAAGATCGAGGGAAACGCCTGGTTCGCCCTGGGCCTGCCCGTGCAGAACACCTGGATCCTCCAGAACCCGTCCTTCGCCGGCTACGCGGGAACGGTCGCCTACCTGCCGTCCAAAAAGATCGCCATCGCGACGGTTGCCACCCAGGGCCTCGGCAGCACCGTCCAGAACGCCAGCTCGAACGTCCTGGAGGCGATCGCCAACCACATGGCCCCCGAGCGGCCCGTGAACCTGGGGTGACGGACCGCCCGCCCGGATGACGCGGTCCCGGCGGGCGGCGGGTCCCGGGTCCTACTGCCGGACCAGACGGACCGGCAGCGACTGGAGGTTGTTGCTGATGAAGCTGCGCTGGTGGGGAAGTTCGGCCTCGGGGACCGCGAGGTCGAGGTCGGGGAAACGGGTGAAGAGCCGCTCCAGCGCGATGGTGGCCTCCAGCCGGGCGAGCGGGGCGCCCATGCAGTAGTGCGCGCCGTGGCCGAAGGAGAGGTGACGGGCGGCCGTGGGGCGCGTGATGTCGAAACGGTCGGCGTCCGGGCCGTGGAAGGCCTCGTCGCGGCCGGCCGCGGTGTATCCGGCGAGTACCGGGGTGCCCTGCGGGATCACGGTGCCGCCGACGGTCAGGTCGCGCGTGGGATAGCGGAAGGGGAACCAGCTCACCGGGCCGTCCCAGCGCAGGGTCTCGTCCACCACGTCCGACCAGCCGGCCTTGCCCTCCAGGACGAGGGCGAGCTGATCGCGGTGTGCGCACAGGGCGCGGACGGCGTTGGTGATGAGGTTGAGGGTGGTCTCGTGGCCCGCGACGAGCATCAGGCGCATGGTGCCTATGAGTTCGGCCTCGCTGAGCCGGTCGCCGTCGTCCTCGCGGGCGGCGATCAGGCCGCTGGTCAGGTCCTCCCCGGGCGTCTCCCGCCGGGCTGCCGCGATCGTGCCGATGAGGGCGACGAGCTCCTGGAGGGCGGCCATCTTCTCGGCCGGGGTGATGTCGGTCGCGATGATCACCGTGTTGGTCAGGTGGTGCAGCCGGCCCCGGTGCGCGGGGTCCACGCCGAGCAGCTCGCAGATGACGTTCATCGGGAGCGGGAGCGCGAAGTGCGCGTACAGGTCGGCGACCCCGTCCGGGGATCCGGCCGCGGCGCGGCCGAGGTCGTCGAGGAGTCCCGCGGTCAGCTCCTCGACGCGCGGCCGCAGCCGTTCGACCTGGCGGGCCGTGAAGGCCTTGCCGACCAGCGAGCGGAGGCGGCGGTGGTCGGCGTCGTCGGCGGTGTGCATGCCCTGGGCGTTGGCGAAGACCCGCAGCGGCCAGTCCGCGGGGATCGTGCCGTCGTGCAGGGACGGGAAGTGCCGCGCGTCCTTGGCGACGTCGGGGTGGGCGAGGAACTCCTTCAGCGCGTCGTGCCCGAGGACGACCGCGCCGGGCACCGCGCCCGGCAGTACGACCTCCGCCACGGCGCCCTGGGCGCGCAGCCGGGCGTTCAGGGCGTGCGGGCAGCCACCGGCCGGGTCGATCACGTGCGGGGTGTCCGAGGCGTGCGGGGCGGAAGAAATGTGGGACGACAAGCCGGCTCTCCTGACCTGATGAACGAGACTCGGTCAACAGTGCGGCTTGGAGGGCGGGTTGTACAAGCCCGCCCCGCACCGTCTCCGAACCGGTTGACGGTCAGCGCGCAGGCGCCGTGTTGACGTGCCCGGTCACCCGCGGGAGCGGCGCCCGGTACGACCGCCCGGCCGCGCCGACGACTTCGCCCGCGACGTGGAGCCGTCCGGTGACGGGGTCGGCGGGCAGGGACTCGGCGTCGTGCCTGCCGTCGGCGTAGGCGAACCGGCGGCGGTCGCCGTGTCCGGGCTGCCCCGGGAAGGGGGCGGCGCCTTAGGGTCGGGCCATGGCGGAATCACAGCACACACTCGACGGCAAGGTCGCCCTCGTGGCCGGGGCGACGCGGGGCGCGGGCCGGGGCATCGCGGTCCAGCTGGGCGCGCGGGGCGCCACCGTGTACGTGTCGGGGCGCAGCACCCGCGGGAAGCCGTCGGAGTACGGCCGGCCCGAGACGATCGAGGAGACCGCCGAGCTGGTGACGGCCGCGGGCGGGCGGGGGATCCCGGTGGTGGCCGACCACCTGGTTCCGGACGAGGTCGAGGCCCTGGTCGGGCGGATCGACGGCGAGCAGGGCCGCCTCGACGTCCTGGTCAACGACATCTGGGGCGGGGAGCTGCTCTTCGAGTGGGACAGCACGGTCTGGGAGCACGATCTGGACAAGGGGCTGCGGCTGATGCGGCTGGCGGTGGAGACCCATGCCGTCACCAGCCACTTCGCGCTGCCGCTGCTGCTGCGCGAGCCGGGCGGGCTGGTCGTGGAGATGACGGACGGCACGACCGAGTACAACGCGAGCCGCTACCGGGTGTCGTTCTTCTACGACATCGCCAAGTCCTCGGTCCTGCGCATGGCGTTCGCGCTCGGACACGAGCTGGGCCCGCGCGGGGCGACGGCGGTGGCGCTGACGCCGGGCTGGCTGCGCTCGGAGATGATGCTCGACACCTTCGGTGTGGCGGAGGAGAACTGGCGGGACGCGCTGGCGACGGTCCCGCACTTCTGCATCTCCGAGACCCCGTCGTACGTGGGCCGCGCGGTCGCGGCGCTCGCCGCGGACCCGGACGTGGCGCGCTGGAACGGTCAGTCCCTCTCCAGCGGGCAGCTCGCCCGCGTCTACGGGTTCACGGATCTCGACGGCAGCCGCCCGGACGCCTGGCGGTACATGGTCGAGGTCCAGGACCCCGGCCGCCCGGCGGACGCCACCGGCTACCGTTAGGCCGCTGCACCGCTGGGCCGCCCGGGCGTACGCCAGGTCCGCCGCGTCGGTCCCGGCCTCGCGCCCGGCCGCCCGGAGGACGCGTCCGGCGCCCGCTCCGGGCCGCAGGCGCGACAACCCCCGTCGGCCCGGGCCGGGTTCGCTCGACGGCCGCCCATCCGCCCCCGTCCGGCAGGCCCACGCCCACCACCGCGACCGACGGCAGGGAACCGTTCGCCGCCGCCGGCAATGCGGCGGCGAGGGCGCGTACTTCTGCCGCGTACGTGTCCTGCGCGAACGGCGCCGGGTCGAGTCGGGGTCCCATGGCTCGGAGACTGCCGTCGTACACGGCGCCGTCGAGGACGAACCGCCGGTCCTCGCGGGCGCAGCAGATCCCGGGCCGGCTCGCCAAGGCGTGCGGCTCGGGTATCGGCGGCTCGGCCGGCCGGCCAGCGCGCCCTCGGGCGGCGAGCGCCGGCGGCTCGGGCCGGGGCTCGGCGTCCACGTCGGCCACGCTCCCCGCGCTGCTGGACCGACCCGCGACACCACCGGCGAACGGTGGCGGCGCACGCCGACCGCCCGGCACCTGCGGGGGGTACGTCGGCGCGTGGGCCGTGTCGGCCCGACGCCGCCCGGCGCGCCCCGGCTCAGCCGAAGGTGAGGTCGCCCCCGGGGAGCGGGGCGAAGAACCGCTCCACGTCCGCGTCGGCCACGGCCGCGAGGGCGGGCGGCGACCAGCGCGGCCTGCGGTCCTTGTCGACGACCTGGGCCCGGATGCCCTCCACCAGGTCGGGGGCGGACAGGGCGTTGCAGGAGACCCGGAACTCCTGGACCAGCACCCGCTCCAGCGAGTCGAGGGCAGCCGCCCGCCGCACGGCGGCGAGGGTGACCTTCAGCGCGGTCGGGGACTTGGCCAGGATCGTCTCGGCGGCCTCCTTGGCGGCCGGCTCGCCCTGGCCCAGCAGCCGGTCCACGATCTCCTCGACGGTGTCCGCGGCGTAGCAGTGGTCGATCCAGGCCCGCCGGTCGGGGAGGTCACCGGGCGGGGGCGCGGCGGCGTACCGGGGCAGCACCTCGGGGGCGGGGGCCGCGGCGAGCCCGGCGGTCAGATCGGTGAGCCGCGCGGCGGGGACGAAGTGGTCGGCGAGCCCGCACAGCAGCGCGTCGGCGGCGCCCACGGCAGCGCCGGTGAGGGCGAGATGGATGCCGAGCCGGCCGGGTGCGCGGCCGAGCAGCCAGGTCCCGCCGACGTCGGGGACGAAGCCGATGCCGGTCTCGGGCATGGCGACGCGGGAGCGCTCGGTGACGACACGGACGCTGCCGTGGGCGGAGACGCCGACGCCGCCGCCCATCACGATGCCGTCCATCAGCGCGATGTACGGCTTCGGGTAGCGGGCGATGCGGGCGTTGAGGCGGTACTCGTCGCGCCAGAAGTCCGCGGAGGCGGTGTTCCCGGCCTTGGCGTCGTCGTGGATGGCCCGGATGTCCCCGCCCGCGCACAGGCCGCGCTCCCCGGCGCCCCGGATCAGGACCTGGTGGACGGCGGGGTCCTGCGCCCAGCCGGTGAGGGCCTCGTCGATCCGCAGCACCATGGGATGGGTGAGGGCGTTGAGGGCCTTGGGACGGTTGAGGGTGACCACCCCGGTCCCGCCCTCGATATCGAACAGCACGGTGTCGTCTTCGGTCTTCACACCGGCCAGTATGGAGTGCTCCTGCGCTACGGCCGCCGCCGGTAGGCGCCGGGCGTCTGCCCGAGGGCCTCGCGGAAGACGCCGCGGCGCCTGGTGCGGCCACAGCCGGGTGCGCCGCTGCGGGAGGGACTGCGGAAGGGTCGTGCCCGGCTCGGCCCAGAACAGCCGGCCGGGGAACGGGCCGGGGAGCCGACCGGGGAGCGGGCCGGGGAGCCGTTCGGCGGCCTCGGCTTCCCGGCGGTCGTCGCCCGTGCCGCGCGGGAGTGCATCAGTCGCGGGGGCGGGCCCGGTGGGCCCGCCAGGCGGCCAGGGCTTGGGCGCGGGCGCCGTCGGGGTGGCGTGCGTGCCAGTCGCGCAGGAAGCGGTTGAACTCGAACTGGGCGGCGACCTCCTGCGGTTCGGCGGCCCGTGCGCGGGTGGCGTGCCAGTGGGCGACGGCGTCGGCGAGGGTGCGGCCCGAGCCCTGGGCCACGTACTCCCGCATGAAGGCGTCGAAGTGGAATCCGGGTCCGATCTCCCGGACGAAGAACTCCCGGAGCACTTGGCTGCACCGCTGCCCGCGGGGGATCACGGTCGCGCGGTCGACGGGAGCGGCGAGCTGGCGGCCGCCCCCTCGGGCGGCGCGGGCCGGGGCCGGAGCGGGTCCGGGCGGCAGACCGTCGAGCGCGGCGGCCAGCCGGGCCGTGACGGCGGCCTTCCCGCCCCCGGCCGACAGGCCCATCTCGCGCGCCAGCCCGCTCAGCTCGGCCAGCGTCCAGTACCAGCGGGCCAGCTCCGCCCCGGTCAGGGCCGGGGTCAAGGCCGGCCTGGACTCCCCGATATTCGTACTCATGTTCCCATATTAGAGCCTTGCGACTTTGGCTGAATGTCCAATAATGTCGGGAAAATGACCGCTGACCCGACCCGCCTCGCCCTCGGTGAGGACACCGCCCTGGTCCTGATCGACCTGCAGAGGGGCATCCTGGACCTTCCGATCACCCGGCCCGCCGCCGAGATCCTCAAGAAGGGGATCGCGCTCGCCGAGGCGTTCCGTGCGCGCAGGCTGCCCGTGGTCCTCGTCAAGGTGGCGTGGTCGCCCGACGGCGGCGACCTGCCCACCGCCAACGTCGACCGTCCGGGTCCGGCCACCGCGCCGCCCGCCGCGTTCTCCGAGATCCCGGCCGCCCTCGCCGCCCTCGCCGACGTGGTCGTCACCAAGCGCCACTGGGGCGCCTTCACCGGCACCGAGCTGGACCTCCAGCTGCGCCGGCGTGGCATCCACCACATCGTCCTGGCGGGCATCTCCACCAGCGTCGGAGTCGAGTCCACCGCGCGGACGGCCTGGGAGCTCAGCTACGACCTGGTGTTCGTGGAGGACGCGACCGCCGACACGGACTCCGACTCCCACGCGCACAGCTTCGGCAAGATCTTCCCGCGCATCGGCAAGGTCAGCGCCGCCGACGAGGTCATCGCGGCCCTGGATCCCCCACGGGACCGCTGACCGGATGCCTGGCAGCCGCCGGGGCTGCCACTTCCAGCCAGACGCATTTGCCGTCGGGCTTCGGCTGGGAGCCCCAGCTGCGCGCCAGCCGGTCCACGATCAGCAGCCCGTGCCCGCCGGGCTGGCCCGCCTGCGAGGGCGAACGCGCGGGCAGGGGGACCGGCGGCGCCGGGCTCCCGTCGGTCACCTCGATCCGCAGCCGGTCCTCGTCGCAGTCCAGCAGCAGCGCGTTCGGGCCGCCGCCGTGCAGGCAGGCGTTGGCCACCACCTCGGACACGAGCAGGAGTACGTCCTCGGCCGTGTCCCGCGCCTCCTGCGTGGCGGCCGGGAGCCAGTGCCAGGCGGCCAGCGCCCGACGCGCGAAATCCCGGCTGCGCGTCACGACATCGGTGGCCCCGTCCAGTACCAGGTACCAGGTCCGGTCAGGTGACCCCCGTTCCTCCATGACGCAGACTCCTCCGTGTCGATGTGACGTGGCGCGGCCAGGGCACGCCCACTCCGCGCGGCCTCGTGCCGCGCGGACGGCTCGGCCGGGCTAGCCGGGCGGACCGCTCGTTCCGCCCAGAGCTTCCGCCACATCGGCGTGTACGGGGAAGACCCCTTCCGCGCCGGTGATGTGGAACATCCGGGCGACCGACCCGCGCAGACCGGTCAGTTCCAGGCTGCCGCCGGCCTCCTGGGCCGAGAGCCGGCTGTGCAGCAGCACGTTCAGCCCGGTGGAATCACAAAATCCCAGCCCTGACAGGTCCACGACCAGCCGGCCACCCTGGGTGACCGCCGCGTCGAGGGCCTCCCGCAGGGGCTGCGCCGTGTCGTGGTCCAGCTCCCCCGACAGCTCCAGGACGACGGCTCCGTCCACGGTCTGCACCGCGACGCTGAAGCGTTCGTTGTCCGCTCCCGGAATCATCCGGCATCACCCTTCCGTCCTGTTCCTGCACCTTCCCAGAAGCGACGGGGATACGCCTCCGCCGCGCGGGATCCGGGAAGCGGGGGGCACGGACCGTGACGCGGGCCGGCCGAGCCCCCGGCACGGTCCAGTAGACGGCGGCGGAGGTGGCGGAGGTCGCCGGGCGGAGGAAGTGCGACGCGCGCCGACCACGCCTCCCCCGATCGGCCGACGGCCCCTGACGCACGGCGTCCCCGGGGGGCGTCGCGTGGCGGCCGGATTCGGTCCGTCGGTCCCCGATTGGCCTGTTCCGGCTGGTGACACGCGCTCCGATGACCCGTATCCATGACGTGCGTACCCGGGGGGACTCCGGCTCGCACGTCGACCGACAGGACTGGCGCCCTGGGGCGCCGACACGACATGGGGTGGCACTCGGTGTTAGCCAAACGGGCGAGATCCACGACGGCCTACGGTGTCCGGCACGCTGCTGACGCGAACCGTCCCAGGTACCTGATCCTGGGCCCGGTCGAAGTACATCTCGCGGGGCGCCCGTGCACCCCCACGGCGCTCAAGCGCCGGGCCCTGCTCGCCCTCCTGCTGCTGCACGCGAACAAGACCTTCTCCGTGGACACGCTGGTCGACGAGCTCTGGGACGGACGGCCGCCCAGATCCGCGGTGGCGGCCTTGCAGATGTACGTGTCGGGGCTGCGCCGCACGCTGGACCCCGGGCACAGCCAGGGCGGCCGGGACGCCCGGCAGCACCCCTTGCTGCGTACGGCCGGTTCCGGATACATGCTGCGGGTCGGTCCGGGAGAGCTGGACCTCGACGGCTTCCGCAAGGCGGCCGTGCTCGGCCGGGGCCTGCTGGCCTCCGGGGACTGCCGGGCCGCGGGAGAGGCGTTCCGGGACGCGCTGGCCATGTGGCGCGGGTCCCCGCTGGGTGACCTGGGCCAGGCGGGACTCCCCGCGCACTACGGCGTCCGGCTGGAGGAGGAACGCCTGGCGCTGATCCACGACCGGATCGGCGCGGACACCTGTCAGGGCCGGGCCCGCGAGGTGGTCGGCGAGCTGGAGGAGCTCTGCGCCCGCCATCCGCTGCGCGAGGCGTTCCACGAGCAGCTGATGCTCGCGCTGGCCGATACCGGTCGCCGGGCCGAGGCGCTGGACGCGTACACCCGCGCGCGGCGCGCGGTCGTGGAGAACATGGGCATCGAGCCCGGTCCCGCGCTCCGGACGGCGCAGCACACGCTGCTGGGCGGCGGGCGGCCCGCGAACGCCGGGCACGAGCGGTGCCGCCGGGGTTAGGGGGTGTCCGGCGGATCACGGCCGGGCCCGGGTCCGCCGGACACCCCCTAGCGGCTCGCGTCAGCCCAGCCGCCAGTCGAGCCTGCGCCGGAAGTACACCAGCGGCTCGCCCTCGCCCAGGACGCACTCCCCCACCTCGCCCACGAGGATCACGTGGTCGCCGTGGGGAAACACCGCCCCGGCCCGGCAGTTCAGGTACACGGGCACGCCGAGGAGCCGGGGCACGCGGTCGTCCCAGCTCCACCGGACACCGGTGAGCTTGTCCTCCGCGCCGCCGGCGAAGACCGCGGCGAGGTCGGTGTCCCCGGCGCCGAGCAGATGCACCCCGAAGGCCGTACCCGGGCGCGGGTCCAGCTCGCGGCAGGTCCGCGAGCTCCGGGCGAGCGCCACCAGCACGGAGGGCGGCCGCACGCTGTACGAGCAGACCGAGGACACCAGCAGACCGCACGGCCGGCCGTCGGCCCGCCGTGCGGACACCACGGCGACCCCGGACACCAGGCGGGACATCGCCTCGGTGAACAGCCCCGCCGACTCGCTCCGGCCCTGTGGGGCCCGGTCCTGCCGCAGGCTCATCCGCGCTACCCGGCCGCGAGCAGGCAGGAGTCCCGGTGGCTGAGCGCGTCGGGGTCCTCGGTGGCGGCGAACACGGCGTCGAAGTCCGCCGCCGCCTCGGTGAAGCGGCCCGCGGCCTCGTGGACCACGGCGCGGTTGAAGCGGAACTCGGGCCGGTCGGCGAGCTCCACCGCACGGTCGAAGTCCGTCGCCGCGGCGGCCAGGTCACCGGCGGCGTAGGCGAGTTCGGCCCGCACGGCCCAGGCCTCGGCGAGCTCGGGATCGCTGCGCAGCGCGGCCTCGACGGCGCGGGCCGCTTCCGCCGGCCGCCCGGCCTCGGCCAGCAGGCGCCCTTGCAGACACAGCAGGTGCGGGTGGTCGGGGGCCAGCGCGAGTCCGGCGGTCGCGCTCTCCAGCGCCGCCTGCGTCTCGCCGAGGTCGTCCAGCACCCCGGCGCGGCCGAGCAGCGCCTCGATGTGCCCGGGGTCGAGCTCCAGGGTGCGGTCGAAGTCGCCGAGCGCGCCCCGGGCGTCGCCCAGCTCCATCCGGGCGTCGCCCCGGTTGTAGTACGCCTCGGGGAAGGGGGGTTCGAGGGCGAGCGCCGTCTCGTAGTCGGCGATGGCCTCTTCGGTGCGGCCCAGTTTGCGCAGGATGTTGCCCCGGTTGAAGTAATGGTCGGCGAAGTCGTTGTCCGCGTCCATGATCTCGGCGTAGTCCTCCAGGGCGGCCTCCAGCCGGCCGCTCATGCCGTTGACCTGGGCCCGGTTGTAGCGCAGCCCGACCCGGTGCCAGGTCCGCTCGCCGAGGCCGAGTTCCCGGTCCAGCCTCTCCATGCCCTCGTCGAGCAGCCGGAGCGCCTCGTCGGGCCGCTTGGCCCGGACCTCCACCAGGGCGAGGCCGTTACGGTTGAACACCGAGTAGAAGGCACGCTCCTTGGGGTCGGGCAGCAGGTCCGCGATGGCGATGGCCTGGTTGACCCAGGCGCGGGCCTTGCGCTCGTCCCGGCGCTCCTCCGGGTAGTGGCGGGCGTAGAGCATCCCGATCTCGTAGGCGAGCTTCATGTGGTGCGCGGGGTCGATGGTGGCCGTCCGCGCCTCCTCCTGGAGGACCGCCGACTCGTCGGGGCGGCCGGCGGCCGCCAGGCACACCCCGGTCTCCCGGATGAAGATCCACCAGAGGTCGGGGCGTTCCGCCGGGTCCACCGCCCGTCGGCCCGCCTCGCCCAGTTCGGCGGCCGCGTGGTAAAAGCCCAGGTACTTGCACCGGCCCAGGGCCCACCGCAGGGCGTCCAGTCCCGCGCCGCCGGGGTCGCCGCCGCGCATGAGGTGGTACGGCAGGGCGCCGAGCCTGAGCGAGGACTCGCCCGCTTCCGCCCGCTCCGCCAGTTCCGCCGCCCGGCGGTCGTGCAGCGCGGCCCGCTCGGCGGGGGCCAGCCTCTCGTACGCGGCGAGCGGGCCGGGGTCGTCGTCGACACCGTCGGCGTCCACGTATCGCCGGGCCGCCGCGGGACCGGTCAGGGCGTCGGGTACGGGTGCCGGAGCGGGGACCGCGCCGGTGATCCTTGTCGTGTACGCACCGAGTGCGGCGGGCAGCGACACGGACAGCGTGCCCGGCGGATCGACCGGTTCCTCGGTGCCGGTGCACACCACGATGGTGAGCAGTGCGGCGGGGATCCTTCGCAGGGCGGCCGCCAGGAACTCCTGGTCGGTGGCGTCGGCGTGCTGGACGTTCTCCACGATCAGGGTCCGCGGCCCGTCGCCGGTATCGGCCAGCGCGGTGAGCAGGAAGTCGACCAGGCCGTGCGAGACCCGCAGCGAGTGCAGTCGTGCGGGGTAGCGGCTCACCTCGCCGGGTGCCGCCGACTGCTGCTCCAGGGCGCGGGTGACCGCCGGCACCAGGGGTTTCAGCTCCGGAGTGCTCTCCTGGAGTTCGATGTAGTGGCGGTCGGCGAGGGCGGGCCGGCGGCGGAGCGCTTCCGGGGCCACGGCCCGCAGCAGGGTGCCGGCGGCGGTGTACGGGCCGCGCAGCCGCCGGTGCGCGTCCACGGCCGCGAGGAGGGGAGGCAGTTCGAGGCCGGCCCGCAGCCGGTCACGCTCCGCGCGCTGCGGGGCGGAGATCCAGTAGTGGCCGCTCATGGGCCTGCCTTTCACAGAGTGGCCGTCGGGAGTCCCGTCGGGGCGTTCCCTCAGGCGATGACGTGGTCGAGCCGGGACCGCCGGCCGCGCAGGCGTTCCCTGACGGCGATCCAGAGGGCGAGGCCCACCTGGGCGAAGGTCAGCAGCAGGAAGACCGAGGAGTCGAGCAGGAGGACCCAGTCCGCCCGGTGGCCCGCGCCGAAGCGGTCGAGCGAGGCGGTGATCATCTGCAGGAAGACCGGGCCGAGACCCAGCAGGAAGGTGCTCAGGCTGATCGTGTACCCGACGAGGATCAGCCAGGAGTACCAGCGCGCCGCCCGCCGGTCCACGGGGTGCCACGCGTCCTCGTCCACCAGCAGGCGGGTCCGCCCGAGCAGCCGGTTGAACCGGTTGCGGAGCAGGCGTACGGACGTGGTGTGCAGGTCCACGCAGCCGAGGGCGGTGGTGATCAGCACGTAGACGTCGGTGCGCAGATAGAGGAAGAACTGCCAGAGCAGCCGGATGACCGCGGCGAACGCCACGGCCAGGCACACCCGGCCGACGAGCGCCGCCCCGCCGCCCGGTCCCATGGCGTCGGCCACCGTGATCAGCAGGCTGATCAGCACGACGTCGGCGACCATCCCGGCCAGGATCGGCAGGTAGCGCTTGCGGCGCTCCACCGCGACCAGGCCGTCCAATGACGTCTCGACCACGAGGAAGTAGAAGCGGTACGACATCCGGGTCCGGGAGTGGATGCCGAGGCGGCGGCCGGCCAGTGCGTGGAACAGTTCGTGGACGGCGATCAGCGGCACGGCGACGATCAGCAGGACCACGTTGATCACCGCGTAGTAGTCGCTGAACAGCAGGTCCCGCGCGGTCGGTACGAGATCGGGCTCCAGCAGCATGCGCAAGCCCGCCCAGGCCGTGACCGCGCCGTAGCAGACCCAGGCGGCCGGCGAGAACAGGGCCCGTCCGAGCCGCTGCCAGCGCACCGGCTCCGCCGCGGCCGGTTCCTCGTCCTCCGCGCGGACGAAGCCGAGTTCGTGCAGGGCCTCGACGACGTCCGCGACGTCGGCGCGCTCTCCGTACTCGGCCTCGTACCAGTCGGCGGCCTGCGCGGGTGTGGCCCCCTCCTGCAGGCGCCGTACCAGCTCCGCGCCGTCCGGCGGGAAGATCGCGTAGGAGTCGGTGTCCTGACGGCCGATGGTGACCTCACCGCCGTCCTCCAGGTAGACCAGCGGGTGGAGCGCCAGCGGCGCGTCGTCGGAACTGCGGAGGTCTGGGTCCGCCATGGCGCTGCTCCCTCTCTGCCTGCTCTCCCCGGCTCTTCGCGCTCGCCCGGGTGGCATCGGGCCCCGGCCGCGGCGGGGGCCCGATGCCGGACTCACCTGATGCGAGGTCAGGCGGGGTTCGGGTAGACCGAACAAGCGGAAGACGTGAGGCGGACGGGGCCGGCCTTACGAATCTGGATCTTCTTCATCTGTGCACCTCCTTCGCAGGATCGGGGGCTGTGCACCCATCCTGGAGAGGGGCTCCAAAGCTTCTCCATACGTCCGCCAAATTCCCTTCACACGGCTGGACGGGCCCGGGAGGGGCAAGCAGCGGGGGGCGGACGGCGGGAGGCGCGCTGTCAGGTGCGCTGTCCCGCCGCCCGCGTTCTCAGGAGGCCGCGACGCGCAGTCGCCGGCCTGTTCGCCGGCCCGGGTGAGGGCGACGGGTGCGGTGGACGGCGGGGCCGGGGCGGCCGGCAGGTCCACGCGGCCCCGGTCGGCCTCGCTCCGGCCCGCCGCGCCGGCCGCGATGAGCCCGGCCGGTCGGGCGCTCGTCGAGCGGGACGCCCAGGACCTCGCCGGCGCCCTTCCAGCAGGCGGGACCGGACGCGTCCGCGCGGCCGTACGGGATGCGCCGGGCCCCGTACGCCGCCCGGAACCGCTCACCGTCGTCCCCGGCCGTGCGCTCCGGCACGGCCGGGGACGCGGGCGACCGCAGGCGCGCGATGGAGCCGAACACCTCGGTGGACGGCTCTCTCGGCTCTCATCCCCCGGCTCCTCGGGTCGGCGCCACGTCCGGACGGGCCGCGGAGCGCGAGTCGGCCCCGGGGGCGGGACCGGGGGCGGGACCGGCGACCGGGCCTGCGGCGACGGCCGCGCCGGGGGCGGCCTCCGGGTCGGGGGCGTTCCTGCGCAGCCACATGCCGAGGACGGCGCAGACGGCGGCGAGCACGAACAGCACCAGCGGCGCCGCCCGTACGTCCATCGTGTCGATCACGACGCCCAGCAGCGGCGGGAAGGCCACCCCGCCGATCATCGAGGCGGCGATCACGTACGCCCCGGCCGCGGCGACGGTCGGTACGGCCCGGTTCAGCCAGGGCAGGCAGGTGGGAAAGATGGGCGCGATCATCAGTCCGACGCCGAAGTACGCGTACGGGGCGAGGGCCGGGACGGTCGCGAGGAGCAGGAAGCCGGCCATGCCCGCGCAGCAGACGGTCAGGATGGACGGCGCGGACCAGCGCAGGCTCAGGGGGACGATGACGAACCGGCCGATGGTCATCGCCGCCCAGTACGCGGAGGTCGCGGTGGCGGCGGTGGCGGCGCCGTAACCGACAGCCTCCAGGTGGGTGGGCTCCCAGCCGCCGACGCCCGTCTCGATGGCCACGTGCAGGACGTAGACGCCGACGAACGCGGCGATGACGGGCAGGACGCGCGCTCCGCCCGCCCGGCCGGCCTCCGCCCCGGCGGGCTCCGGCTCGCGGGCGGCCACACCGCCGAGGGTGGGCAGGATGAGGAGGCAGACGACGCCGGCGCCCGCGAAGATCTCCGGATAGCTCTCCGCGCCAAGCCGGCCGACGAGGGCGGGACCGGCGATCGCGCCCACCCCGAAGTGGCCGTTGAGCAGGTTCAGCATCGCGGTGCTGCGGCGGCCGAACCCGACGGCGAAGAGCTGGTTGAGTCCGTAGTCGATGCCGCCGAAGCCCAGCCCGATGACCAGGGTGCCGGTCAGCGCCAGGATCCAGCTCGGCGAGAACGCGAAGACCGCCGCACCCGCGGCCATGAGCAGGTAGGAGCCGCCGAGCAGCGTGCGGTTGCCGAGCCGCCCCCGCAGCACGTGGTAGATCAGCACACCCAGCAGCGCGCCGGCGAAGTGGGCGCTGAGACTGAGCCCGGCCACGGCGGGGCCGATGCCGAACTCGTCCCGCAACGCCGGGATCGCGGGGCCGTACAGGGCCTGCAGCGCACCGATCACCACGAAGGCGGCGCACGAGGCGATGATCGCGACGGTGCTGAGCAGCGGGGCGGCCTTCTCCGACGGGTCGGCCCCTGGGGTGGCGGACATCGCTCTCCTCATCGTCGCCTGATCGAATGAACATTGATCATGTTCATTAGAGCGCATGAATCACATACAGCGGCGCACTCTACTCACATTTGATGTTCGATACCACAGGCTCGATGTGCGCAAGAGCCGCCGGGAGCTCCCCGTCTGTGCTAAAAGCAGACACATGAACGTGATGGAGAGACACAGGTTCGTGGTCGCGCTGCTCATGAAGGAGAACCGCGCGAGCGTCGCGGAGCTGGCCGCGGCCACCGGTGCGTCGGAGATGACCATCCGCCGGGACCTGGAGGTACTGGAGTCCCGCGGGGCCCTGCGCCGGGTGCGGGGCGGCGCGGTGAGCAACCTGCCGGGCGGGGTCGAGCCGCCCTACGCGATCCGCGCCATGTCCGGCGCGCAGGCCAAGGAGCGCCTCGCGGCGACGGTGGTGAAGCTGCTCACCGACGGCGAGACCGTCGCCCTGGACACCGGCACGACGGCCGTGGCGGTCGCCCGGGCGATGGCCGGCCGGAAGTTCACCGTCACACCGCTGTCCCTGCACGCCGCCTTCACGCTCTCCGGGCAGCCGGGCATCCAGCTCGTACTGCCCGGCGGCCAGGTGCGCCCCGAAGAGCTCTCCTTCTACGGCCGCACACCCGTCCAGACGTTCCAGGACCTGTGCTTCGACACCTTCATCCTGGGGTGCTGCGGCGTCGACCCGGTCCAGGGCGCCACCGCGTACAACCTGGACGACGTACAGGTGAAGCGGGCCGCCGTGGCGGCAGCCCAGCGGGTGGTCCTGGTCGCGACCGCCGACAAGCTCGGCCGCGCGGCGCTGGGACGCATCTGCACGATGGAGCAGATCGCGCTCATCGTCACCGACGCCCCGGAGGACTCGCCGGTGGTGGAGGAACTCCGGGCGCGGGGCGTGGAGGTGGTCCACCCCGCGGACGGCTGAGCCCGGCGGCCGCACGGCCGCCGGGCCGGGGTCAGTGCAGGTCGGCCCCCGCGGGGGTGTCGTCCAGGAAGCCGCCCGACTGGTGCTGCCACAGCTTCGCGTAGGCACCCTCCGCGGCGAGCAGTTCCTGGTGCGTGCCCTGCTCGACGATGCGTCCGCGGTCGAGGACGACGAGCCGGTCCATGGTGGCGACCGTGCTCAGCCGGTGCGCCACCACCAGCGCCGTCCGCCCCTCCATGAGCCGCCACAGCGCCTCCTGGACGAGGAGCTCGCTCTCGGAGTCCAGGGCGCTGGTCGCCTCGTCGAGCAGCAGGATCGGTGCGTCGCGCAGGATCGCCCTGGCGAGGGCGACCCGCTGGCGCTGCCCGCCGGACAGCTTCACCCCGCGTTCGCCCACCATGGTGTCGAAACCGTCGGGCAGCGCGTCGGCGAACTCCGTGACGTGTGCCGCCTCGGCCGCGCGGCGGATCTCGGCTTCGGTGGCGTCCGGCCGGGCGAAGGCGATGTTGTCCCGCAGCGTGCGGTGGAACATCGCCGGATCCTGCGGCACATAGGCGATCAGACTGCGCAGATCGGCCTGGCGCAGCCTGCTGATGTCCTGGCCCCCGATCAGGATCCGGCCGCCGTCGATGTCCGTCATCCGCAGCAGCAGCCGGCTGAGCGTGGTCTTGCCCCCGCCGGACCGGCCGACCAGACCGATCTTCGCCCCGCTGGGCACCGTCAGGTCGAGGCCCTGGAAGAGCGGCTCAGCGCCCGCGTGGGCGAAGTCCACCCGGTCGAAGCGCACGTCGGCGGCCTGCGGCGAAAGCGGTTCCGGGCGCACCGGGTCGAGCACGGTCGGCGGATTCAGCAGCAGTTCGGTGAACTGTGCCGCCTCCGTCATCGAGCTCTCCAGACGGCGGTAGATCTGGTTGAACTCGAACATGATCCGCGTCGCGTTGGAGTAGTAGGTGAAGGCGACGACGACCGCCTCCACGCCGTGCCCTCCCCCGGCGAGCGCGACGGCGACCAGCAGGCCCAGCGCGTTCGTCAGAACGGACATCGGCGCGACCAGCGTGTCGATCCGCAGGTTGCCGTAGTCCCACGAGCGCAGCATGAGGCGGCGCGACTCCGCGACCCGCGACCGGTGTTCGGCGGCCTCGCGCTCCTCGGCGGCGAACGCCCGGACCGTGTCCATGTTCATCAGGCTGTCGGCGACGTGGCCCGAAACCCGGGCGATCGCCTCCTCCCGCTGGTCGACGAGCGCCTGGCGGCGACGGATCAGGGGCGCCGTGCACAGCCCCGTGACCGCGATCATCGCCAAGAGCCCCAGCACGAGCAGCGGTTCGTAACTCCACAGCACCACCGACCCGAACACCAGCGGCACCAGGCTGCCGACGACCGAGAACGTCAGCGTGTCGACGAACTCCTCGAAGCGTGAGGCGAAGCTCAGGACCCGCTTGGTCAGCGAACCGGCGAAGTTGTCGTGGAAGAACGCGGCGTCCTTGGCGAACAGCTCGTCCATGCCGATCACGTACAGGTGCTCGACACCGAGGGCGTCCAGGCGGTTCAGGCAGTGCAGTCCGATGCGCCACAGCGTCTCCGCGAGCAGCAGGACTCCGGCGAAGCCGAGGACGTAGGGCAGCGCCCAGCCGATGCCGGTGCGGGTGCCGGTGTCCTCGGCGATCCGGCCCACGAGCTTCGCGACGACCAGCGGCGCGACGTAGTTGATGCCGATGTTCCCCACCGCCGGGAGCAGCATCGCGGGCGCCGTCAGCCGGCGCCGTCGACCCAACTCCCGTGCGTAGTAACGGAGCGCGAGGAGCACCGAACCCCTGCGCGGTGAACTTTTCTGCGATTCGGGCGATCCCATACCAACCCTGCCTTGTCGGACCATCGCGTCGGAAACCGGAGTGTCCCGCAACGGCGCTCGCGCGGTCCAAGTGTTTTCCTCCGCCGGAACCGACCGGCCCCGAGTCGGCCCGGGGGGCGGGCGTCGGGCCGCAGGGGCGGACGGTGATGCCGTAGGCGGCCGTGGCCGGGGTGGAGCGGAAGAGGGGGGCGCGGGGGCGGGCAGTAGGTGTTCGAGGAGGACGGTCGGCTCCCGGGGGGTGAACTGCGGGCCGAGGCGGGCCCGGGGCCCGATGCCGAACGGAGCGAGCTGCGGGCCGAGGCAGGCCCGGGGCCCGATGCCGAACGGAGCGAGCTGCGGGCCGAGGCAGGCCCGGGGCCCGATGCCGAACGGGAGGTGGCTTCCCGGGTGAGCGGGTCGCCGTCCGGGGGTGGCGAAGCGCTCCGGATCGAACCGCCCCGGGTCTTGCCGGAGGCCGGGCTCCCGGTGCCTGAGGTACGGGCAGACCAGCACGCCGGTGCCGACCGCGACCCCGTACCCGGCGAGGACGTCGGCCTGCGCCGCGCAGCGCGGCAGCATCAGGCGAAGGCTGGTAGAGGCGCAGCGTCTCGTGGACGAGCGCCCGGAGGGCCTGCCGTCGCCCGGGGCAAGGAGTCCCGCAAGACGCTGGAGGCCCGGCAGCAGGCCGAGGCCCGCCGCGCGGCCCGGGTACGCCGGGGCGTCTGACACGCATGCGCCGCACCTCCCCCGGACCGGATCCGGTCCGGGGGTGTGGTGTCAGCTCATTCGATGTCAGCCCCTGCGACGGCGGTTCCGGGCGACGATCGCGCGGGTGACCACGGGCGGGAGCAGGTCCTTGGCCAGCTTGCGCCAGCGGGCACCGGGCCTGCGCGCGGCGGCGGGAGCGGGGACCGGCGCCGGTTCCGCCTCCGGCGCGGGGTGTAGCGGCTGCGGGGGCACCGGCGCGACCACGCCCTGGTCCCCGATGCGTACCAGGGGGCGGCCGTCGATCACGTCCACGCCGTGCCAGAGGTCGGTGCGCTCCTCCAGCCACGCGAGCAGTGCCGCCTGGTGGGGCGCCGGGTCGCCCCAGGTTGCGTAGAGCTTTGAGGCCGAGACGCACACGGGGTGCAGTTCGCCCGTGACCACGGCGGTCCAGACGGCGGCCGCGACGCCGGGGCAGTGCTCGGAGCGGTAATCGTCGAAGACCACCACGGCATCCGGGGTCGCGACGAGACGCGAGGACGCGATGTCCGTGACGACGTGCTCGTAGAGGTGCGAGGCGTCGACGTGCACGAATCGGCAGCTCGTCGGCTTGACCCGGTCGGCGACGACCGAGGTGGGGGCTTGGATCAGTGTCGGCAGCGCCTCGTGGAAGGCCAGGTAGTTCGTCTCGAAGCCGCGCCGCGTGAGCGTGGGGTAGGAGCTGCGGTTCTCCGCGACGTTGAAGTCGTCCGTCGCGGGCGAGTCGAAGAGGTCGCAGACGGTGAACTCCTCACCGGGCCGGAGGTACCGTCCGAGGAAGATCGCGCTCTTCCCCATGAAGGCACCGAGCTCCAGCAGGTCGCCCGGCTGCCCCTCACCGCTGTTCTGACGTGTCAGGAACCAGTCGAAGAGCACCTGGTCGTACGCCGAGAACCACCCTTTGACCTCGCCGTACGTGGTGGGGACGAGCGGGGCCGGCTCACCGTCGGGGGTCGTGACGGAAGCTTGTGAAACGTGCGACACAGAGAGTCATCCTCCAGCGGAGTGGCATCGGTTTTCACGCTGATACCCGGCCAGGTAACGGAACCCTAAGCCCTGGGCGGACGTGTGACGAGACGTGAGCGGGATCGACCTGTGATTCCTGCCCCGGCGCACCCCGTGCGCTCAGTGGGCGTCAAATCCTGTCTTCCTCGGTTCGTGATCGCTCGATCGTGGTACCGATCGTCGTCCGGACGATCGCCGCCAGGCGCCCGTCGGATCGAACCGCCCCGGGTCTTGCCGGGGGCCGGGCTCCCGGTGCCTGAGGTACGGGCAGACCAGCACGCCGGTGCCGGCCGCGACCCCGCACCCGGCGAGGACGTCGTCCTGCGCAGCGCAGCGCGGCAGCATCCAGGCGGACGGGTAGAGGCGCGGCTCTCGTGGACGAACGCCCGGAGGGCCTGCCGTCGCCCGGGGAGCCTTATGCGCCGGCGCCGAGCCTGCTGCCGGGCCCGCGGCTTTCGGTCCAGCGGGAGGTAGCACCGGGTCAGGGGGGTGGCGGTGGTCTCGTGACCGGCGACCGGCAAGGTGACCGGTTCGTCGCGGATCAGCCGGTCGGTGTACTCGGGGCGCGTTCCGGCCGCGTCGAGCAGGACGTGCAGCAGGCCCGGGCCGTCGGGTCCGGCCCGCACTCGCCGGCGGCGGCGATGGCGCGGCTCGCCACGGCGTCGATGGCGGCCAGCTCGGCGGCTACCGCCCCTTGGGCGGCGGCGCCGTCGGCGGGCAGGCTGGGCAGCGCGGCCACCACGGCGGGCACGGCGGCCAGTTCGCGCTCCGTCGCGGGGTCGAGGGGATGTCCGGTGAGGGCGCGCCGGATGGTGTCCAGGGCGAAGCGGCGCATCTCGTCGCCGACGTCGAGGACCTGCCCGGTGCGGGCGTACCCGGCCCAGCGCGCCGGGGTGGTCAGGGCGGCCCCGGCGATCCGCTGCTCGTAGCGGCGCATTCCCGGACCCGTGAACGGGGACTGCAGTAGCCGCCGCTGCCACGCCCCGCCCGTCGCGGCCAGTACTCCGTCGCCGATCAGCAGCCGGGCGCGGTGCGAGCGCTGCACGTACCGGTCGGGATGGAGCGCGAGCACGTGCTGCACGGCCTCGGGGGCGGTGACCAGGACGGTCGGGCGCGGTCCGAGCCGGAACGCGCCGACGCCGCCGAGCCGTTGGCGGGCCTGGGCGAACAGCTCGACGAGCTCCCCTCCCCCGGCCCGCCACTGCTCGACGGCGGCGGGATCGCGGGCGGATGCGGGCATCACGCACTGCAAGGGAATCGATGCGCTGGGCGACAGGCCGCAATGTCAGTGGCCGGGGGCACACTGGCACCATGAGTTCTTCCTCTTCCACTGCGGGCGCTGGTTCCCCCGGCTCCCCCGGCTGGGTGAAGTCTTTCGGCGGCCCACTGATCGTCGTTCCCGTCTCGGCGCTGGACGCATGGCACGGGTGCACGGACAGCGGGATGACCGCAGGAGACGAAACCGCTGAGGACGACTACGACAGGGCCTGCGCGGTGGTCGATCTGGCCGCTGCGATCGCGGTGGGTGAGGGCGGTGCGCAGGCGTTGGTCCTGGGGGACGAACCCTCCACCAGCTGCTTCCTGCCCGAGCACCGCGCCTTCCTGCGCTGGCTGGCCGCCGACTCCGCGGCCGGGCTGAAGGCCGCGGCCGAGGCCGTCCTCTCCGATCCCGCCACCAGGTGGGAGGAGTGCGGCGCGTGGGTGACGGACGGCCCGGCCGTGCTCATGGACTCCGCCGAGGCGGGTGCCGGACTGGACGTCGAGTATCCCGGCGGGGGGCTGCCCGCGCAGGCGCCGGTTCCGCTGCCCGCCGGCCACTGGAGGGTCCGCGCCGTCCACACCAAGGTGGACGAGGACAACTGGGTCGGCCTGGTCCAGCTCCTGCCGATCGGCCAGTCCTAGGCCCCGTCGTCGAAGTAGCGCCTGGCCCGGCGCTACTTCGACGACAGGACCGAGTGCGAACTGGCCGGGACCGAACGTGAGGCTGACTCAGCTCTTCAGCCCTCTTTGATCGGTACGCTGAAGTTCCGGTTGCGGATCACGACCCGCTCGACTTCGTCGCTGATCTCGAACGTGCCTTCCACGCTCGTGGGCGTGATGACTTGGGTGACGAGCCCGTCGGGCGCGTCTTCGGTCAGGTCCAGGTGCAGTTCGTCCGGGGAGAACGGTGGGCTCGTAAGTTCCAACGTCAGTGTGTAGCCCGGGGTTTGACACGAACACGTGCCCTTGACGGTGACCCAGCGCTTCCTCTTGTCGTCTCGGTACTCGGTGGCGGTGAAGTCCTGGGCACCAGCTGCACATGCGAAGCCATTCGCGGACATGTCCACTCCGATCATCTACTCGTTGCTCGACGGATCAGACGCGGAACCAGTCTCAGCGCGCCCGACAACGGCCGCAATCGGAGATCACGTTTTCAGTCACGTGGCTGCGCTCGTCGTGTGCACCGTCTTCGACGGTGGTAGGCGACCATGCCCCCGCGCCCTTCCGGACCGGCGTCCCGGGCCGCTCCGGCGGCTCGGCGGCTACTTCGCCGACAGCACGATCCGCACCAGGTAGGGCAGCACCTCGCTCACCCGGGGGTCGTGGTCCAGCAGTACCGCGACCGGGCTGTGGCCCTGGGAGTGCAGGGCGTCCAGGGGGTGGGACCACTGGGCGGAGGGAGGCAGCCGGGGAGCGTCGGTCTCCCGTTCCCGGCCGATGGCGGGGAACGCGTGCGGGACGGAGCGTCCCGCCGCGCGGGCGCGGCGGCTGGACAGGGCGCGCTCCACGGCAGTGCGCACGGCAACGGCCAGGGTCGACCCCGTGGCGACGACAGTGTCCCGCTCCGGGGCCGGGCCCCGTTCCGGCGCCGGTTCCGTGCGCCGGGCGATCCCGACGGCGCAGGCGGGCAGAGAGAGCAGAGCGGACAGGTCATGCGCGACGGGCTCGCCCTCGGCGTCCAGGGCGCGCAGCAGCGCGCCGGGGACTGCGTGGCCCTCCCCGGCGAGGCACAGCCTGGGCACACGGGTTCCGGGCGCCCCGACGCGGCGGGCGAGGAGCGCCTCACAGTGCTGGGCGAGCCCCGATTCGAGGGCGCTCACCCAGGTCAGGCCCGCCGCGACGCCCACCGGGGAGCCGGAGGCGGGTACGGGCACCCGGCGCAGCGCCCCCGTGACGAGGTCGAGGCCCCAGGCCACGGGTGCGGCGGGCACGGCCGGTGCGGCGGATGCGGCGGATGCGGCCGGTGCGGCCGGTACGGCGGATGCGGCGGATGCGGGGCGGATCGCCGCATGGGCGGCCAGCTCGCTGAGTGCCGTCTCGACGTCTGAGGTGGCGTCGACCACACCGGGCAGCAGCTCGGCCGCCCGGTCCAGCAACGTGCGTGCACCGAGAGCCGGGCCGCCGGCCCGGGACAGGAACGCGGCCCGGGCCTCGGCCTCGGTCGAAGCGGCGGTCAACTCTTCGGTGCTCATTTTCGGTTGTCCTTCTCCACGGGGTTCTTCGTGGAGCCCATGGAAGCGAGGGGGGATATTCACCGGATAGACGCACGATCTCGGCCGCCGCCCATCTGCCACGGGCCGGCCCGGCGCACTCAGTGGGCGGACAGCACCAGGCGGCGGGCGTCGTTGCGGTACCCCACGCGTTCGAAGGCCGCGGCCATCGGCGCGTTCGCCAGGTCGGTGTCGGCGCGGACCTTCTCCGGATCGGTTTCGGACACCAGGATCCGGGTGATCTCGGCCAGGATCTCGTCCGCGTATCCACGGCCCCGGTGCTCCGGCAGCACGCCCAGGTACCCGACCACGGGGAAGGCGTGGTTGCGGGAGGGGAGGCCGAAGCCGACGGGCTCGCCCTCGGGGGTCCGGGCGACCCGCCACCAGGACCGCTCCCCGGGCATGGTGTCGCGGTAGAACGCGACGTCCTCGCGGGCCTGGGCCTCGGGGCCGATGCTCTCGGCCTCCTTCCGGGAGGCCTCGTCGAGGGTGTCCGTCAGGACCCGGCGGAACAGGTCGACGAAGACCTCGTCGTCGGGCTCGGCGGCGAAGAGCAGACGGCCGGTGCGCTCCGGGAGACCGGTCCCTGGTGTCCACTCGTAGCGCAGCCGTTCCACGAGCACCGTGAGACCGGCGCGCCGGGCGGCCTCCTGCCGCCACGACACGGCCGCGACCGTGTCGGGCCGGTCGCGCCAGTCACCGGGGAGGGAGAGGTGGTACTCCGGCGCGGCGCTCGCACCGGCCCCGGCGTAGGCCGCGTGCGCGGCGGAGAGCAACCCGGCTGCCAGGGTGGTGCGTTCGGCGCCGGACCGGACCGAGTCGCGGACGAACACGCCGTCGAGGGCGCCGGGCAGGTCCTCGTCCGGGTCGCCCCACCAGACGGCGAGGGCCAGCGGCGTGCCGCCGGCGGCGTCCTCGGCGATCCAGGTCCAGTCGGGGCGGTACTCACCGGCGGAGAGCCGAGCCGTGTACGTGTCGGCCGTCATCCCGCCGGCCGCGTCGGTGACGATGAGCGGGAGGAAGCGGTCGAGGTCGGACGCTGTGGTGGGACGGAAGATCACATTGACTCCGGATCGGTGGTTGGGGGCGGCGCGGCCCGATCGGGGCAGGTCGATCACCACCGAGGGTATGCAGGGTGCGCGCGGCCGGATGACGGGTCGGCCGGGGTGTCCCTCAGGGACCCGTTCGGGGGCCCGTTGCGACCGCGGGCGCGGCCGCGCTGGGCACGCTCTCCCGTTCGACGGGTGACGGGCTCTCGGCGGGCGGCGGGGGCAGGGCGGTGATCTTGTGCCGGCGCCCGGCCAGGGCCGTAGCGGCCAGGATCAGGCCGGTGCAGCAGAGCAGCAGGGCACTGCCGCGGTCCCGGGCCGTGCCGAGGAGCCGGCCGAGGGTTGCGGCGAACGGTCCGCCGGGGTCCACCAGCGGGCTGAAGACCTGCGAGGCGAGCGGTCCGGCCAGCAGGTAGCCGAGCAGGGTGCCGCCCTGGGTGAACATGCGGCGCAGGGCGAAGACCCGGCCCTGTGCCTCGGCGGCCACGGCGGACTGCCAGAGCACTTGGGCGCAGCTGGTGACCACCGGCAGGCCGAGGAAGAACGTGAAGGCGGCCACGGCCAGGAGGGCCGGGCGCGGGAAGAATCCGGCCAGCAGGACCGCGACCCCGCTGACCAGGGTGGCCGCGGTGACCCAGGGCAACGGGCGGCGCGGGGTGGACCAGATGGACATGGCGACACTGCTGATCGCCAGGCCCAGCCCCCCGGCGGTGCTGACCATGGCCACCGCGGCGTTCTGCTCGGCCTCGGGGGTGGCGGCCAGGACCAGGGGCAGCAGCAGGGCCGTGGCGGTGGCCTCGGCCGCGTTGAGGACGGTGACCACGCGGAGCAGGTGTTTCAGTCCGGGTTGTCCGGTGAGCAGCCGTCGCCCTTCGGTCAGCTCGGCCCGCCAGCCCGGGCGTTCCCTGGGGCTGGCGGTATGCTCCGGGCGGCCCGTCGACTCGGGGAAACGGGCGAGCAGCAGGGTGAGCAGCCCCAGCGCGAACGAGACGACGTCGACCACCAGGACGGCGCGCAGCCCGCCCGCGCCGAGCAGGACGGCGGCGAGCATCGGACCGAGCAACTGGGCCCCGGCCAGGGCGGTCTGGGTCATCGCGCTGGCCCGGCCGCGCTGTTCGGGCCGCACCATGCCGGTGACGGCGGCGGCGAGCGCCGGCCACTGGAAGGCCGCGCAACAGGACTCCACGATGATGACCGCGTACACCTGCCAGACGGCCAGGTGCCCGGTCGCCTGGGAGGTTGCCATGGCCACGGCCGCGAGCATGGCCGCCGCGTCCGCGCAGAGCAGCACGGTGCGGCGCCGGTAGCGGTCCACCAGGACCCCGGCGACCGGGGCCGCCAGCATGCCCGGGGCGAAGCCGAGTAGCAGGCTGGTGGCGAACTGCGTTACGGAGCCGGTCTGTTGGTAGATCCACAGGCCGAGGGCGAAGCCGGAGATGCTGGATCCGAGTGCGGTGACGAGCCGGCCCGCCCAGACGAGCACGAAGGTGGTCATGACGGGCCCGCGAGGGGCGGCGGGGCGAGGGACAGAGGCATGGAAGGGCTCCGTTCGGAGGCTGCGGCGGGAGAGGACGACACAGGGGCGGGGGCGTGGCGGGAACTGGGGGCGGGGCCGGGACGGGGCGGGAGCCGCGGCCGGGTTCAGGCCGGGGCGGGGCCGGGTTCAGGCCGGGGCGGGGCCGGGTTCAGGCCGGGGCGGGGCCGGGTTCAGGCCGGGGCGGGGCCGGGTTCAGGTCGGGGCGGGAGCCGCGGCCGGGGCCCGGTTCAGGTCGGGGCGGGAGGCGGGACGGGTCGGGCTCGGGTTCGGGGCAGCGGCGGGCTCGGGTTCGGGGCAGCGGCAGCGGCAGCGGCAGCGGCAGCGGCAGCGGCAGCGTTCAGGTCGGGCAGGATCAGGTCGCGCCGGATCAGGTCGCGCCGGATCGGGCCGGGCCAGGCGGGGCCGAGCGGGATCCGCTGGAGCCGGACTGGACTGGTCGGGCCCGGTCGGGCCACGCCAGTCGGGCCACGCCAGTCGGGTCGGGCCAGTCGGGTCGGGCCAGTCGGGTCGGGCCAGTCGGGTCGGGCCACGCCGGTCGGGCTGGGCCCGATCGGATCGGGTCGGTCGGGTCGGTCGGGCCGGATCGGGTCGCGCCGGGCCGGGCCGGCTTGGGCCGGATCGGTCCGGGGTGGTGCGGGGTGGTGCGGCGCGGCGCCGGGGTGGTGCGTCCGTCCGGCGCCGGGGTCGGGCGCACCACCCCCTGTGAACCCGGTCAGCGCAGGTGGGCGGCGAGGACCGGGCCGATCTGGGCCAGGGCCTCCGGGGTGGTGAAGCGGCTGTGCGGGATGTCCAGCGGGTGGTTCTCCACCGGCCCGTCCACGTGCGCGGCCCACAGCTCGGCCAGCGGGGTACCGTCGGCGCCCCGGCCCGGCAGGGCCTCGAAGAAGAGCACGGGGCCCCGATAGCGGCCCGGCTGCTCGCCCTGGGCCAGTGCGATGTTGTTGGCGGTCACCTTCACCAGCCGGCCCAGTGCCGCCGGGTCCAGCCCGCCCAGCACGCTGCCGCGCTCCCGCAGCAGCTCCAGCACGGCGTCGGCGCCGGGGAGACCGTCGCCCAGGACGTCCGCGCCGTCCGCCGCCGTGGCGGCGAGCGCTTCCAGCTCGTCGAGGTCGAGTCCGTCCACTGCCAGCGACAGGATCTCCGCCTCGCTGGGCCGCCCGGCGTGCCGGAAGCGTCCGGTGGGGTGCGAGTCGAGCATCGCCAGCAGAGCCACCTCCTCGCCCGCCTCCTGGAGTTGGCGGGCCAGCTCGTGGGCCACCGTGCCGCCGAAGGACCAGCCGAGCAGGTGGTACGGGCCCACGGGCTGCACCTCGCGGATCAGCCGCAGGTAGCCGGCCGCCATCTCAGCCACGGAGCCGGGCAGTTCACCCTCGCCGTCGAGCCCGCGGGCCTGCAGGGCGAACAGCGGCCGGTCGCGGTCCAGGTGGCGGGCCAGGCCGGAGTAGCACCAGCCGAGGCCGCCTCCGGGGTGCACGGCGAACAACGGCGGACGGGTGCCTCCGGTACGCAGCGGCAGCAACTGACCGAGCCCGTCGGAGGATTCGGTACCGCCCTCGGCGTTGATCCGTTCGGCCAGCAGGGCCACGGTCGGGGTCTCGAACAGGGCTCGCAGGCCGATCTGGACGCCCAGTTCCTCGCGGACCCGAGCGGTGAGCCGGGCGGCGAGCAGGGAGTGGCCGCCGAGGTCGAAGAAGTTGTCGTCGATTCCGATGTGGTCGACGGCGAGGGTGGTGGCGAAGAGGCCGCAGAGGACTTCTTCCTGGGGGGTGCGGGGGGCCCGGGTGGGGGTGGTGGCCGTGCTGGGGGCGGGGAGGGCGCGGCGGTCGAGCTTGCCGTTGGGGGTGAGGGGGAGGGTGTCGAGGAGGACCAGGGCGGAGGGGACGAGGTAGGCCGGCAGGTGGGCGGCGGCGTGCGCGCGCAGTTCGGCCGGATCGAGAACGGTGCCGGTGGCGGTGCCGGTGGCGGTGCCGGTGGCGGTGTCGGTGGTGGGGACGAGGTAGGCGACCAGGCGCTGGTCGCCGGGGTTGTCCTCGCGCAGCAGCACG